>CAJTWX010000059.1:7963-10227 GCA_910580155.1 uncultured Alphaproteobacteria bacterium
ATATTTTCAATCCAGTCTTCCTTTTGCAAGTTGCGTGTAAACGTTGCATCCGCACTGGAACCATCCGGAGAATAGCCGTTAGCATTGATATGTCCGCCGCCGGCACCACCGCTAAAACCCGAACCGCCGACGCCTTGTTTTTTTTTGACAACTTCAATATCAATTATGGCGTTGGTAATTCTGTCCGTATTTATTGTTTCGCTTTGGACATAAAAAACATATTTATTGCCGGAGCGCCCGAAAACAATCATATTTGTATCAACCCCAACAAACTGCGACGCTTCGGGATATACCATCAGGCTGGACGGCCCCTGTATTTCTGCCGTAAAGGACTGCCCGTCTCCCAAATAAACATTTTCTATTACCTCCCAACTCGGAAAGTTAATCAAAGTATACATTCCTTCGCGCACGCGTACCGGCAAGACCAGCTCAGGCGTCCAATAGTATTTGGTGTACCCCGGACGGCTCTGCCCTTCGCCCATATGCTGAAGAGGGTCTTTCCAAGCACTCTGCATCATTCCCAAAGAACCACTGCCTAAATAATTTAAATTAGTTGCGGCATAATTTCCTTGTGCCTGATCAGCATTTTGATCCAGTGCATTTTTAGTAATTTGCGCATAAGACAAATTTCCTGCCATTTGAAACAGGACAATTACGGAAAATATACTAAATACTTTTTTCATAATACAAACCTTAAATTATTTTCGTTCAGCCTGACTATATTCAACAACCGTAAATCCAAGCGGATTTTTTAAACGTTCGCCAAATCTGACTGTTTTGCTTCTATATCTTATTGTTAAATTTGCCACCCACACACTGACTTGCGGTGTTTCCTTTGCCGGCATCATATCCTCAACACGAAATTCGACCTGCCAGCCCATTCCGCCTCTTTTCGGTCCAACTTCGGTTACCGAAGAAATTTTTATATTTCTGGTTAAATTATGCTCTCTGATAAGCTCTATAGCTTTATCTGCAAATGTTTTTCTAAAGCTGTCATATACGCCCCTGCTCGACATTTCCTGCAAATTGCTGCCCGGCTCCCAGCGCTCGCGCATTTCTTTTTCATCATTAACAAATGTATTGCGCAACAATATATATTCACGAACAAAAATTTCAGTTAAATATTTATAATCGTAAATTCTTTGCACTTCTTCAATATGATAAATCTGCTCCCCTTTATCCGCAAAACTAAACAGATATGGCTCGACACGATATAAAGGCATCACCTTTATTATCACATAAGTCAAAATCAGATTACAACACAGACTGACAGCAAATACGATTGCAAACGCACGAGCCGTCCACAAATACCTTTTTTCGGTTGCATTTTCAACAACCACATCCGCAGGGACTTTTCTTTGCGGACGAATCGGGCGAGAACTGGGCGCAGCCTTTGCGCCATTCCCTTCTAACAAAACCTTTTTTGTATTATCCGATGATATTTGTTCAGCCATTTTCTTTCCCCAAGATTAACTTACCATCTTAAACCAATCGGGCAGAGTTTTGGGCAATTCAACCTCTATGCAGGCACACGGTGAAAGTTTTAACTCATAAACATCTTTACCAATACCAACAGGCTCAGGCTCATAGTAGCTTCCAAGAATATTGCACGCAGCCAATATTAAAACAGCGAAAAACAAAATAAGTGCTTTATACATATTTCTCCCTCATTTTAGAATAATCCTTTTTTATAATTAGAACTTTTATTTTTAAAAGTCTAACGAGAAAACAAATTGTCCTGACTTATCAACAGGCTAAATTGCACTATTTTGATTATAGCATTAAATTATTTAAGATTATTTTAATTTTCGATTTCGCTCTGAAAATAGTTTATGACAACAAATCCAAGTGGATTAAGAAGCCGGCGGTATGCTGTTCTGCGGAAGGGGTCAATACGGCAGGTGATGTTTGCCGTCCAATAGCGTTCGGTAATAACCGGTTCGACATCCTGACGAATACCAACCTTATTTTCGTTATATGTGAAATCGTATGTTTTAAACTCTACTTTCCAAACATAGCTGTTTTCACCGCCCGACCTTTCAACAGAAAGTATCTCTACCGAGCGGCTGGCTTTATCCTGAACCAGTTTTTCAGTTAGTTTCGGATATTCCGTTGCAAATTTTTTATACACTTTATATGTTGATAAATATGACACCAAACCGCCCCACAACCAGCGCTTCCGCATTTCTGCCTCATCTTTGATGAACGTGTTACGCAGTTCTACATATTGTTTCATAAAATTTATCATTACCCTTTCACGGGAT
>CAJTWX010000060.1 GCA_910580155.1 uncultured Alphaproteobacteria bacterium
TAGTCATTGCGAAGTGCGCCGTAAGGCAGCTACTGAAGCAATCCATAACTTATGCGATAGCATCCCTTATATAAAAAGCGGCGTCAAAGTTGGCGCCGCCCTTCTTGCTATTTGCGAATAGTCAAGAAAATTCGGAATTTCCGAATAACAATAATAAGCTTTATTATCATTATTTTTCCTTTCAAAAAATGAAAGGGGAAACCCACAACCTATTTTTTGTCTTGACATTTCAAGAAAAATAGGTTATCTTTAACTCACTAAGGAAGTTAAAGGTGAGTTTAACCCCTTTTAAGTTAAATAAAGTCCAGTGTTGCTGCACCGGACTTTTCTTTTATATAACTTTGGTTTTATAAAGTCAAGTTTTTGTTTTGTTTTTGTTCTGATTTGCATTCACGGGATTGCCACGGGCTAAAGCCCTCGCAATGACGCGGGAAAAGGGAGGGGATTGTCACGGGCTAGAGCTGTCGCAATGACGCGGGGTGGGAGGAGGAGATTGTCACGGGCTAGAGCTGTCGCAATGATGCGTGGGGAAAGAGCGGAAGATGGTAATTGCCGAGGGGGATGTTAAGCTTTTGCTAACCAATTTGTTTTACAATTTACCATAGGTAAGATTTTTTAGTGTGTTGAACTATGGTACAGGGTAAAAAACGGAAAACGGCGGCGGCTCCGGCTGAGAAAAAGCCTAAAAAACAGACTTTGCGTAAAAAGAAAAAAAATACGCGGCAAAAACGCGGGCTGAAAGCGACACTTTTTATGCTGGCGTTATGGTGCGTGTTGGCAGCAGGGCTTGCCGTGGGAGCGTTTGTGTGGTATTGTTACAGTACGTTGCCGGCTTTTTCTGCCGCAGCGTCGGTGGAGCGGCAGACCGGGGTGCGGATTTTGGCGGATAACGGTAAGGAGCTGACCTCATACGGCGCATTGTTTGCCGAACCGGTGGATGTGGACAAACTGCCGAAATATGTGGCGCAGGCAGTGATTGATACCGAAGACAGGCGGTTTTATAAGCACAGTGGTGTCGATTATATCGGTTTTGTGCGGGCAATGACTGTCAATGTTATCAAACGGCGGTATGCGCAGGGAGCCTCCACACTCACGCAGCAGGTGGCGAAAAACCTCTTTCTAACACGTGAAAAAAGCATTAAGCGTAAAGTGCAGGAGTTTATTTTGGCGCGCTGGCTTGAGAAACATTTTACCAAAAAGCAGATTTTGAATATTTATATGAACCGTGTGTTTTTTGGCAACGGGGCATACGGCATTAACGCGGCGGCCAAGCGCTTTTTTAATAAGAAAGCCAAAGACCTTAATTTGCGCGAGGCGGCAATTTTGGCGGGGGCGTTGAAGGCGCCGAGCAAATATAATTATCTTAAAAACAAAAAGCTTGCAATTGAACGTTCGGAGGTGGTTTTGTCGGCAATGCGCCGCGCAGGGTCAATTTCCTTAAAAGAATGGGAGCGCGCGATTACTCTGCCTATTGGCAGCGCATATGATAAAAATATTTTGGGGATTCGTTATTTTGGCGACTATGTGATGAGTGAAGCGGCCGGACTTGCGGATATCGGAAACGAAGATGTATATGTACGCACGACGCTGGATTATGATTTGCAAAAACGGACAGAATATCTTTTACGCAAGCATATCCGCGCCAATAAGGCCAAAAATGTGACGCAGGGGGCGGTGATTATTTTGGACCGCAGTGGTGCGATTAAGGCGATGGCGGGCGGTTATGATTATAATAAAAGCCAGTTTAACCGTGCGACACAGGCATTGCGGCAGGCAGGGTCGTCGTTTAAGTTGTTTGTGTATCTGACGGCGCTTGAAAACGGTTTTTCGCCTGCTGACGTGTTGGCGGATGAGCCGATTAAAATTGATGACTGGGCGCCGCAAAACTATGATAAGCGTTTTTATGGCAAGGTGACGCTTAAAGAGGCATTTGCGAAGTCTTTGAATGTGGCGACGGTGGATTTGGCAACGTATCTGAATTTGGACGACATCATCAGCACTGCGGTTAAGATGGGCGTGACGACTGATGTTAAGGACGAGCCGTCACTGGTGCTCGGGGCGGCGGAAGTCAGGGTGTTGGATATGGCGGCGGCATATGCGGCGACCGCAAACGGCGGATATGCGGTTTTCCCGTTTGGAATTAAAGATGTTAAAACTGCGAAAGAGCGCATTTTATATCAGCATAAGCCGTCTGAAAAAGTGCGCGTTATTTCTGATAAGGCGCTTCAGGATGTTAATGTGTTGCTGCGGGAAGTCGTATTGACGGGAACGGGCAGAAAAGCGCGCAATGTGGCAGAAGCACGCGGTAAAACCGGTACGTCGCAAAATTACCGCGATGCGTGGTTTATCGGCTCTAATGCCAAATATACGGCGGCGGTATGGGTCGGCAATGATGATAACAGCCCGATGAAAGAAGTGGGGGGCGGCAATTTGCCGGCGGAAATCTGGGCGGAGATTATGAAATAGCCTAAACGCCCATATCGCGGACAAAGCGTGTGCTGTCAATATAGCCATTGCGGAATTTGCCGCGAACCTCAATCAGGTGGTTTTTAAATTTGCGCCAGTTGTTGACTGTTGAGCGGTTATGCGTGAAATCAAGCGCAATGTTGGCGGTGCCGCTGTTTTCCACCCGCTCCTGATAGGTTTCGGGGTTGCAGTCTGAACTGCCGGTTCCGAAATCTTCACGTGCTAAGCGGATGTAGCCGCGACCGTTATCTTCAAAGTATGTTCCGCACCAGTTTTCCGTATTATTATTGGCTAAACCGGCGGTGGAGGTTATAACACATAAAAATAACGCCAGTGTAGCTGCTTTTAACATCTGCGAAACTCCTAAAAGGTTAATTTTCGCTTAATATATAACAGCTTTTTGTGGTTCTGTCAATATGTTTTTGTCTATAATTTGTAGAATTTTAATTTTGATAAGTTTGTTATAAAAAAAACACTGCCTTGGGGGGCAGTGTTTGTGAAGAGGTTTTATATCGGCATTTCTGTCGGAACATAACAACGCGTTAATGTTTCTGCTGTCAGGCCGTAGATATCGCGCGGATCGGCGTGGAGATAATCCCCTTTTTGGAAAGTGAGGGGGCCGCCCCGCCAATGTGGCTCATAGCAAATCGGCTCATTAAGTTTGATGAACCGGTGAACGGCTTTAGACGGGCGATTGCGTGAGCGATAGTAATATACGTTCTGATTTTCTGCCAGCCACTGCTCCACAAGGGCGCACAGCTCTTCATAAGTGTACTGTTTCATAAAAATTTGTGGTATAATGATAGTTAAAATAATTTAAAATTGAATGTATTATAGGTGCTTTTCTAAAAAAAGCAAGGTTTTTATTAAGCGAATATTTAGAAGATGGGGGATATGATTTAGAAAACAGGAGGCGCTATGGTGTTACATTTTAACCTTAAAGGGATGTTTTTTTTGTGTTGCGGGCTGATATTTTGGCAGATTTTTCTGCCATATCCGCTTTTAGGCGGCGTGCTTGGCGTGGCGGCGGTGTTTGGCTGGATGCGGCGGGATTTCAGTGCGGCGGATGCCGTATTTGCTGTGGCGTTTTTGTTAAATTTGTGGTATGTGGCGGCCTCAATGGGGAATGTGCGGCAATATGACTATTATAATTTTGTTATGCAGGCCGGTTATTTTATCTCTAATGATTTTTTTGTACAAAATCCGGCGGGGTTTTTGCAGGAAATTTATTTTCAGCCGCCGTTGTGGGGGCTGATTTCTGCTGTTGTGACAAAACTTTGTATGGCGCTTGGGGAAACGCAGGCGGCGGGATTTGACTGTGTGCGGTTTATCAATCTGTTTGCGGTAAGTGGCGCGGGAATTGTTTTCTGGCGGTTTACGGGCTTGCTTTCATTTAAGCCAGAAGTACGGTTCGGCGTTTTTGCGTTGTTTTGCCTGTTTCCGGCAAATGCGATTTTTGCAAACCTTGTTAATAACGACGCGATGGTTTATTTTTTGATGCTGGTGATGTTATATGCCGGTTATCTGTGGAATTTGGCCGGCGGCTGGAAAGAAACGTTTGTTTTGGCGGGGATGTTGTTTCTGGCGGGAATGATTAAGTTTTCGGGCATAATGATTGTGCCGGCGCTCGGTGTGTTCGGGCTTTGCCGATTGGTGCAGGCGGAGGATAAACTTTCGCTAAGATTGTGGGGGCAATTTGGCGTTATCGGGCTTGGGGCGGTGCTCGGATTTGGCTGGGGGTGGTTTTTGCTTTATTATGGTTTGCCGCTGGTGCCGCCGCCTTTAAATACCGAGTTTCAGAATTTGAGCAATTATACGGTTATGGAACGGCTGTTTTCTTTGGAAACAATCGGGTATCCGCTGGCAGATGTTCGAGCGGGTAAGCTTGAGGCAAATGTTTTTCTGGCGCTTTTAAAAACAGCTTTATTTGGCGAATGGGCGTGGCGGGGGATGTTTTGGGCGTATGTCTTGTATGCTTGGGGTGGAATACTCGCCGTTTTGTTGGCGGCATCGTTTTTTTCGCTGTGGAAATATAAAATGGGGCGGGATTATGCACTGAACCTTGCTGTTGTTATGTTGGTGTTTTCCGTCTTCGGGGCGTGGGCAAATTTTTGGCTGGAGTATCCGTATTTTTGTTCCAGCGAGTTCCGTTATGCGGCAATTTTGTTGCCGGTATCGCTTTTATGGTTTGGCAATTATCTCTCACAAAAAAGCCTGCCAAAAGCGGCAAGTTATGCTCTGGCAGGCGGTTTGGTACTGTTTGTTGCAGCGCGGATTATGCTTTATCTGCATACCATTTAACAGTTTTGATTATGCCTGTATCAAAGGTTTCGTCTGGCGTGTACCCCAGCTCTCCGGTAATTTTTGCAGGGTCTATCGCGTAGCGGAGGTCGTGTCCGGCGCGGTCTTTGACAAAGGTTATCAGCTCGGCGTATTTCTTGCCGTCTTGGCGGGGGCAGATATCATCTAATATTGCACAGATTGTATGA
The DNA here is from genome assembly GCA_910580155.1 of uncultured Alphaproteobacteria bacterium. Classification (GTDB taxonomy): domain Bacteria; phylum Pseudomonadota; class Alphaproteobacteria; order RF32; family CAG-239; genus CAG-267. The sequence continues at coordinate 4,956 of CAJTWX010000060.1, forward strand.
GTAATTTCTATATTTGTGCGCTCGTTGTGTCCGCCAACATTATAAGTTTCACCGGATTTGCCGTTATGGTAAATTATATCTATCGCTTTGGCGTGGTCTGTCACATAGAGCCAGTCGCGGATATTCTGCCCGTTGCCGTAAATCGGAATCGGCGAGAGGTTTAAGCAATTGCGGATGATGGTCGGAATAAGCTTTTCGCCGTGCTGTTTGGGACCATAATTGTTTGAGCAATTAGACGTGGTGGTGTTCAGCCCGAATGTGTGGTGATATGCCCTGACCAAGAAATCCGAACCGGCTTTAGATGCCGAATACGGACTGCTTGGGGCATAGGGCGTCGTTTCCGAAAAATAGCCTTCCGCGCCTAACATTCCAAACACCTCGTCGGTGGAGATGTGGTGAAAACGATTGTTTTCTTTGCCTTTTTTCGGCGTATTCGGTGCATCAAACCAGTGGGTGCGCGCAGCTTCCAGAAGATTAAACGTGCCGACGAGGTTGGTGTTAATAAAAGGCCTTGGCCCGGTGATGGAATTATCAACGTGTGTTTCAGCGGCAAAGTGGATGACGCCGGTGAAATCATACTTGTCAAACAAATCATTCACCAGCTTATCATCGCAGATATCGCCTTGAACGAATATGTAGTTCGGGTTGTTTTCCACTTCCTTTAAATTGTCGAGATTGCCGGCATAGGTCAGCTTGTCGAGATTAACGATTTTGTAGTCCGGATGTTGTGCCATAAAATACGGGATAAAATTTGCACCGATGAAACCGGCGCCGCCCGTTACTAAAATTGTTTGAGACATTTTACTAATCCTTCCTTCCAATGGGGTATTTCAAGATTAAAGCGCTGTTTGATTTTGGCTTTGTTTAAAACCGAATAATGCGGGCGGTGTGCCGGCGTCGGATAGTCTTTGCTTTCTATCGGGCTGACTTTGCAGCGGAGTTTGGACTGCTCCATTATCTCGCGGGCAAAATCATACCACGAGCAGATGCCTTCGTCGGTGAAATGGTAGATTTCTTTTTCACCCGATTTAATCTGCGGCAGGGCTTTAACAATTGCTTCTGCTAAATCATAAGCGTTTGTCGGTGTGCCCACTTGGTCAAACACCACATTTAAGCTTTCTTTTTCTGCTCCCAGTTTCCGCATTGTTTTAACAAAGTTGCCGCCGTGCGGAGAATAAAGCCACGCCGTGCGGATGACAATTGCGGTATCGGCATTTTCAAGCACGTTTTGCTCGCCTTCGCGTTTGGTTTTGCCATATACTGATACGGGGTGCGTGGTGTCATCTTCATTATACGGTTTGCAGCTTGTGCCGTCAAATACATAATCGGTGGAGATGTGTATGATACGCTTGCCGTATTTGGCGAGATAGAGCGGGGCGAGCGCATTGACTTTATGCGCATTTTCCTCGTCTGCTTCGGCTCTGTCTACGGCGGTATATGCCGCGCAGTTGATGATGAAATCAAACGGGTTGGCAGCAAGATAATTTTTTACCGCCGTTTCGTCGGTTAAGTCCAGTTCTTCGCGGTCAATATAAACCGCTTTATCTTTCAACAGGCTTTGCAGGGCGGTGCCCAGCTGCCCGTTTGCTCCGGTTACTAAAAACATTGCTCTAAATCCTTTAACAGCGGGTGGTTTAAATCACGCTCCAAAATGTTGGCTTTGGACATATCTATCTTCCAGTCAATTTCCAGCGCAGGGTCGTTGACGCACAGGCCTCCTTCTGCCTCTTTGCAATAGAAATTATCGCATTTATAGGCAAAAACGGCGGTTTCGGACAATACCGAAAAACCGTGCGCAAAGCCGCGCGGAATGAGGAGCTGCTGCTGGTTTTCGCCTGATAAGCGGACGGCAACGTGCTGTCCGTATGTCGGCGAATTGTGGCGGATATCAACGGCAACGTCCAGCACTTCGCCCGCGATAACACGAACCAGCTTGGCCTGCGCGTGTTCGCCTTTTTGGAAATGCAGTCCGCGGATGGTGCCGTAGCTTGAGAATGACTGGTTGTCCTGTACAAAGTCATAATGTAATCCGTGTTCTTCAAACTCTTTTTTGTTGTAGCTTTCAAAGAAGTAGCCGCGGGTGTCTTGGAACACGCGCGGGGTGAGGATGTATACACCCTCTAATGCGGTTTTAGTAAAGATCATGGTTTTCCTCGTAAACTTTTTGGAGATATTCTTTATAGGGAACGCCGTCTTTTAAGCGGTTAATCAGGCTTTGCATCTGTTGTGCGTCGATGAAACCCTGTCGGAAAGCGATTTCTTCGATACAGGCGAGTTTTAAGCCCTGCCGCTGTTCGATAATTTGCACAAACTGCGAAGATTCCATCAAGCTATCAGGTGTGCCGGCATCCAACCACGCATTACCGCGCTTTAAGGGGATGACGTTTAGCCGCTTTTCTTTCAGATATTGTTTGTTTAAATCGGTGATTTCAAGCTCGCCACGGGCAGAAGGCTTTAATTTGGCAGCCTTTTCCGTAACATCCGCAGGATAGAAGTAAAGTCCGGTTACCGCATAGTTTGATTTGGGCTTCTTGGGCTTTTCTTCGATGGATTTGACACACTTTTCCGCGTCAAACTCTATCACGCCGAAGCGTTCGGGATCAGAAACGTGATAGCCGAAAACGGTGGCTGCGTTGTTTTCTTCGTGTACGATTGAGCGGTAGCAGCCCATTTGGGACTGGATGTAGAAAATGTTATCGCCCAGTATCAGGCAGACTTTATCGTTATTGATAAAATCTTTGCCTAAAATGAAGGCTTCGGCAATGCCGTTCGGGGCGTCTTGCACTTTGTAAGACAAGTTAAGCCCCAAATCTTTGCCATCCCCGAACAGGTGCTCGATGTTCGGTGTATCCTGCGGGGTGGAGATAATGAGAATATCTTTAATGCCAAACAGCATTAAAACCGACAGCGGATAGTATATCATCGGTTTATCGTAGACAGGAAGGAGCTGTTTGGACACACATTGTGTCAAGGGATATAACCTTGTGCCGGAACCTCCGGCTAAAATGATGCCTTTCATTGTTTAATCCTTTACTGAATCAGGTTTTAATTGTTGTAACAAACAATTTATCAAGGCAAAAGACTCGACTCCTTGATATTTGCTGTCAAGTCCGAATGCAAAAATGTAGGGGATTTTTGCATTAAAATCTCGGCTGCTTTGCGTTAATTCAACGTTTTTCTGCAGATAAGATTTATAGTCTTCCGTTTCTTTAATCTTGTTGCGCAAAAGTCCCGTACGCCGTGAGAACAGGCGGTAATACGAGATAATCAGTCCCGCGCTTAAGGCGATTAAAACGGCATAAAAGTTTGAGGTGTAAATCGCCATCCAGCCGGCAATTCCCAAAAGTTCAACAATCATCAGCGCCTTTATGGCATAATTGACATATTTGCGGCGGAATTGATGCGAAAAGATAATCAGGCAGGTAAACATCAGAGCCGTGCAGACGGCTATAATCCAGAAAGTATGAGATGGATTAACCGCTATGGCCGCGGCGCCGATAATACCGCAAATGAGCATTGAGAGGCTGAACAGTAAATACAATCCGTTGAGTTGCAGCTTATAGAGGTTGAAACGCCCGTTAGTGCGGTTTTTGAGGTATTTGTATGCGCGTTCAAGCTTTAAGCGGGATTCGGGAGCGGCCGGCAGGCTTGTTTCCTGATTAGGAAACAGGCGGCGGACGATTTGCTGTTCGGTTTTGGTGAGTTTGTTTAAATTATCAGTCTTTTTTATCAAAACGGCAGCGTTATCTTTGGCACGTATTTCAAGAATGTTTTTGGCACAAAGGCTCAGGAGTTCGGCTCCGAAAGAAACACGGTCAAAAACGGAAGCGTTTATCAGGCGGAAGAGGGAAGGCGTTTTTTTGAGATTAACGCGGGTTTTATCTTTGTTGCGGCGTATTTGTCGGGCGGAAATGCGGTATGATATGAAAATTGCAACCAGTGCCAACAGCGCAAAAAAACTTGCGCCATAGTCGTGAATAAACCACAGATATTTTTTGGCGAAGTCCGGCGGTACGATAATGCCTTTTTCAAGCCTGATAAAGAGGTGAATGTCGTCGCCGACGCCCAAAGCTTCCGTATCGGCAAAGCCCAGCGAATTTTCGGTTAAGGTCGTGATGGTGACACGGTCCGGATTTACGCCTTCTTTGGTGCTTACAAATGCATTTTGCTCCATAAAGGTTTTGCCGGCAGGCAGAATGGCAACGGCGTTTGCCGAGCCGATAACATTTTTAATCGTACGGCCGGTAACATCCCAATACAGCTCGTCAAAGCCGTCATAAAACCAAACGGCACGGTCTATGGTGTAATTAAAGCGATATGTGTATATGCCGGTCGGAAGGTCGAGCGGTTTTTCTGGTTCGATATGCAGATAGTCGCCGATTTCGGTAATTTTGTAGGGGTATTCTTCACCATTGACGGTGACGGAATCAAGCGTTAAATCAAGCTTGCGGCGTTTGTTATTCAGCGAATAGGCATATTTGGGGAGAATGCGGAAAAAACCGGTCGGGAACCCCTCGTTATTGGAGACGAAAACGAACTCTTCGCTTAAACGCAAAAGACCGGTCGGCTCAATATTTAAGGAGGTCAGCATATATGCAATATGTTCTTCGGCCGGTGCCAAAATCTCGCGGTTATCCGAGAGGCGGATGGTTACAAACGGAAAATCCGGCACAAAGGGCTGATATTCGCCGGTGTCTTCTTTGAGGCGATAAAAAGTTCCGTCTATTTCGATATCTTCGTTGAGGGTGGCGTTTTGTCCGGCGCGGTTCATTGTGTCGCGGTAAATCTGTTCGTATGCGGAGAGGGTGTTTTGCTCTTTTTGCTTAAGTTCATCGGTGGACACAAGACTTGCAGCGGCCGGTGTGGCGGCTTCTTCGCTGCTGATATTGGCTTTACTGACAATGGACAGGCGTTTTTGCAGATATTCACGAATGGCTTCTTTATCATCTAAATCCGGAATTTCTTTGTAAAGCTTTTGCAAATCTTCCTCTTTGACCGGAGCTGCCGGAGTGTGGTTAGCAGCTTTTTCGGCGGCACTGATAATTCCCGAAAATGCGGTATTTGGTGTCAAAAGGCAGGTTAGTGACAGTAAAAATGCAAAAAACTTCTTCATATCTTTCCCTTTGCGGTTGCGGAATTTCTGCTTTAATGATACGACTATACATAAGTTTATGATAAACACAAGAGGTTAATGTTTTTTTAAGAGGAT
>CAJTWX010000061.1 GCA_910580155.1 uncultured Alphaproteobacteria bacterium
GCTAGGATTATCCGGCGCCAGTTTTGTTTTAACATTTAAAATATGGAGTTATGAAAAATGACAAAAATAATTGAATATAGTGCAAGAGGATATATTGTCGGACGGGATTTGCGCGCTATTCTCGGGCGGTTGTTGTATGAAGAGCGTTGGAAACGCTGCTTAAAATTAGCCATAGTCAGCAATATGACAGGTATTCAGCCGAAAAAAATTGATAATGTGGAGCTGGCACGCGGTCATATACACTGGGGGCTTATTAAGAAGTTAATGGATTTTTATGGCAAGCAGATGATTATCAATCTGATTGATGTTGAGAAAAAGGAGAAATAAAGGGAGAGAATGTAAAACGCCCGCTTTCTTCGGATGGCGGGCGTTGTCTGTTGCGGAGGTATGGGAAATAAAATCTGTTTACATTCTAAATATTTTAATTTAAATGATTTTCTTAATGAATTTTAAACGGAGTGATACTAAAAATAAAGTTTGAAATTTAAGTTTTAATAAGATAACTTAAGGTTTATGAAAAAATTAGATATTTATATAACCAAACAGATTATAACCGGCTTTTTGTTGGTGGCGCTGTCGTTGATGTCTATGTTGTGGCTCACGCAGTCTTTAAAGTTTGTGGAGATGGTGACGAACAAAGGGTTGCCCGTTTATCTGTTTGTGGAGATGACCTCACTTTTGATGCCGCGGGTTTTCGGCATTTTGTCGCCGATTGCGCTGTTTGTGGCGGTGATGTTTGTGTATAACCGGCTGATTACTGACAGTGAGCTGGTGGTGATGAAAGCAGTTGGCATCAGTTCGGTGGTGATTGCGCGGGCGGCTGTTTTTATGGGCGTATTATTGGCGTTGTTTAATGTGTTTGTGCTAAATGTCGGGGTGCCGGCGGCAGAAAATAAGTTTCGCGAGTTGGAGTTTGAGGTTAAGAACAGCTTTACAAAAATGATGTTGCGCGAGGGAATGTTTACCTCGTTTAAAGGCAATATGACGATTTTTATTGATAAGTTTCTGGATGATGGCACAGTTAAGGGGATTTTGGTCAGTGACAGCAAGAAACCAACTGAAAAGGTGGTGACGGTGGCAGAAACGGGAACGCTTGAATATACGGAAACAGGGCCGAAAATTTTATTGAAAAACGGTACACGGCAGACGATGAACCGCAAGAGCGGGCAGTTTTCTTCAATGACGTTTGATGACTATGTGGTGGATTTCGGCGATATCTCCAAGGCGCGCAAAAAAGACAAGGGCGTGCGTGAGAAAAGCATCAGCGAGCTTTTTGCCGAGGCAAATAATCCGAAGATTGCTCCCAAAGAGGCGCGGCGGTTCAGGGCCGAGGCCCACCGGCGGATTTTGACACCGTTTTATAATTTGGTGTTTGCTCTTTTGGCGTGTACCGGGCTGTTGATTGCAAACTTCAACCGCCGTGGGCAGGGGCGTGTAATTACGGTTTCCATTTTGGCGATGATACTGGTGCAGATGTTGGATATGACATTTGCTAATATGGCGCGCAAACACGAATGGATTGTGTTTTTGATGTATGTAAACTGCATTTTGCCGCTTGTTATTTGTTGGACGCTTTTATATAAAACGCCGGTGTTGCATAAGAAAAAGGCAAAGGAGGGGGCTTATGAGGTTTAATCCGTATATTGTGGCGGCGATGGTGTTGTATCTGCCGGCGGCAATGGCTGCGAATGAGCCGGTGGCGGGGGCAATTGTGCGTAAAGACACAACCAAAACGCCGAAAGCGGAGTTTTCTCCGGGGAATATGACGGATATTATGCCGACCTTGGAAAAAAAGCCCCAGAAAGACGAAGAGGTTGAGATATATTTTTCGGCAGACGAGCTTGAAACCAACGAGGCAACAGGTGTTATCTTGGCTAAAGGTAATGTGATTGTGACGCGCGGGCAGATGGAGCTGAAGTCTGACCGGCTGTGGTATGAGCAACCTAAAGACGTTATTATTGCCGAAGGCAATGTGGTGTTAACCGAGGCGGACGGCAGCGTGCTTTATACCGATGAAATCCGCTTATCAGACAAAATGAGCCGTGCGGAGGTTAACAAGGTAAAAGTTTTGATGCGTGACGAATCGCGGATTTGGGCGGATACATTTATTAAAAAAGCCAATAACAACAAGCAAATGCGCAATGCCTCCTACACTGCGTGCGATATGTGCGAGGGGAAGTCGCCGCTGTGGCAGATTGACGCGCGCAAGGTGAACTATGATGCTGAGGGGCAGAACATTAACTATAATGACGCTGTTTTAAGAATTAAAAATGTTCCGGTGCTGTATTTGCCGTTTTTAAGTCATCCGGCGCCGGAAGTTAAGCGGCGTTCGGGCTTTTTAATGACCTCGATGGGCAGTTCGTCTTATTTGGGGCAATATATCCAGCCGACGTATTTCTGGGATGTTTCCGACCATACGGATGTGATTTTGTCGCCGTATTTTACCACTGACAGAGGTGTTGTGTTGGGTGGGCAGTACCGGCAGTATGTTTATAACGGGCATATCAAGGCAGAGGGTACTTATCTGGAAGATAACGGCAAAGACTATAACAACCGGCGGGGCAAAAAGTTTAACCGCCCGTCGCATCGCGGCAATTTATTTTTAGATGCGCGGTATGAGTTGAATGATTTGTGGGTTGCCAATTTGGATTATAACTATGCTTCGGATGTGTTTTACCTTAAGGATTTGAACCAACCTTATCGCGATGATGCCTGGTTGACGTCGCGTTTGGCTTTTGAGCGTTTTAAGGGACGCGACTATGCGGCGATTGAGGGGTATTATTATACGCTGACAAGTTATAATCTTAAAGAACACAATGATGCGGAATATCGTAACCGAATGAAAAGTATGCCAACGGTTGCGCCGTTTATTGAATATGAGAATATCAGCAATCCGAGCGAATACGGCTCGTATTTTAAGACCAACATCAGCACGGCGTCGGTGTATCGCGAAAATGATGAAGAATCGCAGCGGTTTTCAATGATTAACTCGTGGGAGCTGCCTTATACGAGCAAATATGGCGAGCAGTATAAAATTGTGGCGTCGGTGAAGTCGGATGTTTATTATATTGATGATTATCAATATCTGCCGAACAGAGAGTATGACGGGACACTGGCGCGGATTTTTCCGCAAGTCGGTGTGGAATGGCGGTTGCCGTTTGTGCGTGCGACAGATACGACACGGCAGATTTTGGAGCCGGTGGTTGTGGCAGCTTTTGCACCGGATAATAAAAATGATATTGAGAAAATTCCAAATGCGGATAGTGCGGATACGGAGTTTGACGATGCAAATATCTTAAGCCTTGACCGTTATGCCGGTTATGACCGCAATGATGATGGCAGCCGCATCAGCTATGGGTTGAACTGGAGCTCTTATGGAAATATTATGGGGCGTACGTCCGCTTTTATTGCGCAGACGTATCAGCTTTCGGATGAAAGTACGTTTATGCGGGCTGTGGATGAAGACGAACGGCTGTCGGACTATGTGGGGCGTGTGTATGCCAGTCCGAATAAATATCTGGATTTGAACTATCGCTATCGTTTGGACAAGGATGATTTTGAGCTTAAATACAGCGAGTTGGGGGCAAGGTTTGGTACCGGAATATTTAATGTTTATACTTCGTATATATATTTACAGCCGAACCAAAATTCGTATTATACGACCAATGAGCGCAAAGAACTGTATTTGTCGGCTAACTCCAAGCTGACAAAGGACTGGTCGGCTGGGATTTATGATCGTATTGATTTGACGAGTGGCGGTGGTTCGCTGGAATATGGCGGGCATTTGACATATGAAGACGAATGCCTGAGGCTTGCGTTTGTAGCGAAGCGGTATAATTATGATGACCCGAGTATGGACAATGACTATGAGTTTGGCGTAACGTTTTTCTTTAAAACGCTGGGCGGTTTTGGTTCTGATTAAACAGGAGAAAATGAAATGTTGAAAAAAATGAGTGTTTTCGGACTTTTGTTTATGGCTTTTAATGCAACGGCAGCGGATATTGATATGTCTAATCTTGACAGGGAACTCAGGGGTACAACCTCAAAGTCGATTATGTTTCGGCGCAACAATGCCGATGCTGAAGAAACAGCGCGAGCAGAAGCGGAAGCTGCGGCTCGGGCAGAGGCAGAACGGGAATCAAAACTAAGACAGGAACAGGCGGTTTTTCGCCCGTATAATCTTTTTGGCAACGGTTTGAAGATTGTGGCTACTATTAACGGTGAGATGATTTCTAATAAAGATTTGCAGGAACGGGCTAATTTGTTTGCTTTAACGAGCGGACTTAGTATCAATGCGAAAAATAAAAAAATGGTTGCGGAAAAAGTGTTGCAGAATACGATTGATGAAAAAGTCAAACTGCAGGAAGCTGAAAAACAAGGGGTGGGCGTTTCGGATAAAGAAATTAAAGAGGCGTATCGGAATTTTGAAAAATCTAATGGTGTGCCGGCGGGCAAATTTGCAAATGTGCTTAAAGAATATCACGTCAGCCGCGATGTGTTTTTGAATCAGATTAAGGCTAATCTGGTGTGGAACAAACTTATTAACCGCCGGCAGGGGCTGAATGTGGCGGTGTCGGACCGTGAGGTTCAAGCGGAGTTTGAACGGATTAAAAAAGATATGAATACACCTAAATATATGGTTTCGGAAATCGTGATTAAGAAAAAAGATGCCGAGCATATTGATGAGCTGGTCAGAATTTTGCGTAATGACCCGCGGTTTGAGCTTTATGCTGCGCAGTTTTCGCAGGCGGCCAGTGCGCCTTCAGGTGGCAAGCTTGGCTGGGTTTCGGCCGGACAGTTGGCTGCTCCCTTGGATAAGGTGGTGCGCGGGTTGAAAGAAGGGCAGGTTTCAACCGCCATTCCGTATCGGGCTGATTATTATATCTTTAAGATGGACAGGGTGTATGACCCCAAAAAGGCCGAGCAGAAAGTTCCGGATGATGAGGAAGTACGCAAATTTATTCAAAACCGCAAAACGGATGAGCTTGCAAATAAATATATCCGCGATTTGCGTAACCGCGCCGTGGTTGAGAAAAAGTTTTAGAGGTTTAACCTATGGCGGATGGTTTGCTGAGTACGAAAGAGTTTGTTGAGAAATACGGGCTGATGGCAAAGAAAGCTCTCGGGCAGAACTTTTTGCTTGATAGCAACATTACCGATAAGATTGTGCGGCTTTCAATGCAGGCTCAGGGACTTTCGGACTTGACCGGCGAGCGTTTTGTTGAAGTTGGACCGGGGCCGGGGGGGCTGACTCAGGCGGTATTGCGACAAACGCCGGAGAAATTGACGGTTATTGAGATGGATGAGCGCTGCTTGGAGATTTTGGCAGAGATTAAGGTTTATTATCCGCAGCTTGAGGTTTGTGCGGGCGATGCATTAAAGTTTGGCTGGAACGCGAACGCTGCTGAAGAAGGCAAATCCCATATTATCAGCAATTTGCCGTATAATATTTCCGTGGTGCTTTTGACCGGCTGGCTTGAGATGATTGAGAGTTTTAAGAGCCTGACACTGATGTTTCAAAAAGAAGTGGCGGACAGGATTTTGGCAGATACAGGGACGAAAGAGTACGGGCGGTTGTCGGTGATGGCACAATTGCAATGCGATGTTGTCAGGTTATTTGATTTGCCGCCGACGTGTTTTGTTCCGGCGCCTAAAATCTGGTCTTCAGTATTGTTGTTTAAGCCAAAGAACGCACCTGTTCCGGCGATGCTTTTGGCAAAGGTTGAGATGTTAACCGGTCTGGCGTTTGGGCAGCGGCGCAAGATGATTCGTCAGAGTTTGAAAAGTATCAATGGTATTTTGGAGCATTTAACGGCGTTAGGGATTGAGCCGACCTTGCGTGCGGAAGATTTGACACCAACGCAATATCTGGATATAGCTAAAAGGCTAATTTGACCGGTTTGACATTTAAAAACATAAATTAAGGGTTATTTTCTTTCCTGCTTTTTAATATCAATTTTTACAGGAGAAGAAAATGACAGAAGGTGTTAGATTTCCAACTTTAGCATTTATTACAGGTGGTGTCGGGCAGGCCAATGAGGGTATTCCGCCACAACCTTTTGAAACTTTTTGTTATGACTCGGCCTTGCTGCAGGCAAAAATCGAAAACTTCAACGTTGTGCCTTATACTTCCGTTTTGCCGAAAGAAATTTACGGTAATATCGTTCCGGTCGACAAAGTGGTTGACCAATTTAAACACGGTGCGGTTTTGGAAGTGATTATGGCAGGACACGGGGCAAGCCGTGACGAGCATAAGGCAATTGCAACCGGACTTGGCATCTGCTGGGGCAAAGATAAAAACGGCGAGCTTATCGGTGGCTGGGCTGCTGAATATGTTGAGTTTTTTGATACTCAGATTGATGATGAAATTGCCAAAGGGCACGCCGAGATGTGGCTTAACAAATCGCTTAATCACGAACTTGAAATCCGCGGTGTAGAAAAACACAGCGAGTTCCAGCTGTTCCATAACTACCTTAACATTGAACAGCAGTTTGGCTACAGCCTGACCTGTCTCGGGTTTTTGAATTTTGAACACGCACCGGCTGCCAAAGTTTAAGGTTTCTTTTAACTAAACGGGATTTGAATTGTTAATTTAGTTAGAGGATAAGAATAATGGCAAAACAGAAAAACGTACCAATCACGTCTGCAGCAAGACCGGCGTCTGCGCCTGCCTCCGACGATAAAGGCAAGCTTGGCGTTTTGGCGTTGGCGGGTGTGGTTGTCAGTTCTATGATTGGCGGCGGGATTTACAGTCTGCCGCAGAATATGGCCGCCGGCGCTTCGGTCGGCGCGGTGATTTTGGCGTGGATTATCACCGGTATCGGCGTTTATTTTCTGGCGAATACGTTCCGTATTTTGTCGGTGGTTAAGCCGGATTTGACTGCCGGCATTTATATGTACAGCCGTGCAGGTTTCGGACGCTATGTCGGTTTTACCATCGGTTGGTCGTATTGGCTGTGCCAGATATGCGGCAATGTCGGCTATGCGGTGATTACGATGGATGCGCTTAATTATTTTTTCCCACCGTATTTTGTGGGTGGAAATAATTTATATTCCATTATCGGCGGGTCAATTTTAATCTGGGGCTTTAATGCGCTGGTGTTAAAAGGGATTAAGCAGGCAACAATTGTCAACCTTATCGGTACGGTGGCAAAAATTGTACCGCTGCTGTTTTTTATTGTGGTGACAATGATTTATTTTAATGCGGATAAGTTCTCGTTTGACTTTTGGGGCGAACGTGAGCATAACCTCGGTGATTTGACAAAGCAAATTGAGGGGACAATGCTCGTTACCCTCTGGGCATTTATCGGTATTGAAGGTGCTGTGGTGATGTCTAAACACGCAAAAAATCCGAAGTCTGTCGGAACGGCAACTTTGCTCGGTTTTTCGGGGTGTCTGCTTGTGTATGTGCTGCTTTCGGTTTTGCCATATGGCTTAATGACACAGGAACAGCTGGCAAAACTTCCGAATCCGTCAACCGCGGCGGTGCTTGAAGCGGTTATTGGCAAATGGGGCTCGTATATTATGAATATCGGTTTGCTGATTTCGGTATTGACAAGCTGGCTGGCGTGGACGATGGTTACGGCGCAAATTCCGCAGGCTGCAGCTGAAAACGGCACGTTTCCGAAAGAATTTACTAAAGAAAACGCTGCACAGGCTCCGTCCGTTTCTCTTTATGTGACAAGCTTTTTGATGCAGTTGTTTATGCTGATGGTTTATTTTTCGGGTAATGCGTGGAACACAATGCTCAGCATTACGAGTGTGATGGTGCTGCCGGCGTATTTTGCGAGTGCGATGTATTTGTGGAAACTGTGTGAAGACCACGAGTATCCGGCGAACTTTTATATTCGCCGCAGTGCTGCGTTGCTTTCGGCTGTTATCGGGTCGCTTTATGCCTTGTGGCTAATTTATGCGGCGGGGCTTAACTATCTTTTGATGGCGCTTATCTTTATGGCCGTTGGTATTCCGGTGTTTGTTCACGCACGCCGCCAAAATGCGCCCGATGAACCGGCGTTTACGACAGGAGAACGCTTTGCCGCCGGTGTGCTCGTTGTGGCTGCGCTGTTTGCAATTTATGCGATGGCACGAGGAATAGTTGCCGTATAAACAGACTACGATTGAGTAAAAGTAGTGTTGCATAATAAAAAAAGAAGCTCTGTTTCGGGCAGAGCTTCTTTTGTCTGATGCATATCTTAAACGTTTAGGGCTTTACGATAAGTATCAAGCAGGAATTCTTGTTCATCACGGTCTGCCTGATTCATTTTTCTTAATTTGATGATAGTTTTCATAATCTTGACATCAAAGCCGACGCCTTTAGCCTCTGCATAAATATCGCGGATGTCTGAGGCAATGCCTTTTTTTTCTTCCTCCAAGCGTTCAATGCGCTCTATCAGCGAGTTTAATCTGGTGCTGTCTATGCCGCCAACTTCATTTTCTGACATATTGTATCTCCCTTTACATCATAGTTACAGAATCTGTTCGGGGGGTACTTTAACAAAGATATTTTTGTTTGACAAGAAATAATTGTGGAGAAAGTAAAGAATAATTAGTTATTAAACATTTATGTTATATATGTAAGGAAGCGAAAGATGGAATGTAGATTTTGGAGAAATATTATGCCAAGCAATACGCGTACAAAAATATTAGCAACATTAGGCCCTGCTTCAAACAGCGAAGAGAAAATCGAGAGTTTGATTGAGGCGGGCGTGGATGGATTCCGGCTTAATTTCAGCCACGGAACGCAAGAAGAACACAAAAAAACTTTTGAAACGGTACGCGCTGTTGCCAAAAGAAAGAATGTTCATACCACGATTGTGGCAGATTTGCAGGGGCCAAAACTGAGAATCGGTACGTTTAAGGACGGAAAGGTTACAATCAAAAAAGGGCAGAAATTTACACTTGATATGAAAAATGAAGAAGGTGACGAAAATCGCGTTACCCTGCCGCATAAAGAAATTTTTGAGGCGTTGAAGGTTGGTGATACGTTGCTGGTTAACGATGGCAATATTATTCTTAAGGTGTTGGAGTGTAATGCTGATTTTGCGGTGACAGAAGTTGAAGTGGGCGGTGTAATTTCGGGGCATAAAGGCGTTAACCTGCCGAATTCATCTTTGAATATTTCTCCGCTGACGCCGAAAGATTTAAATGATCTGGATTTTGCCCTCAAACTCGGGGTGGATTGTGTGTGCCTCTCTTTTGTGCAACGTGCGGCGGATATTAAAGAGGCGCGCAAGATTATCGGCAAAAAGGCGTGGATTATTTCCAAGCTTGAAAAGCCGCAAGTGCTTGATGAACTGGATGCGATTGTCAAGGCGTCGGATATGGTGATGGTGGCGCGCGGCGATTTGGGTGTGGAGTGTCCGATTGTGACTGTGCCGGTGTTGCAGAAACGTATTGAGGCAAAGTGCCGCTTGTATGGCAAACCGGTGATTGTGGCGACGCAAATGCTCGAATCGATGATATCGGCACCGATTCCGACACGGGCGGAAGTTTCAGACGTGGCAACTGCCGTTTATGATGGTTGCGATGTGGTAATGCTTTCAGCGGAAACGGCAGCGGGTAATTATCCGGTCGAAACAGTCAGAACAATGCGCGGCGTGATTGAAAATGTGGAAGCTGACCCGAGATATCTTGAAAGTGTTCACCATTTTGCGGAAGTATCAAGCTGTAACAACGAATCGCACGCGATTACGCACGCAGCGAGCGAAGTTGTGCGCACAATGAGTAAGGTGGCGTGTATCGCAACATTTTCCGTTTCCGGTGCGACCACGCTTTTAATGGCGCAGGAACGTCCGTGTCTGCCGGTTATTTCCATCAACCCCAGCGAAGAGATTGCACGGCGTCTGAACCTTGTTTGGGGCATTAAAACCTTTATAGACAAGAAAGTGTTTGAGAGTTTTGATAATATCGAAACCGTATCCCGCGGGTTTGCGCGCATTTCCGGTTTGGCTAAGTCCGGCGAGCATATTGTCGTTACCGCGGGCTATCCGTTCGGAAGGGCAGGGATTACGAACGTTCTTCACATCGTTAAAGCCTAAAAAAACCGCGTAATTTTAGCATTGAGCTCCCATATGGAAGCCCCGCGTCGGTCGGATCA
>CAJTWX010000062.1 GCA_910580155.1 uncultured Alphaproteobacteria bacterium
CAAACTACGGCAATATCTGCCCTGTCTGGAAAGGGAGGCAGGCATTACTGCGAAACGATTATGCGAGGCTGCTGCCGATTTGCGCAAAATCAAAGGTTTTATAGAAGACACCGTGGACGAGATTATTAACTCCAAAGTGCATAAATGGGGAGACTGCGGCTTTTCTTTTGACTATGCCGAATTTTTAAGCTGGCATAAAGAATTGCGTTTTTATATTTTAAGGAAACTTTTAACAACTTTGGGCGGGCTTGATTATTCTCCTGAAGCAGACAGTTTGAACACACTTTCCGAACAATTATCTGCCACGGCTTTCTCCGGTGCAACACTTGGCTGTTGCCAAATTCTCAAAGATGAGCTGAAAATCTGGATTATTAAAGAAAATCGCACTAACAAAGATATCTGCAGCACGGAAGAATGGGAAAGATATACCAAGCAAAATCCGGAAGTACGCAACATTAAAATTCCTTATAAATTAAGGGCTGCAATGTTTTTTGAAAAATTATCGAAAAAAATATAAAAAAATGCTTGCAATTATATTTTTTGTTGGTTATAAGTGTTTTTGTTCCGATGGGGGCGTAGTTCAGTTGGTTAGAATACATGCCTGTCACGCATGGGGTCGCGGGTTCGAGCCCCGTCGCTCCCGCCACGGAACGCAAAAAGCTATCTTTAGATAGCTTTTTTTATATCTGAAATACAATAATCAAATTCTGTACTGAATAGCAAAAAAACAGCTCGTTCCGGAGCTGTTTTTTGCTATTCGTAATCAGAACTTTGAAACTCTATAAATTTTATCTGAAAAACTCTATGTTCACTTGATTATACTGCTCCCATACAGCCCCCAACTTACCACACTTTACTCCTAAATATATTTTAGTATCTGAATTTAGTCCCAGTATGCATTCTAAATATTCAAAAACATTTTTAACAGCTGAGAAATTTTGTGGTTGCAGCTCCCAAGCTCCACCCTCTTTTATATTATCACCTTGATATATAACAAGTGTATTATCGAGAAAATAGCCGCGAGGACACGCTATCATTATATCTTTGATAGCAGAAGAAGAAAAACCTGCGGCTAATAGTATTTCTTTATGTGATAACACAGACTCCGGTTCTGCCAGTAGTAGCCCAGCTCGCGGTAAAATAATAAAAGCGCGGCGGCGTTTATGGAAATTTTCAATACTTGTATTCATTAAATCCTCTTTTATTTTTTATATTTTTAATAATTCAATCACTTAATGTCAATAACTGTACTGAGAATTTATACTGATTGACAGAAGTTGTATTTTATGATATGTTTTATAGCATCTTATATATTTTGTGAGGAATTATGCAGCCATTTCCTAAAAAGTTTTTTCCGCTGTTGGCGATATATCTCAAAATTTTTAAATGGCGGCTTGTGTTATTTTTTATTTTAATGATATTGGCAGCAACGCTTCTTAATCTGAATATTCGTTTTTTTTCTGATATTATCGGCGCGATTAAACTTGATAATCCTGATAGTGTGGACATTATGTTGTATGTTTACTTGTTTGCGGGGTGCAGCGCGGCATCTATATTTGCCAGCCGATATGCTGATTATTTTACCAACAAATACTTTCTCATTCCTTGCAAGAGCCGGATGGAGCAGGATTTGTTTGCATACCTTTTGGGGCACAGTTATGAATTTATCACCTCCAAGCAAAGCGGTATGTTGATTGCACAAAAAAATGAAGTTAAACAACTTCCCGAGATGTTAAGTCGCTTTAAGTGGGATGCGGAGATAATTCTTGATGTTATGGTCAAAACGATAATGCTTATGCTCATTTCCCCATTTATCGGACTCGGGTATTTTGCGTTGGGGGTTTTGGTGATTTATCCGGGGCGGTATTTCAGCACTGCGCTTATGAAAGCCAATAAAATCCGCGCCAAAATATCAGCCATTGTCAGCGGGCGGGTTTTGGATGTGGTTAACAATTTGGAAACAGTTAAACAATTTGACAATGTTGAGTACGAGAAGCAACGGCTGCGTCCGTTATTTTTGCAGAGATATAATAGTGTTGTTAAGTCAACGGTGCTGTTTTTCAAGCAATATACGGCTGTCGGTGTGGCTGTCAGTTTTTCTTCTTTCTTACTGCTTGTCGCAGCGGTATTTTTTTGGAGCAAGGGGAACATTACAACCGCTGATGTTGTATTTGTGTTGATGGCTTTAACCGGCGGGTTAAATCAACTCGGAATGTTATTTGACAATTTCCAGCATCATAAAGCTGCAATTGCTAAAATAGAGCAAGGACTTGAACCTTTTGCTGTTCCACACGGAATTGTTGATACGCCTAATGCCGTGAAATTAAAAGCTAAGAACGGAAAAATTGAATTTAAGAATATAACGTTTGCTTATAAAGGCAGATGCAAACCGGTGTTTAAGGACTTCGACCTCACGATTAACGCCGGTGAGAAAGTCGGGCTTGTCGGGCAATCCGGCTCGGGAAAAACAACATTGGTTAATCTGTTGCAACGGGCGTATGAACTGCAAGAGGGAGAGATTTTGATTGACGGGCAGAATATTGCTTTAGCAACGCAAGAAAGTTTGCACCAAAACATTAGCTTTATTCCGCAAGATACGGTGTTGTTTAACCGTAACATTGCCGAAAATATAGCGTTCGGTACAATATCTGCAACACAAAAGCAAATAGAACTTTCCGCAAAAAAAGCCCTTGCTGATGAATTTATCAGAGCCAAAGACGGAGGGTATGAGAGTTTTGCCGGTGATAGAGGCTGTTTGCTTTCCGGCGGTGAACGACAGAGGATAGCCATTGCCAGAGCTGTTTTGAAAAAAGCGCCGATTCTCATTTTGGACGAGGCGACATCAGCCCTTGACAGCGAATCGGAACAACTCATCAACAAAGCACTTCAAAATATTATCGATAAACAAACGGTGATTGCGATTGCGCACCGTTTATCCACGCTTAAAAATATGGACAGGATTATTGTTTTGGATAAGGGGCGAATTACAGAAGAAGGACGTTTTGATGAATTGATAGAAAAAGGCAGAAAATTTGCCAAACTCTATTTTGCTGAACAAAAGAAAAGCGGAGGGGCAAATGCTTAATATTAAATATGAAGAATTAAAAAAAGCTTCAGCTATATCTGCATTTCGCTTTTTTATAGACGCTTGCAAAGGTTTTCGCTGGATATTTCTTTTTGACGTGGTGTATTCGTTTTTAAACAGCTTATCCAAAATTTTGGTAGCGGTTTTATTTGCCAAGCTGATTGATTATTTCTCATCTATCAGTATTGCAGAGTTTTCGTGGCAGACGGCGATGCTCTATGTTTGCGGGATATTCGGGCTTTTTCTCTTTACCAACTCGTGCCGATATATTAGGGAAACAACAGATGAAAAGGCTCGCTCGCTTATCGGCTGGCGGGCGCAGGAGTATGCGCTTTCATACATCGCCAAACAATCCTCCGCATATTTGAAAGAACAAAAATCCGGCGCACTTGCTCAACGCATAAATAACTTCGGCGATAACTGCTGGACGTTGTTTTTAAGCTTTGAACGTGTTACTTCCTGTTTCTGGCTGATTATTATTCCGCTGTTTGTTATCGGCAAGACGGATTTGGGTATTATGTCTTTAGTGTTGGCATTTGGTGGTTTATCGGTTTTGTTTTCGGTTTATGCCTCACGAGAATCCGCTTCTGTGCATAAAGAAAGCGAAAAGAAAGAAACCGCTTTTAACGGTGAAGTAACGGATGCATTAAGCAATATCCTCTTAATCAAGATGTTTGGGGCGGAACGGCTGGAAAACGAAAAGCTTAAAAAAGATATTGATGGCGTTAATTCATACAACATACGCAAAAGTAAGATAAACAATATTATCCGCGGCGGGCAGGAAGCTTTGATTGCGGCATTTCAAATTACCGTTCTTATTATTTCGCTTAACTTGTGGCACAAAGGGATAATCAAAGCGGCAGATGTTATTTTGCTGTTACTTTTACTCAATGACTTTCTGCCGCATTTTTCACGGTTGCTTAACGATGTAACACTCGTTCGCAACGATTTGGGCAAACTTGATTATTCCGTTGCCTTGTTACAGCAACCACTGAGCATTGTTGATGCCGAGAATGCGCAAGAACTTGAAGCCGGTAAAGGAAAAATTGAATTTCAAAACATCAGGTTTGGATATGAAACGGGGAAAGATGTGTTTAATGATTTCAATTTAACGATTAAGAACGGTGAAAGAGTTGGAATTGTCGGGCGCTCGGGCGGCGGCAAGAGTACGCTTATCAATTTGTTACAAAGAAACTACGATGTTTTAAGCGGGCGTATTTTGATTAACGGGCAAGATATTAAAGAAGTGACACTCGGTAGTTTGAAACGGGCACTGGCGGTCATTTCACAAGACAGTGTTTTGTTTCACCGCCCGATTAAACAAAATATTTCTTTCGGTAATCCGGCGGCGACAACACGGCAAATTAAAGCCGCTGCAGAGCGGGCGCAAGCAGATAAATTTATAGAAGAAACACCACACGGATATCTGACAATTACGGGCGAGCGCGGCGTGCAACTTTCGGGCGGACAGCGGCAGCGAATTGCTATTGCGCGGGCAATTTTGAAGAAAGCGCCGATTTTGATTTTGGACGAAGCAACGTCCGCTCTTGATAACGAAACCGAAAATGAAGTGATTGACGCTTTAAATGCCTTGATGAAAAATAAAACAGTTATCGCCATAGCGCACCGCTTATCCACGCTTAAAAATATGGACAGGATTATCGTGATTGACAACGGGCGAATCGTGGAAGAAGGTACACCCGCAGAGCTTTTAGATAAAAAAGGCAAATTTGCAAAACTATGGAATTTGCAAAAAAGATAATGTTTTCCTTGACTGGATACAAAAAAACATATAGGTTATGGGGTATATGATAAGGAGGCTAAAATGAACCATTGTATAGATTCAAAAGCACTGCATAATCGCCTAAACCGTATTTTGGGGCAAATTAACGCTATTAGCCGGATGGTAGACGACGGGACACCTTGTGAAGAAGTATTATCGCAAATCAACGCTGCAAAATCTGCGTTGCATAAAGCCGGACAGATGGTGCTTGAAGGGCATTTAAATTGCTGCGTGCGCGAAGGAATTCAGCACGGCAATGCAGACGAGACAATTCAAAAATTTGCCAAAGCGATTGAGAGATTCTCAAACATTTAAATTTACTGTGTGTTGGTTATGGTTGTTATTTCTGCTTGACATTATACCGTATAGGGTATAATGTATAATGAGAAGAAAAATTTAAAATGAGGTTTTTAATATGGTTAAAGAAATTATGGAATTTTTATCCGGCGTGAAAATGACTATTTTATCGGCAGTTTTTTTGCTTATTAGTTTAGGGTTTATGTTTTATGGCGTTGAGCCTGCTTTTAATCCCGCTTGGCTTACGGTTTTCATTTCCGGCACACCGATTGTTTATAAAGCTTTTTACAAGCTTATTTATTGCCGGTGCATTTCTTCTCCGCTTTTAATTACCACTGCTATGATTGCGGCGATTATTATCGGCGAATTATTTGCTGCCGGTGAAGTTGCGCTGATTATGGCTGTCGGGGAGCTTTTAGAAGACGCAACAGTTGACAAAGCCAAACGCGGTTTAGGGCGTTTGCTTGAGTTGACGCCGACAACCGGACGCAAAGTTTTTGCCAATGGCAAAGAAGAAACCGTTATACTTAAAGACATTCAAAAAGGCGACATCTTACGCATCCTTGCTGGCGAAACCATTCCGGCGGATGGTGTTATCACTAAAGGTTCAACCTCTATAAACCAAGCAACATTAACAGGCGAATCGCTACCGGTTGATAAGACTATTGGTGATACGGTTATGGCTGGAACTGTCAACTTTTATGGCGTAATTGAAATGCGTGTCGAAAATGTTAAAGATACCTATTTGCAAAAAATGATTAACCTTGTTAAAAAAGCCGAAAGTGAAAAAGCACCAACACAAAAAATCGTAGATAAATGGGCTGCAATTCTCGTTCCGTCTGCTCTTGGTGTTGCGGTTTTGACATATTTCTTTACCGGAGAAATTATTCGCGCGGTAACGGTTTTGGTAGTTTTTTGCCCTTGCGCTCTCGTCCTTGCTACGCCAACATCGATTATGGCTGCTATCGGACAAGCAGCAAAACGCGGCGTGTTGATTAAATCCGGCGCGGCGCTTGAGGAAATGGGAAAAGTTGATACGGTTGTTTTTGATAAAACAGGAACATTAACAACCGGAGGAATTGTTGTATCTGACGTTATTGCAATTACAGAAAAAATGACGAAAGAACAAGTCTTATCACTTGCTGCAAGTATTGAAAAGTATTCCGAACATTCACTGGCAAAGGCAATTGTCTGTAAAGCCGTTGCCGACAAGATTAAATTAAGCGATATTGATAATTTCCAAATGTATGCCGGAAAAGGTGTCTGCGGCAAAATTGACACGCATTCGCTTATAGCCGGCAACTTAAATTTTATTCAAGAATCCGGCGTTACCGTTAATGAAACCGCACAAAATGCCATTCAGAAAATTAGTAAGCAAGGAAAAGCATTGGTTATCATTGCCTATGACAAGCAAATTTCAGGCATTATCGCACTTGCTGATACAATTCGGCAAGAAACAGCAGCAACCCTTGCTGCTTTAGAACAGCAAAACGTCAACACCTTATTATTAACGGGAGACAACAGCACTACTGCCGCACAGTTTGCCCAGACTACAGGTATTCGAAACGTATTTGCGGACTTATTGCCTGATGACAAAGTTGAGAAAATCACATCCTTACAAAAAGATGGTCATATTGTTTGTATGACGGGTGACGGAGTGAATGATGCCCCTGCGCTCAAAACGGCAAATGTCGGCGTGGCAATGGGTAATATTGGCAGCGATATTGCTGTTGACGCGGCTGATATAGCTTTAATTAACGATAATATCGAAAGTTTGCCTTATCTTAAAAAATTATCATTATTGACTGTACAAACAATAAAAACAAACATCACTATTTCGATGTTGCTTAACTTTTTGGGCATAGCCCTTTCGGTCAGCGGTATTTTGACGCCTGTTACCGGAGCAATTATGCATAATCTCGGGTCGGTATTAGTTGTCTTAAACGCAGCAAGGCTTTATGACCGCAAGATTTAATTGCCGTTTAAGATTTTTTGCGCTCTGACACTCTCAACATCATCTGGTGTATTTTCCACAAACAACTCCTCCGGATTTAGGGAATATTTTCGGAGGAGTTGAATTATATGTGTTTCCATTTCTTCTGCAAATAACGGCTTTGACAAAGTGTTACATATTTCACCCATTAGTGTTTTTATATTTTCCAATAATAATGGGGTTGGTGTAGTTGTCAAAAATGGTGTCTTTCCTGCAGCAAGGCGATATGCATTAATATATAATGTTAATGCTGCATTTGTTATTTTCTGGCATAAAATATGATTTGAATCTGTTTTATCCAGTACACCCGCCATTGTATAACGTTGAATTATACTTTTTGTATTTGATATTTCTGATAAAATTTCCAAATTATTCATACTGTCTCCTGTTTGCCTATCCTTTGATATTTTTTATGTTGAGCATTAAAACTAATGTATATATGTATAAACCTATTACTCTATTATTTCAACCATTTTTATTACTTTTTTTAGAACTTCATTCTATGATATAATATACTATATAATATATTATATAATTTTATGTAAATATCTCTTATAAGTATTATATTTTTACATTAAACATATCTAATAAATGCTTTTTAAGAAGCTTTTTTCAGTTATAATATATTTATTTTCCCGATTCGGTTTTTATTATCTGCAAACAGGTTGGTAAATTCGAAAAAGATTTTGCTGCCCTAATGAACTAAGATGCACTGCATCAATATAATTTTCCGATGCTGGAAGGTTTACAAATTTGTCAAATGAATCCAAATAACATCCTGCATATTCTTCGGCCATTTTTAATAGATTTTGATTAAACATTGCAATCTCATTGTTTGATACGCACATCTTGTTTAGGAAATACTCTTCACGCACCGCAACAAAGATTGTATAATAACTTCATCGGCTTTTAAGTGGGCTATTTCTAAATTTTTTTTATATTTATCAAGCAGCATAATCATTGATATCGTGCTGGAAAAGCTACTGGATACAATAAATCATTGACTCCTACAGCAATAATCAGAGCTTGATAGTGATTTTTGTCTTTTCTTAAAACATCGGCAATTTTTCACCGTTTTATGCGTGCTTTATCCCCTTTTTTCTATTTGATAGCATATCAAACCAGCTTATATTTTCGTTTCCATAACCACGCAATGCTATCTCCATAAACTTCTATTTCATAATTCATCAAATATCCCCTTTGCATTATAGATTATCAAATCCATAAGATAATACACGCTTTTAATCATCTCAGCTTAAAAAAGACTTCGCTGAAACAACTTCAGACGAAGTTTTTTCTAAGTTATATTATAATGTATATAATTTCATAATTAAAATAAAACATTATTCATATGTTTTGACAAAAGTTCAATTTCTTTAAAAATATTGACAAAATATATTTTATAGTCAAGTTTGTTATTAGCAATAATATTATTAACAAAATCAGCCATTGAGAACCAATGCTCGTATAGGCCGAGAATATGTAATTATGAAAAAGTTTATTATTTTTTGGTAACTGTGATGATAAGCCTCATCTCTTGTGATGCTAAATCGTCTTATGAATATAAGGCATACGGTGATGGTGTAGAGTTAATTATCAAGACTGAGTCACACTGGCTAAAGGAAGATACACGGACGTATGGCCTCCGTAAGGATGGCATTGAGCTAATTCCGCCCCAATACGGTGTTGAATCAGTTGTTCTTGCGGATGAGTTATCGTTGTTAATTTTTATGTGTGAGGACCGTCGCGAGATACACGTTTACAGTACAACTACCGGAAAAGAGATTTTTACGGTTTCTTACAAAGAAAAAGGCGATTGTTCTTTTGCGGGTTACCGTTGCGAAGAAAAGGTTGTTGAGGGAAGAAAGGAATGGCGAATCATTGAAGTCACCCTCAAGCATATGACAACTAATGATTATGTCATTTGTATATTCTGCCAAAAAAGTGGCAAAGTATATAGACTAACTAATCCGCGTATAGTATACACTGAGACAGAAATTTAAATTTAAGCACCTGTTTTATACGGGTATTTTTTTATTTATTACAGGTGCAATTCAAGCACAAGCCTCCTCCAATATGTTCTGCGCATAATACAAGCAGCAAGATAGGAAGTTGAGAAATTTATAAAATGAATAAAGAAGCCCTGATTATTTTGTGAAGTCACGCAGCTTGATGTAAAAATTTCTCTGATAAAGAGGGAGCTTTTATAGTCAGACAGACAGGTGTATTTAGTATTATTTATTTTGTCTATTGTATCGTATATTGTTAATTATGATACAAGAAAAACCCCACGAGGAGTGTGGGGTTTAGGAGGAGGAGAAAGGGGGGAACAGTGATTAGAAGAACTGGCGACTACCTACTCTCCCGCGTCTTAAGACGAAGTACCATGGGCGATGAAGGGTTTAACGACCGAGTTCGGAATGGGATCGGGTGGGACACCTTCGCTATTATCACCAGTTCATCAAATCACTGTTTACAACTGAAGTATTTGCAATAAGCAAATTATTTATACGTTAAGTTATCAAGCCAATCAGATTATTAGTATCAGTTAGCTAAACACATTACTGTGCTTACACACCTGACCTATCAACGTGGTGGTCTACCACGATCTTAATGGGGATACCTAGTTTTGAGGTGGGTTTCCCGCTTAGATGCATTCAGCGGTTATCCCTTCCATACTTAGCTACCCAGCGCTGCAACTGGCGTTACAACTGGTACACCAGAGGTATGTTCATCCCGGTCCTCTCGTACTAAGGACAAATCCTCTCAAGTATCCTACACCCACGGCAGATAGGGACCGAACTGTCTCACGACGTTCTGAACCCAGCTCGCGTA
>CAJTWX010000063.1 GCA_910580155.1 uncultured Alphaproteobacteria bacterium
ATCATGCAAAAGCAGAAACAGGAAGAGCTATTGGTGGTGCGATGTGTCTTGATTCAACATTAGGACAAACTTCCGGATATGTTACATCAGATTTTCTTTATAACTATGTGGAAAGTATATCTGGTGATGCTGAAGGTGGTGCGATAGAAATAAATGAAGGTTTAGTGAAAGGTATTACTGGTGATTTTGTGGGAAATTATGCTAAATCGATTAAAGGTAGTTCTTATGGTGGGGCGCTCGCACATTGGGATGCAAACATCACACCGGAAATTAAATCTAATTTTTTATCGAATCAGGTTATAGGCGGTTCGTCAGCATGGGGTGGAGCTATTTATAATATATGGACGTATGATGAAGAGGAAAGTAGGATTGAGGATTTGCGCGGTTCGTTTGTAGGGAATCAAGCCGAATCGACAGAAGGATCGGCATATGGCGGAGCGATAGCGAATACTCGTCATAGTTATATTTCTATGACGAATACTGATATTGTAAATAATTATGCGAAGGGTAAAGAGGCATACGGTGGCGCGATTTATAATAATGGCAAGATAGCGATGGCAGCAGATGGTCAGGATGTTTTGATATCCGGCAATTACACGGAAGATGAAACAGGAAAGACAGACAATGCAATCTATTCCGAAACATTATATGATACACGTGCAGAGCTGGAATTTTCTAGTAAAAACGGTGGCAAAATATTGGTATATGATGGGATAGATGGTGAAGGATATGATTTGCGTGTCAGTGGTGATGGCAGCGGAGAAGTGTTGTTTAATAACAATGTTCAGGGGGTATCTAATATGGAAGTTTCCTCTGGTGGCGTGTTTCATTTGGGAAAGAACGGCGTTATAGACACGGTAGATTATGTATCAGACGGCGGGGTGTTAAAGCTTGATATATCGGTTGATTCGTCTACTAAGAGCATTCAGAATGGGGTACTCAATGTCAGCGGCGATGTTGTTGGCACAACAAAAGTTATTGTTAACTCTGAGAACGCATCAACGTTTGCTGGCGCACAAACGGAGTTTGTGAATGCCTCCAATTTTGAAGGCGGGTTAGCGGAGCAATTTGAAGTAGCTCGTGTGGTTGGCAATCCGTATATGTGGCGTTCAGTTATGAATGCTGGCGGGGAGGAGAGCGGCAGCCATTGGTATTTATCTTTAACAGATGACAAGAACCCGAATTACACTCCTGAGTATGCGCCGGAAGTTGGAGCATATGCGGGTTTGCAGAGTTCTGCTCTTGAGCAAAACCGGAGTATAAGCGGCAGCGTTGTAAAAGGATTGGCGCATCGTCAGAGCATCAATTGCTATGAAGAGAGTTGCGGTGTTGCAGAACTTATGCCTCAAAAACAAGCTTGGGTTGAGGTGACCCATGAGAATGCGGAGATAGACAGTCCTTCAGAGATGGATGCCAAAATTAACGGCACGACACTTGGAATGGATTTATATCGAGAAGGTCATAAGCGCGCCGGTGTGTTTGGTGCTTATCGTCATGGTAAGTATGAGCTCTCTGGCAAGGGTGACTATTATGCCTCTTCGAAGTCAGACATAACCAGTAAGAGTTATTTAGGCGGAGCATACTATCAGTTTGATGACGCACAGTGGCGTATGACAGGTACGGTGTTTGCCGGTAAGCAAGATATGGATATCAAAACTGCGGATGGCATAGCCAAGGCAAACACGGAAGCGATGCAATACGGGGCGAGTGCTGAGGTAGCTAAGCGATATGCCATTGGGGAATATTTGAACTTAGAACCGAGTTTGGGCTTATATTATACGCTGTTAGATCTTGACGGTTTGCATGATAATGTGGGCAAGAGTGCAAAATTTGATATGTTGCATTATTTGGAAGCCGAATTAGGTTTGAAGCTTGAACGTGAATTTTGCGTTGACGGGAAGACCAATCGGTTGTATGTTAAACCGAGTATAGTTCGCACCTTTGCGCAAGGCGGGAAGACACAGATTAGCGGTTTGGACGGCGATGTGAAGTCTTATAAAGATCGGACATTGGGGCGTTTGGAAGTTGGCGGTGAGTTTAACTTTGAGGAGAACTGGAGCGGATATGGCGTTGCAGGCTATACGCTCGGCAACGACTATAACGCTTATGATCTTACTGTCGGACTAGGGTATAGGTTTTAACTGAGTTCAGTAAAAAAGCTCCGTTTAATACGGAGCTTTTTTATATCATAAGTTAATTATGTAGTGTTTAATTATATGTTACGACTCGAAACAGTATCAAGAAGTTTTTTGCTTGCTTCTTCAATGGATGTATTTTCGTAAACGGCAACTTCACTAGCCAAACGCTCGACAGCGTGTTCATAAATCTGGCGTTCGCTATATGACTGTTCTGCAAGGTTTTCGTTACGATATAAATCACGGATAACTTCTGCAACAGCAATAGGGTTGCCGGAGTTTATTTTATTTTCGTATTCTTGAGCGCGTCTTGACCACATAATTTTTTTGACACGCGGTTTGCCTTTTAAGGTGGCAAGAGCTTCTTTCATTGTGATATCGTCAGATATTTTGCGCAAGCCAACTTTATCTAACTTTGCCATTGGAACGCGTAGAGTCATTTTGTCTTTATCAAAATTAACGACTAATAGTTCCAGTTCGCTACCGGCAATTGTTTGTTTGGCTATGTTAGTGACTTTGCCTACGCCGTGAGTTGGGTATACGACATATTCTCCTGAGCTGAAATTGGCAACCGGACTTTTTTTCATATTGGATAAACCTCCTAGATGTGTAATGCGTTGTTATGAAAACGATGTGACTATATCACATTTTTTGAAACAAATCTATACCTAAAATGAAAAAAAATTAAAAAAGTTTTAAATATTTTCAAAAATTATTTATTTACAACCATTTAGGGAATAGGTTTGTCTGACGCAGCCCTTCTCCGATAACCATTACGGCGGAAACAGCTACATTTATGGAGCGGGCGTTTTGATTCATCGGTATTAACAAACGTGCATCAGCCAGTTGATGAACCGCCTCTGGAACGCCGGCGCTTTCCCTACCCATCAATATAATATCGTTGGGGGCAAATTTAAAGTCAGTATAAGGTTTGCTGGCGCGGGTTGTTAAAAGGATTATTCTGCCGTATTCTTCGGGATGGGCGGTGCGGTATTCTAAAAAATCTTCCCAAGAGTTATGACGCCGGTATGAAGCTAAGTCTAAATAGTCCATACCGGCACGTTTCATTGCTTTTTCATTAAAGATAAAGCCGCAGGGTTCTATAATGTCTAAAGGTAAATCCAGACACGCACCAAGACGCAGCAGGGTGCCGGTGTTTTGCGGAATATCAGGTTGAAAAAGCGCTAATCTCATTTTAGTTAGCCTTTGTTGATTGTTCTTTTTTGCTTCTGTAGACGGCTGCAAAGTCAACAGGTGCTAACATAAGCGGTGGCATTCCGGCTTCAGACAGGTTAGAAGAAATAATTTGACGTGCATAAGGGAATAACAGAGTCGGAATGTCGATAAATAAGGCTGTTTCCATATTTTCTTCCGGTATTGTGGCGTGGCAGGCTGCTGCGTAAGCCAATTCAAAAATAAAAAGCTTTTCATTTTCAATGTCTGCGTTGATTCGAAGATTCAGAACCACTTCGTATTGGTTTTGAGCAATTTTATTGGCATCAATATTCAAATCTATGTTTAACTTTGGCTGAGTATTTAATTTTGTAAAGATTTGCGGTGCGTGCGGAATTTCCAACGACATATCTTTTATGTATTGCATTGTTATTGCTAGTTCGGGAGTTTCTTGCGTGTTTGCCATTTTTTTATCCTTTCTGAAATATGCTTTCGGTTATAATATAGGGTTTTATTTTTATACGTCAAATATAATAGTTGATAATAAAGATATTTGAGCTATATTTATGGAAAACATAACAGAGGTTAGAGGAAAATGTCAGGATATTTGGATATTATATTTTTATTGGTTTTGGTAGTTGTTATTTTCAGCAAGCTTAAAAATGCGTTGGGAACAGGGGCTGATGAAGCTAAAGTTATTATGATTCCAAAGGAGCAATTTGACAAAGTGTATAAAGAGCTTCGTAAGAATATGCTTGACGAATCTGGCGACTCTGTTGATGTGTCGTTGCTATCTCCGTTAGATAAAGAGTTAATTAAAATTCCTAACTTTAACAAAAAACTATTTGTTAAAGGAGCACAGAGAGCATTTGAGGCTATTTTGGCGGCGTTTAGCAGGGGGGATACTAAAACGTTATCTTCACTTGTTAATAAAGAACTTTTGAAAAGAATCGAAAAAGTAGTTGAAGAACGCAAACAGAAAGGAATTGTAACCGAATCGGATTTAATCAGTTTTGTTGAAACGGAAATCGAATCGGTAAATTTTGTTAATGATGACAAAGTTAATCTGGTTGTTAAGTTTGTGAGTGAGCAGGTTAATCTGCTTAAAAATGCTGAAGGGAAGATTATTGAAGGTGATGAAAATTATGTTCAGACGATTTTGGATGTGTGGACATTTGAAAAGAGTTTAAATCCTAAAATTAACAACTGGTTATTGTGTTCGACGAAAAAATGTTAAGACGTGTACTGTTATTTTTTATTTTAGTCTTGCTTTCTTCCTGTCGGGGAGAAGATGCGGAGAAATTGCCTGCGGAAGTAAAACATTTTGAGCTGCAAAAAAGCAGCTTTTCTGCTTTAAATGGATGGGAAAATGAAAAAATAGGGGCTTTTGATACAGCGTTAAAAGATGTTTGCTCAGTGATGGTTAAAAAAACGCAGAAAAAGATTAAAAGCGAATATTTTGAATATTCTTTGAGTGCTTATCAGAAACATTGCCGGAGAATGGCGGAGTTATCTGATAAAGACTTAAAAATCTATATTGAGCAAAATTTTGTGCCTTATGCGGTGGTTGTGAATGGAAATACGGAAGGGAAGTTTACGTCTTATTATGAGGCAGAATTAAAGGCAAATTATGAGCGTGGCGGAAAATATCAATATCCGATATACGGTAAACCAAATGATTTGGTGGAAATCAATTTGCGGGATTTTGATTCTACTTTGCCTAATCAGCGTCTGGTCGGTCGGGTAAAGGATGGAAAACTTATAAAGTATTATACCCGTAAGGAGGTTGATGAAGGTAAATTGGATGCTCCGGTTATTCTTTGGGGGGATAATCCGGTAGATATTTATATTATGCAAATTCAGGGGGCTGCTGTGGCAACATTGCCTGACGGACAGCAGATTCGCGTGGGATATGCAGATAATAACGGACATCGTTTTCGGGGAATCGGGTCGATTTTGCTGGATAAAGGTTTGATAAAACAAGGCGATGCTTCTATGCCGAAAATAAAGCAATGGCTTAATGATAATGGGGACTCGGCAAAAAAGAATATGTTGCTTAATGACCGGTATATTTTTCATAAAGTTGTGGAGGCTGACGGGCCGATTGGTGCAATGGGGCTGCCGTTGGTTGCCGGTCGTAGTATGGCGGTAGATAAAAACTATATTCCGCTTGGTTCTGTTATGTGGCTGGAAACTGTCGGGCCGGACAGGAAGGCTATTAACAAGCTGATAATGGCGGAAGATGTGGGAAGCGCAATTAAAGGCGGTGTGCGCGGAGATTATTTTTGGGGGCACGGCGAAAAGGCATTTGATTGTGCCGGAAGGATGAATTCAAAAGGGCGTTATTTTATTTTGTTGCCGAAAGATGCCGAGGTTAGTGTTTATGACTGAAGATGAAAGCTGGCAGGAAGCTGTTAAAGGTGTTAAAAGGATTAAAACGAATCGGCACGTTGATGAAATTGTGCCCAGAGAAGTAGAATTACGTCAAGACAAGGTGACAACAGTCACATTTGATGTTTTGAAAAGCAGCAGAAATGTTACGAAAGATGATTTTTCGCAGATGGATGGTGCGTTGGCTAAACGTTTTAAGCGTGAAGTTTATAAAGTTGAGGCGACATTGGATTTGCACGGGGTGACGGAAAAAGCAGCTTTTGAGCAAGTATGCGACTTTGTGAAACAAGCGTATAATTGCGGCAAACGCTGTATCTTGATTGTGACCGGAAAAGGGTGGGATGATGTTCCTTTCAGCGGCAAAGGCGTATTGCGTAAGGCTGTTCCCGAGTGGTTATCTCATTCAGAAATTAGTCCGCTTGTCCTTGCGTTTAAGAATCCGTCTGAGGTGATGGGGGGAGCGGGGGCTTTGTATATTTTGCTGCGAAAAAAACAAAGGTAGCTATAACTCTCCATTTTTATATTTTGTTCCCCAATCAGCCATACTGTAAATAATTGGTTTGAGCGATTGTCCTGTTTTATTCAGACTATATTCTACGCGTGGTGGTACTTCCGCATATACTTTGCGCGTTATCAGATTATCTGTTTCAAGTGCTCGCAGATTTTCGGTTAAAACACGCTGGCTGATACCGGAAAGGCTTTTGCGTAGTTCTCCGAATCTTTTTGTGCCGCTTATTAAATCACGAATAATGAGTAATTTCCATTTATTACCGATAAGGTTTATGGTTGTTGCAACTGGGCAATCTAAAATTTTTTTGTTTGAAATCACTTTAATTTCTCCGAAAGTTACTTTTTGCATACTATATAATAAAAAGATGCCTACTTTACAAATGTAAGTTAAGAGAATTATAAAAATATTGTTTTTAATTTGCAAGTGTGTAAAGGAGTGAAAAATGCAAGAAATTGTTGTTAAAAATTATAAAGAAGTTCAAGCGCAAAAACAGGGGATTGGTGATAATACATACTTTATAAAACCGATAGTGGAGAATATTGATAAATGCAGTGCGAATATTGTTGTAGTTGAGTCGGGTTGTTATGCATACGGATATCATTATCATGAAGAAAATGAAGAGATTTTTTATATTATCAGTGGAGAGGCTGAAGTTAAAACTGAACAAGGTAATATACACCTTAAAGAAGGGGATGTAATAGGATTTCCGGCAAATATCAACGGGACACACGTTATTACGAATTCTTCAAAAACTGAAAAATTGATTTATTTGGATTTTGGTACAGCGAATCGTCCGGATGTAGTGCATTTTTCAGGAACGCCTGCGGGGATGGTGATAACGAAAGATAAAATATATAATATCTCTGAATAAAAAAAAGACCACGTTTAAAAGCGTGGTCTTTGCGTTTACGATTATTTGCTTTATCCGACTTTTTTCTTTTCGGGAACAAAATCTTGGTCGAGTTTGATATTTTCGATTAAGAGTTCCTGAGCCGGTTCGTAAGAAATACCGTTTTCAACAATGTTTCCAACGTTTAACAAATCGCTGTCGTTAGCTTTTAAGCAAGTGATGGTTTTTTCATCTGCTTTAATGGTTAAGCTTAAAACAGGGTTTTTCTGCGATTTGTTTTCAATTGTTTTTTGTTTGCGGATTTCTGTTGAAACAGCCGATGTGGTATTATACAACAGCGAATCCGTTGCGGCAAAATCAGCTAAACTGTTCAGCGATGTCCAGAGTTCTTTGTGAACAGAAATATCAGCAGCCTGTTTCCATGGGCGAGCTTGGTAAACCTCTTCGGTGATGAATGGGCAGAACGGCGCTAACAGTTTGATAAAGGTGTCAAGCGAGAGCTTTAGGGTTGCAATTGCGGAGGCGTTATCCTCAGAGTATGCACGCTTTTTCACAATCTCGACATAGTTGTCGCAGAAATCCCAAAAACGGGTTTCGATAGCGTCTAATGCCAGAGAATAGTCAAAGTTTTCAAAGCTCTGTTTAGCGGATTTAACCGTATCAGCAAGTTTTTTAACCCAAGATTTATCAAGCGTGTTGGTAATGTCTTTGAGGTAGTCTGCAGAAGTTGAGTTGCCGACAATCATAAACACAAACTTGCTGGCATTGTAGATTTTAACAACGAGTTTGCGCCCTTGCTGCATCATTTTTTCTTCAAAAGCTGTATCTGCACCGAGCTTGGCTTTTGCAGCCCAATAGCGGACGGCGTCTGCTGAGTGGTTTTCAATCAAATGCATCGGGGTAACGACGTTTCCTTTGGATTTGCTCATCCTTTTGCGGTCTGGATCAAGAATAAAGCCGCTGATGAGTGTTTTGTACCACGGAATTGTGTTTTCGTGCATTAAGCTTTTGGCAACAGTGTAAAACGCCCAAGTACGGATGATATCGTGTGCTTGCGGGCGGATATCAAACGGCATAGAAAGGTTTGAGTCTTCTTCTGCTTGAGCCAGAGCAATTTGCGGGGTTAAAGAAGACGTTGCCCACGTATCCATAACGTCTGGGTCGCCGGCGAAACCGTTTGGCTGGTTACGCTGTGCTTCAGTATATCCGGCTGGAACGTCTGCCATCGGGTCTATCGGCAATTGGCTTTCTTCAGGCAGGATGATGCTGTTGTAATCTATATTGCCGGTGGCGTCAACTTTGTACCAAACAGGAAAAGGAACGCCGAAATAGCGCTGGCGGCTGATGCACCAGTCTTGGTTTAATCCCTCTGTCCACGTTTCGTAGCGGTGTTGCATATAAGAAGGCAGCCACTCTATTTTTCGTCCGGCTTGCAACATTTCTTCTTTCATATCCATCAGGTTAATGAACCACTGGCGGGAAGAAACAAATTCAAGCGGCAGATTGCCTTTTTCGTAAAATTTAACCGGATGGACAATCTTTCTCGGCTCGCCGATTAAGAAGCCTTGTTCTTTGAGCATTTCTGCCACTTTCTTTTTGGCAACGTGTGCGGGCAATCCGATAATCTGGTTAAAGTTCTTTTGTGCCTCTTCTTTATTGAGTGTAGTGAATACGCCCTCTCCATAAGTGATATTTAAAATCTTGCCATCCATTCCGATAATCTGTTTAATCGGCAGGCCGGATTTTTTCCACCACGCAACGTCTGCGGCATCACCAAAGGTGCAAACCATCATAATACCGGTTCCTTTGTCTTTTTCGGCGTGTTCGGATGGAACAATCGGAACAGGAATATTGAACAGCGGCACAATGGCAGTTTTGCCGAAAAGGTGTTTATAGCGTTCGTCATCCGGATGAGCCACAATTGCCAAGCAGGCAGCTAACAATTCCGGACGGGTGGTGGCGATGGTAAAAGTTTCATTGCTGTCTTTAACGCTGAAGCGAATGTCGTGGAAAAAGCCTTCCATTTCTTTATCTTCCACTTCGGCTTGGGAAACGGCAGATTTGAATGTGACATCCCACATAATCGGGGCTTCAACAGCAACAAGTTTGCCTTTTTTATATAAATCAAGGAATGACTGTTGCGAAAGTTTGATTGATTTGGGGCTGATGGTGGAATAAGTCAAATTCCAGTCATAAGAGTGCCCGATACGGCGAAAAACGTTTTCAAAAATCTTTTCATCTTCGGCAGTTAGGGTTTCGCAGGCCTCAATAAAGTTTTTACGAGAGATTTCTTTGCGTTCTTCTTTGTTGTTTTCGATATGAACCGGCTTAAAAGCGGGGTCATAAGCCACTTTGGGGTTACAAGTGATGTTATAATAGTTTTGAACACGGCGCTCGGTTGGCAGGCCGTTGTCATCCCAGCCGATGGGGTAAAACACGGCTTTTCCCTGCATACGCTGATAGCGGGCGATAATGTCGGTTTGGGTGTAGCTGAAAATATGCCCGATATGCAAAGAACCGGAAACGGTGGGCGGTGGGGTATCAATCATAAAGCTGTTGTCACGGCTTTGTTTGGCGTCATATTTATAAACTTCGTTTGTGCCCCAATAAGCATCACAGCGTTTTTCAATCTCTTCGGCATTAAATTGCTTGTCTAAGCCTTGTTCTTCTTTATAAGACATATTACGTTCACTCCAATAAAAAATCAAACTTCAGGGGATTTTAGCAAATGCTGTTTTAAAAGTAAAGAGGAATGATTAGCAAGATTTAGGGAGTTTTAAAGTCTATTTGTTTAAAAAATGCTTTACATACGGAGTCCAAATTGACAGA
>CAJTWX010000064.1 GCA_910580155.1 uncultured Alphaproteobacteria bacterium
TGATTATCGCTTGCTTTGCTGTAATTATATTCCCCACTCGCATTGAGCATCGGATAGTTGTTTTTAGATTGAATCATATAATTCAAACGGGATTGCTGCAAACGTTCAATGCCTTGTCGAACAGTAAAGTTTTCCGTCATCGCTTGTCGAATCAGTGTATTTAAATCGGAATCGTTGAATATTTCATACCAATTATTGTTTATTATTTCTTCATTCGGCTGAATGTTTAAATTGCGTTGTGCTTCTTTATCAGAAAAGAAATAGGTATGTGAATAGTCTTCTCCGACATTGCAAGAGGTTAAAATTAAAATGCTGCAAATAACGATGTATTTAAACATTGTGCTCTTCCTTTGTTGTTTTATTCTGTTTTGCCGCAGGATAAAAATATTCCTTAATATTTTCAAACAAAGCAAATAAAGCCGGAATGAATATAATTCCAACAAGCGTTGCCAAAATCATCCCGAAGAATACCGTAACGCCAATCGAAATTTGCGAACTGGCTCCCGGACCTTTTGCCACAATCATTGGAAATACCCCCAAAATAAATGTCATTGCAGTCATCAATACCGCTCTAAACCGTTCTCCGGCACCTTTTTCTGAGGCTTCTAAAATACTATATCCCTGTTCGCGATAATCTTTGGTAAATTCCACGATTAAAATTGCATTTTTAGCAGCAAGTCCGATAAGGAGAACAATGCCAAGCTGTGCATAGATGCTTAAAGGCAAACCAAATACGTGCAATCCTATAAATGCGCCCAATATCGCAAAAACCGTTGAAAACATTACAGAAAACGCCAACATCCAGCTTTCATATTGTGCCACTAAAAATAAATAGCAAAAGACTACGGCAAGTGTAATTAGAGCGCCTACCAACCATCGGGTTTCAGATTCTTGTAAGGACAAGGCCGTCCAGTTAATAGCAAATCCTTTCGGCAAAACAGTTTGTGCTAACTCTTCAAATTTATCCATTGCTTGTCCGCTGCTTATGCCATTTGCAGCCTGTGCCGTAATGGAAGCCGACGTATAAAGGTCATAACGGTAAATAATTTTAGGCGAGATTTCGGTTGTGGCGTTTGCAAAACTATCCACCTTAATCAAATTTCCCGAATTTGATTTTACATAAAGGTTTTTAATACTGTCTAAACTTTTACGATAGTCAAAATCTGCCTGCAAAATAACCCTGTTTACTTGTCCGCTCAAGGTAATGTTATTGATATATGTAGCCCCCAGATTACTTTGTAAGGTTGCAAACATTTGTGAAACAGGAATATCAAAAGATTGAAGCTTTGTTCTGTCAATATTTAAGTAAATGTGTGGTGTATCAGCAGTAAACGTGCTGAAGGCATATGCAATCTCAGGCGAGCTGTTTGCTGCCGCCAGATATTTTTTTAGGGCAGCTTCAACATCAAGTGGTGTATATTTTGTATCCGTAGCCACCAATTCTAATGAAAGCCCGTTACTTTGACCAATCCCCGGAACAGATGGCGGGGCAAAAAAGTTAAGGGCAGCTCCTTTGTAGGCACCGAATTTTTGAGTCAGTGCATTTGTAATCCCTTCAATGGATAATGCTTTTGTTGTGCGTTTAGACCAGTCGTCTAACCCGATAACCCCCAGTGCAACATTTTCACCGCCGCCACCCAGCATACTGTATCCGGCAACAGTAATAACGTATTTGATTCCATCCATCTTCAAAATATCATTACTCATATTTGCCAAAACAGCATTAGTCTGGTTAATGCTGGCAGTGCTATCCAATTGAACATTAGCAAAAATAATCCCTTGGTCTTCTTCTGGTAAGAATGATGTAGCAGTGTATTTAAAATATAAAGCGATTGCTGCAATCACTCCTAAAATAACTATTACGGTATAGAGCAAATACTTTGAAAAAAAGCCCACAACTTTGGTGTAAATATTTTTAAAAATGTCTAATCCGTCATTAAACCATTTAAAGAAACCTTTGGCATTTCCTTCTTTTTCTTTGTTAAGAAAAATAGAACATAAAGCAGGGCTTAATGTCAATGCATTAAAAGCGGAAAATATAACAGAGGTTCCAATAGCTACTGCAAATTGCTGATAAATTTTTCCGGTAATGCCCGCCATCAGCCCAACCGGAACAAATATGGCAAGCAATACAAACGTTGTCGCCACAATAGCGCTTCCGATTTGCTGCATAGCCTTAACCGAAGCATCATAAGAACTTAAATTTTCATTGAGCATAAGATATTGTACGCGTTCCACCACAATAATCGCATCATCTACCACCAGTCCGATAACCAAAATCATCGCAAATAGAGTTAAAATATTGATGTCAAATCCCAAAAGGTAAATAACAATAAATGTTGCGATAAGTGAAACCGGAATAGTAATCAGTGGAATAAGGGTAGTTTTAAATTTTTGTAAAAACAGATAGGTTACTAAAATTACCAACCCAAAGGTAATAAACAAAGTTTCAACAATCGCAGCAATTGATGCCTGCACATAGTCTGTTGAATCGTAGGCCACCTTAATCTCCATATCATTAGGAAATGTTTTTGCAAGTTCAGCAATCTCTTGTTGTACAACTTCCATTGTTTTGAGAGCATTAGTATTTGGCGTTTGGTTTAAGGCAATAATCACGGCAGATGCATTGTCATATTTAGAGTTGATATTGTATGTATCGCGCCCGAGTTCAATCCGTGCCACGTCTTTTAAATAAATCGTACCGCCGTTTTCCGATGTGGCAACCACAATATTAGAAAAATCTTCCACACTGTTCAAAAGTCCTTTTGCGGTTAGGGAAAGTACTAAATTTGTATCTTTGCTGCTAGGTGCGGAGCCAATACTTCCCACGGCAGCCTGTACGTTTTGGTTTCTGACAGCTGCAATAATATCCGAACTGTTTAAACCTAATGATGTAATTTTATCAATATCGAGCCAAATTCGCATACTGTATTGCGGGCCGAAAATCTGCACTTGCCCGATACCATATAAACGGGACAGTGGGTTTTTAATATTTGTATAAGCAAAGTTGCTCAAATATAAATCATCGTACGTATCTTTTGGGGAGCGTAAAACAATCAGCGCCAAAATATCTGCATTTTCGGTAGAAACATCCAATCCGTTTTGAATAACCTCGTCAGGCAGCTCACTGTTAACCTGCTGCAGCCTGTTTTGAACTTTAACTTGGGCAATATCCGGATCAGTGCCAATGTCAAAAGTGACAGTCAGATTGTAAGAGCCGTTATCATCAGAAGTTGAAGACATATAGAGCATATCTTCAACGCCGTTCATCTGGTTTTCAATCGGCACAGCAACCGTATCTGTCAAAACTTGGGCATTTGCGCCAAGATAAGTCGTTTTAACACTAACCTGCGGTGGGGTAATATCGGGAAATTGTGAAACCGGCAAAACCTCGATGGCAAGTAAGCCCAAAATAATCATAACAATCGAAATAACCATTGCAAAACGCGGTCTGTCGATAAAAAATTTGGAAAACATCTTTTATTCTCCTGCCTATTTCACAATTTTAAAATCTAATTTTGCGTTTGATGGTAAATTGCCGGTATCTTCTAACAGCAACAAATCATTTGGTTCAAAAGTATTCTCCAGAACATATTGATTGCCTTTATCAGAAAGAATGTTTACTTTTTGCTGCATAATTTGATTATTACGGGCAAGGGTAATGTAATTACCGTCAGCCAACATCTTAACAAAACTTTTTTCTATTAAAACGCTGTCTTTAAAAGTTTTGTTTACTTCAACAGTCACATAAGCATTAGGTAACAGTTCATTTTTTTGATTTTTAAAATAAGCATAAACGGCAAGAGAGTTGGTGGATTTGTTTAATTCATTGTTGGTATATTTAAATTCTCCTGCATATTCATATTGCCTGCCGTTTGGCAGGCGGAGTTTGATAACACTGTCTTTAAATAATGAGCCGCCATCTTTCATATTAAGATATTCGGTATCTGTCAGCGAAAAAACAACCCTGATGGGGTCTGTCTGTACAATACTTAAAAGCGCACCGCTGTTAGGTGCAACATAATCGCCGGTGCTTAACGTGAAATTACCGACTAAGCCGGAGATTGGCGCTTTGATAATTGTATAGCTATAATTAACATCGGCTAACATCTTATTGGCTTGTGTGTTTTTTAAATTTGCCTGTGCCTGTAAGAAATTATTTTTTGCATTATCAATTTCAATTTCAGAAAAAGCGCGTTTGCCGGATTTTTGCACACGCTCATAGTAGTTTTGATTATATTCAAAAGAAGCTTGCGCCTGCAAAACGGCAGCGTCTGCCGCGTCAACCCGCGCCTTATATTCTTCCGGTTCAATGACAATCAGCAAATCGCCTTCTTTCACATTTTGTCCCGGAGTTATCGCAATTTCTTTTAAATAACCGCTGATATAAGGAATTATCTGTACTTGGTTGATGGCTTCGACATACCCCACATAATTATTTGTAACCGCCACAACTTGGGGGACAAT
This sequence comes from uncultured Alphaproteobacteria bacterium, assembly GCA_910580155.1. Lineage (GTDB taxonomy): Bacteria > Pseudomonadota > Alphaproteobacteria > RF32 > CAG-239 > CAG-267. The sequence goes on from CAJTWX010000064.1 coordinate 4,468, forward strand.
CGGGGTAACATCTAAGGTAATGCTGTCATTAACCGGTACTGGCTTGATTTCTTTGATATGTTCTTTTTTGTAAATATAATAGCCCATACCTAAAGAAATCAGGCACAATACCAATAATAAAAAAATATATATGTTGCGTTCGTTTTTGTTTTCCATCTCTCTTCTTAACCTTCTTTTCTATCAAAGTTTGAAGGATAGATAATAAGAGATGTGTGTCTTTCAAGTCTTACTGCATAAGTTCTATAGCTTTAGTTATTTTTTTTATGGAATTAAGTTCTATCTGCCGTACGCGTTCTTTAGAGATATTATACGTTTTGCTTAAGTCATCTAGGGTTATAGTCTTTTCGTATAGGCGCCTCTTAAACAAAATATCTTTCTCACGTGTGTTCAAAACATACAAAGCCTGATTAAACATTTTTCGCCGGTATTTGATTGTTTCAGCGTGGGCAAGGCTTTCTTCCTGATTAGGCTTATTATCGGAAATAAAATCCATCCACTCGGTTGCGCCGTCAGAATCTCCGTCAATAACGGCATTAAGCGAACCGTCGTGAGATTTTAGCCGCATATTCATATCCGTAACATCCTGCACACTCACGTCTAAAGATTTGGCAATATCTTTTAAAATATGCTGCGACAGTTCTCTGTCATCAATCAGATTCAGGCGGTTTTTGATTTTGCGCAGGTTAAAAAACAGTTTTTTCTGCGCTGCGGTTGTTCCCAGTTTTACCAAAGACCACGAGTTGAGGATATATTTTTGTACCGATGCTTTAATCCACCAAAGGGCATATGTTGAAAATCTGAATCCTTTTTCAGGTGCAAATTTATCAATTGCATACATCAGTCCGATGTTTCCTTCAGAAATCATTTCCCCCACAGGTAATCCGTATCCGCGGTATTTTGACACCACCTTAACAACAAGCCGTAAATGTGAGGTAATCAGTTTATAGGCAATCTCTTTATCTTTAGTTTGCTGATAACGTGAAGCCAAATCAAATTCTTCTTCTAATGATAAAATAGGATATTTTTTAATGGAATGCAGATATCGCGAAAGGTTTTCTTCGGGGGAAAAGTCAAGTCCGTTTAGAATAGGTTGTTCACTCATATTTTACTCTCCTAAAAGTTGACTAAAGGAGAGTTTATAACTTAAATTTTTTTCCACAATCTAGACATTAGTTCTATTGTTTTTAAGATTTTTTTAACGTTCCAAACCGTTTTTTATACTAAAGTTTATAAAATTCCAGCTCTTTTTGCAGCATTTGCATATCTTTGGGAAAGTTTGCCGTAAAACTTAAAAACTTGCCTGTCCGCGGATGCATAAAGCCAAGGGAAGCTGCGTGCAAAGCTTGTCTGGGAAATATATTAACATAACCTTTAACTGGTTCAGGCAACTTCAAAATGCTTTTTTTTCCTTTATAAACGTCATCGCCGATAAGGTGACAGCCAATACTTGAAAGGTGGACGCGAATCTGGTGTGTCCGCCCTGTTTCTAAATTGCATTTTACCAGAGAAACAGCATTGTTATATATTGCTACGGTTTCATAATGTGTAATTGCTGTTTTTCCGCCTTGTGAAACAAGTGCCATTTTTTTTCTGTCATACGAACTTCGGGCAATGTTTCCCTCAATTACTCCTTTAAGAGGATTCGGAACATTATAAACAAAGGCATAATACGTCCGCTCAATTGAGTGTTTAAAAAACTGTTCGGCCAATCCTCTGTGGGCAATATCGTTTTTGGCAACAACTATAACGCCGCTGGTGTTGCGGTCTATGCGATGCACGATTCCCGGACGCGCTACGCCGCCAATGCCGGAAAGTGAACCTTTGCAATGAAAAAGCAAAGCGTTAACAAGAGTATCATTATATGCACCGGCAGCCGGATGAACCGTCATTCCCGCCGGTTTGTTAATCACAATCAAATCTTCATCTTCATACAATACGTCAAGCGGGATGTCTTGGGCAACCGGAGTAGCTGCCTGCGGTTCGGGCAGTGTAATTTGATACATATCTCCCAAACGGGTCTTAAAATTTTTATCTGCAATGATTTCATCATCGGCAAAAACATATCCTTCTTCCAAAAGTTTTTGTACTTGCGAACGGGAAAACTCTGCAATTTCTCCGGCAATAAATTTATCTATTCGGATACCCGCAGTATCTTCATTAACGAAAGAGGTATAAAAAACTTTAATGTTATCGTTATCCATATTGACCTGTGTTAAACATATTTTCACTAATTAAAGCTAGAATACACCAAAGGAAAACATAAAATCAAGGCTATAATTCATAAAAGAACTAAAACACAAGGGGAAAGTAGATGGCAGAAAACGAAGTATCTTTAGATGCGTTTATCACCACGCCGGCAACAGAGCCGCAACAAGATAATATAGCAGAAGTTGTTAATCTGGAAGATGAATTTGCCAAATTATTAAATGATTTTATCGGGCAGGATTCAAAATCAGGCGAAAATAAAACAAATTCTGCTCAGGCAACAGAACCAGCCGGCTTAGACAGCTTTTTAACCCCGTCACAAAACAGTGCGCCGGTTGAACAGCCGGTCGCTTTCACTGGTTTGGACAGCTTTGTTACTTCCGCACCGACCGCTCAGGAATCAAATAGCAGCAGTCTGGAAGGCTTAATTACTCCGTCATCAGTATTAAACGAGTCTCAAACAGAAACAGCCGTTGAAACAAAAAACGGGCTGAAAGCCGAAGAACAAGAGCTGGCTCGTGCAATTGCAAATTTTCAAGATGGTATATACTCAATTGCCGATAAGAAAAATTTAAAAGTGCCGGATACAGACTATACCGAGGAACTGTTGCGTCCGAATTATAAGCCCAGTGTCGGTAAAAAAATTGCCCAATATATGCTGAATTGTTGGGATATTATCAATAAAGCGGATCCCGAAAATATGAAACGCCTGTCAAAAGAAGCAACAGATGAGGAATATCTGGCTTTTGCTGAAACACTGAGCGATACGGATATGCAGCTGGCAATTATTTCATATGTGGAAATTCTGATAAACCTTGAAATCTGTGAAGTAAAATATGAGCAAAAAAAAGAAATAATGCAAAAGAATCGTATAAAAAAAGAACTGTATGATGAATATATGGAACTTCAGCAAAGAAAACAGTTATTTATAACCAAATTAAAAGAAAAAGATTTTCCAATAGATGCGGACAGGTTGATAAACAATTATTTCCGTGTAGCACAAAAAGACCCGGATGGTTCATTTGAGGCATTAACAAAAAATCCGGCAATGTTTTCACCGATTGAGTTTGATAAAATCCGTCCTAAGTTTTTTGGTTTAATAAAAGTAACCCCCGAAGATGGCATAAAGGCAAACCAAAAAATCGGCAAATTTGTTAAAAATTTAAAAGTTTAATAAATCCATACTTTGTATAGCTTTAAAGTAGACAAACCGATGTTTTTGTGTTAATATAAAAAAAATATAGGAGAAAAACAATGGTTGACAGCTCAAATCCGATAATTGATGATTTAGATAAAGATTTAAATAAAAACAAACAGGATATACAAGACCAAATAGACGAGAATCTTTCGCACCAAAATCCTGATAAGCCGGATGTGGATAAACCAGCACCGGAAACTCCGACCCCCGAGAAAGATGATAAGCCAGACCCTAAACCGGAAAAACCCGCCCCAGAGAAAGTCGATAAGCCTAAAGAAGATGAAGACAAAACTCCACCGCAAAATATTCCCGATGTAAATGACGGAATATCCAGAGCCTATGCCGACGAGATGCCTCCGCAAAAACGTTCGGAAAAAGGAAAATCAAAATCACACGATTCTACACCGCCGGAGCGCGGAAAACCGCCGAAAGTGGCTGGGGGTAAAGATATTATGGAAGTCGCGTGGAATGAGTTTTGGGCATTCTGCGACAGCGTTATTGATGGAACGGTTGATTTAGCTTTTGATTTTATAACATTTGTTCTGTACCCGACTTCAAATAGTAGCAATGATGAAGTTAAAAAAGAACTGGATGTAATGGATATTGGTGCCAAGCATCAAAAAGAAAGTATCGAAAAGATACAAAAAACATATAAATTTACCACAGATGTTTGTGCGGAAATTGATAAGAATCTCCAAAATGTCATTGCTGGCGAAAATGCCGAATGGACGCTTATCAAAACCGAACCCGCATTTTTTGCCCGCTTGGTAGAGGCTAAGAAAAAAGCTATAAAAGAACCATCATCGCCGGAAGCAGAAATGATTAAGCGTTGGGAAAATATGCCGCAGGTTTTAGAAAAAATGTCTGAAAACTATAAACGGATGGTAACACTTGCCAATCATTTGGCAACAGCTGAAGAATATTTGAATCCGTCTGTCCAAAATAAAGACGCAGAAATCAAAGCGGCAAAAGAAAAATACAAAGATAATCCTAAAAAATTAAAAGAAACTCTTGAAGCTATTGAGGAATCATATAAAAATCCAGAGAAAAAAACCAAGGAAAGTATTGCTGCACGAAGTCAGAAACATTTAGAAGAGTTATCTCAAAATGTAAATAAAATCAGAGTGATATATAAAGATAATCCCGAAAAGTTACGCGAAGAGCTTGGAAAATATATGGAAGGAATATCAACGGCATTAAAAACTGTTCGCAGCGAGGTGTATGTCAATATGTATGAAAAGCAGGACGCTGGTTCAAAAGCCAAAAAACAGGCGCAGGCAAGTATTGACGCAATGGCTTCGGCCATAAGTGATTTTATGGTTGAGGACAAACCTGTTAAAGATTATAAACCTGCTGAAAAACACGAAATTGTCAAGATTGATATGGATGAAAAGTATTCAAAATTAGATATTCTCCGCCTTATAAAAAGCAATGTAATGGCAAAGTAAGCAAACAGTAAAAAAGGACATAAAATGAAAAAAATTACAAAGTTGTTAAGATTCACCA
>CAJTWX010000065.1 GCA_910580155.1 uncultured Alphaproteobacteria bacterium
TAAAATAAACGGTCGTTTATGGAGAGTAAATTAAGTGTTGCAGGTGCCGCTGGCACTGGTGGTTTATGAAGAGCTGAATTAAGGACTATGAAGAACTATGGTATAATATTGGCCTCGGGAACAGGCAGCCGTTACGGCAGTGAAATCCCGAAGCAATTTGTTAAAATTGCCGGTAAAACGGTAATGGAGCATACACTGGATGTTTTTGAAAAATCAGTAAAAATTGACGAAATAATTTTGGTTGTTACGCCGGCGTACCGTCACATTGTTGAAAGTATCTTGTTAAAAAACAGATATAAAAAGATAAGCAAAATCTTAAATGGCGGAGAAACAAGAAAAGATAGTTCATCTATCGCGCTGAACTCTATTTCAGACCACGAAGCCAATGTGATAATTCACGATTGCGCCCGCCCGTTTTTATCCGAACGGGTAATAGATGACTGTGCGGAAGCATTAAAACGATATGATGCTGTCGATGTAGCTATTCCGTCTGCAGATACAATTATTAAAATCAAAAATTCGGAAATTGCCGAAATTCCGAATCGTGCAGAGCTGATGCGCGGGCAGACACCGCAGTGTTTTAAGCTCTCGCTGATAAAAAAAGCCCACCGGTTAGCTGAAAATGATAACAGTTTTACAGATGACTGCGGGCTTATTGTCAAATACAATCTGGCAAAAGTGTATGTTGTCGAGGGCGAGGTGGAAAATATCAAAATCACCTATCCGAGCGACATCTTTTTGGCAGACAGGCTGTTTCAAATCAAAAGTATTGAAGCGCCGCACGCATTATCTTTGGAAAATTTGCAAAATAAAGTAATAGTCGTTTTTGGTGGCACAAGCGGTATTGGAAAATGTATCTGCGCTCAGGGCGAAGAAAATAAAGCCCGTGTTTTCAGCGCCTCGGATTCTTTAGGGTGCGACATAACAGATTATCAGCAGGTTTGCAATTTTTTAGCAAACGTATATAAACAGTGCGGGCGGATTGATTATGTCGTTAATTCGGCAGGAATTCTGCGAATGGGCAAGTTGATTGACCGTGACATAGAAGACATCAGGCGCGATGTTGAGATAAATTATCTGGGGTCAATAAATATTGTTAAAGCTGCAATGCCTTATCTGCAACAATCGCAGGGTGGAATTTTGCTGTTTACCTCAAGCTCATATACGCGCGGCCGTTCGCTGTATTCCACATATTCTTCCGCAAAAGCCGGCATAGTGAATCTGACGCAGGCTCTGGCAGAAGAACTGGCATCTGATAAAATCAGGATAAACGTAATCAATCCGGAACGGACGGCAACCCCGATGCGTTTAAAAGCGTTCGGGCAAGAGCCGGAAGGAAGTCTGCTCTCTCCGGAAATTGTTGCCGCGGCATCATTAAAAACGCTGTTGTCGGATATAACCGGACAAGTTATTGATGTGCGGAGAAAATAATATGCCCAAAGTATCGCTTATTCTTCCTGTATATAATGTGGAAGCATATATTTTCGAGTGTCTGGAAAGTTTGGTTAACCAAACCTTGTCAGATATAGAGATTATCTGCATAAACGATGCTTCGCCCGACGGCAGCTGGGATATTGTTCAAAAATACGCAGCTGAAGATAAGCGTTTTGTGCTGATTTCCCTGCCGGAAAATCACGGTCAGGGCTATGCCAGAAACCAAGGTTTGGAAAAAGCAACCGGTGAATATATAATGTTTGTTGATCCGGATGACTGGTTAGAGCTGAACGCCTGTGAACTGGCATATAATCAAATCAAAAAAAATAATAACGATTTCCTGTGGTTCGGAATGTCGTTATATTATGAAAACACACATAAACAAGTTAAAGATACACTCCGGCTTTCAGGTTTAATAAAATATGCCGGACAAAGCAATATTAAACTAAGCGAGTTAAACCACCCATTTCTAAAAACCGGAGAAAATGTAAATAAAATCTATAAACGCTCACTAATTGAACAGCATCACATTCGCTTTGGAGAAGGGCGCGCTTCTGAAGATATTACATTCACGGCAAATTTTTTACTCCGTTTCAATGATATGTCCATAATAAATGCCCCGCTCTATATTTATAGAGTGCGTGATAATTCATCTACGGCAATAGGAACAAAATATCTGGATGAATTTTGTCATAATAGGAATGAGGGGCTGATAACAATCTTATCATCAGCTGCTGAAAATATCAAAAAAGCATACCTTATATGGCACATTATCGGCTTTCTCTATTGGTATAAAAGATATTCAGAGACAGACAATAAAGTTGCAAAATCACTTTATAGTGAAATGCGCAAATCGTTTATACTGATTGCAAATAAATATGATATAAGTGAAATACAATCATACATTAAATATTCTGAGTTTAAACGTATCATAAAATACACTTGTTTTGAGCAAAAAGTAAGAAAACTTTTGAAGCAGTTATTTTCAATCAAAAAAAGTAATAACCAACGCCATAAAGTAATCACGATTTTAGGTATAAAATTTAAAATAAACCGCGAAAAACAAAAAATGGCAAAAATACGGCAAAATTATGCTAAAACATTATCACGCTTACAAAAAAAAGCAAAAACAAGAAAACTAAACGTTGTTTTTCTTGTTAATGAAATATCAAAATGGAAATATCAGTCTTTATATGAACTGCTTGATAAATCAGATAAATTCTCACCAATGATATTATTGGTGCCGGTTAATAATCTGGGAGTGTCATCTATAGAAAAACAGCAAATGGAGTTAAACAAAACTTACAATAGTTTTAAAACCAAAAATATGCGGTGTGAATTTGCTTTTGATTTTGAAAAGTCAGAGCCGCTTGATATTAATAATTTTGATGCGGATATAATTTTTTATCAACAGCCTTGGGCCATAAAAAAAGAACATTCGCCGGCAGTTATATCAGAGCGCGTCTTATGTATGTACGAGCCGTATTATGTGCCGAATTATGGTGATTTAAAAATAGATTGCAATTTGCCGTTTCATAAAGAAATATTCAGATATTATGTTTTAACAAAACAGTGGCAGAAACTTTATGAGAAAAATTTTAAAGGTTACCGTGCCGGAAAAATAAAAGCGTTGGGGCATACAATGTTAGATGACTTGACGTTTCTGCCAAATCATAAATCTGATAAAAATTATGTCATTTATGCACCTCATTGGTCTATTGGGCACATAAACAATCCTAATTATGTAAATTATTCCACATTTGATAATACAGGGCGTGAAATATTAGAATATGCGAAAAAGCATCCTGAAATCAATTGGGCGTTTAAGCCACACCCGAATTTAAAATATGCCCTGCAACGGATAGGCTGGAGCGAGCAGGAAATCACAGCCTATTATCAAGAATGGGAAAAAATTGCCAAATGTTGTTATGACGCGGATTATGTAGAGCTGTTTTTACAGTCTAAAGCAATGATTACAGATTGCGGGTCGTTTTTGATAGAGTATTTTGTAACCGGAAAACCGCTGATACACCTGATTTCAGATGATTGCAAAGAAACGCCGCTTGAACCATCTAAAGCAATTTTTGACACTTTCTATAAAGCTAAAACACTTGAAGAAATGTATCGCCATTTTAAAGATATAATCATTGAAGATAAAGATTATATGAAGGAAACTCGTTTACAAATGCTCGAAAAAAGCGGTCTTAAAGGCAATAATGCCGCCCGAAATATTTATAATGACCTCCTAAATCTGCTGGAAATAGCATAGCTTACACTTACCGCCGCAAACCTTGCCGAATAGTTTTCTTGCATCCCCTCCTTTAATCGCCGTCAAAAGCGCCTATATTATTTCCAAAAATTCAATTTAGGAGAAAAATATGAAAGCGATAATCGCAATAGCTGTTGTGGCGTTGTTGGTGTTTTGGGGCGTTTCAGGTGTAAACAGTCTTGTCAAACAGGATGAAGATGTCAAGGCCGCGTGGGCGCAGGTGCAAAACCAATATCAACGGCGTATGGACTTAATTCCGAATTTGGTATCAACCGTCAAAGGGTATGCCACTCACGAAAAAGAAACCCTGCAAGCCGTTATTCAGGCACGCGCCGATGCAACCAAGGTAAACGTAAATATTGAAGATGCCAAACAAATGCAGGAATATATGAACGCGCAAAGCGGCATCAGTTCTGCTCTGTCACGCCTGATGGCCGTTGCCGAACAATATCCTGATTTAAAGGCAAATCAAAACTTTATGGCACTGCAAGACCAGCTTGAGGGAACGGAAAACCGGATTGCCGTGGCGAGAAAAGATTATATTGCAATTGTCAAAAGCTTTAATATGACCGCGCGTACTTTCCCGGGAATTATCTGGGCAATGATTTCAGGCCTCAGGGCAAAACCGGTGTTTGATGCTGCTCCGGCCGCCCAAACTGCTCCAGTTGTGGCTTTTTAAGCAGGCGTAAAAGATGAAAAAGCTTTTTGTCTGGTTGTTTCTACTGTTGTTTGCCTGCACCGTGCAGGCAGCAGCGGTGGATTATCCGGCATTAAGCGGGCAGGTAGTTGATGAAGCCGGCGTTTTGAGCACTCAAACCAAAGCCGAACTGGCGAAACTGCTTTCGCTCGATAAAGATAATCAAATCGCCGTTGTCACTTTAAAGGACCTGCGAGGCAAAGACGGGCGCGAATACGGCATCGAGCTCGCGCGTCGCTGGCAACTTGGGCAAAAAGGAAAAGATAACGGCGTCCTGATTTTTATTTCCCCGAAAGACCGTTATGCCGGCATAGAAGTCGGTTACGGATTGGAGGGAATATTGCCCGACAGTCTTGCCGGCCGTATTTTACGACAGGTCATCTTCCCCCCCATACAAAAGAATAATGATTATAACAAAGCCGTGCTGGATGGAACGGCCGCCGTGATGTCCGTTATCTCCAATCCCGAGGCCTATGCAGAAGATGAAATGTCAGGTGACACCCTTTCAACAATTTTATTCCTGTTGTTTCTCTTTTTGCTTTTATCCGGCAAAGGGCGCGGCGGAGGAGGGGGCTTCTTTCTGCCTCGTGGCGGCTTCGGCGGTGGATCCGGTGGCGGTTTTGGCGGTTTCCGTGGTGGCGGCGGTGGTTTCGGCGGCGGCGGAGCCGGCGGCAGGTTCTGATTTTATAAATCCTTTTTAATGGAAATCTCCACTTTCAACACATTCTCGCCATTCTTATAAGTATAATCCAGTGCATCAGCCATTTTGCGGGCAATAAATATGCCAAGTCCGCCTACTTCCCTTTCTGCCAAAGGCTGCGTCGTATCCGGTTCTTGCCGTTCCAACGGATTATACGGCTTACCACTGTCTGTAAATATTACGCTGTAACGGTTTTTGTACAGCGCGGTTTGAATCCGTACGATACCGCCGTTCTCATAGGCATACAGAGCAATGTTGGTAAACAGCTCTTCAGCAATAACAATCATTTTGGAGCGTATCTCTGGCGCAATTTTTTTCTGTGCCATATCTCGCTCAATATACCCCAGCACATCTCGCAATTGTGTAACATCCGCCTCAACTTTTAAAATATCGGAATGCGCCCCGCGATAAAGGAAAGATAACATCGTAATGTCATCAGATTGCTGCGCGCCTTCGGTAAATTTCCGGATGTCGGTAATAACGTCCTTAACAGTTTCTGCCGGCGTAGCTTGCTTTCGCTGTAACACATTATACAAACGTTCCTCGCCGTAAAAATCTCTCGTACGATTTTCCGCTTCGGTAATACCATCTGTATAAAGGAAAATCCGGCTGTTTGGTCTGAGCTTGATTTTTTCGGCTTTATACGCCATTCCTTCTCTGACTCCCAAAACGAAATTTTGTTGCGGTGTTATTTTCCGGCACCCCGTATCGTCAATCAAAAATGGCGGCAAATGACCGGCATTCACAAATTCCATCTCGCCGTTTTCGAGGTTGATAACCGCAAAAAAGGCTGTCACAAACATACAGGCTTTGTTTCCCTCACATAAAATATTGTTGGCACGTTCAAAAACTTTTACAACAGAATGCGTATATTGTGCCGTGTGTTTAATTACCTCTTGGGCGCGCATCATATAAAGCGCTGCCGAAATCCCTTTGCCGGACACATCCGCCATTACCAATGCAATTTTATGTTTATTTAAAAAGAAAAAGTCATAAAAATCCCCGCCGATTTGCCGTGCCGGAATCATCAGGGCGTGGATATCAAACGCCTTATGTTCGGGAAAAACCGCAGGCAGCGCCGCATTTTGAATTTGCTTGGCAATTTCAAGTTCGCTCAGATTCTTTTGCTTTTCAGTTGCATCCTGTTTTTCTTTGGCAATATACTCCAAAAGATTTGAGCGCATATTATGAAAAGCGGCGGATAGTGTGCCGATTTCATCATCCGAATGAAGATCAGAAACAAGCTCGGAAAAGTTTCCCTCGCCATATTGTGTAGCAATTCGAGCCAAACTTTGCAAAGGTCGGGTTGAATAATGGCAGATTTTATTGATAAGAAACAGCAAAATCAATATTCCGGCTGCTGTCGAGATAATAATCATAATCTGTAAGTCATATACCGGCTTAAACAAAGCGGCTTGCGAATAAATCAGGCAAATTCCCCAGTCTAAATGCGGAACAGGTGCATAAAAGAAAATCGTCGGAGCGCCGTAAACCGATGAAAACGGCATCTGCGTATATCCCGATTTGCCCGACAGCACCTCTTCGCCGATTTGAAACAATTTGGGATTGTTTAATTTCTTAGCCAATTCGTAAATGGTTGTTTTAAGATTTATCTCTGGGTTTGGGTGGGTGATATATAGTCCGTTTTTAGAAAGCAGAACCAACTCTCCGTCATCGCTAAAAGGTGAGCTTTCAATATATTGCTGAATATCACGCAAATCGACCGAAATGGAAACAATCCCCGTAAAAGTGCTCTGTTTCTGAAATCTAAATGGCAAAATACAGGTAATAACCATACTTTGTTTAGGGCTGTTGGGGCTGATATATGGCTCAGACCAAACAATTTTAGCATCTCGGACAATATTGTTAAACCACGGCAGTTTTTCGCCGAAGTCATCGATATATTCGCTTTTAAATGAAAAACCATCATCATTTGCAAAAGCGGAATAGAACATTCCAGATACGGAGTTTTCCGCCGGAAAGGTATAAATAGCTGCGTGCGAAAGGTCTAATCCCGACGTGTGAATGGCTTTAATTGTAGATATCAGGGCAATTTCCATCGCCTCCACATCATCAGCCTCCAGCGCATTAAGCGTATTTCTCAAGCTGCGGACAGCTTGTTCGGTTTCCTGTACCAGATGGGTAACATTATCAACGGAGGCTTTGATGGTATGGACGGAATGTTCCATAATCTGCTCTTTGATAATTGTTTCCGAACGTTTCGTAACAATTCCCAAAAGAATAACTAGGCCCAAAAATGAGCACCCCAGCACGCTAAGGCTGATTTTAAAAACCAAAGACTGCTTTTTCAGCCACTTTTTGCCCAAACAAACCATTAAGCTTTTTCTATAATATCCTGAAATCCGACCATATCAAAAATAGATTTTACAAAATCCGAAACTTTAATAAGCCGCATTGTGCCGTTTTTGGCTTTCATAGTCTTTTCAAAAAATAAAAATGCCCGCAACCCTGCCGAAAAAACATATTCAACGTTTTGCATATCAAAAATAAGCTCTTCCACATCAGTCAAATCAAGCGCTTGCTCTAATTCCGGCGTAGTGTTCGGGTCAAGCCAGCCCTCCAGTCTGCAAATCAATACGCCCTGATTTTTGGTCTGCTCAATTTTTAATGTCCTGTTTTCAGCTTCCATAATTAACTCCTATAAATCCGATTACGGCTAATTTATATAACAGAATTGCGGATGTCAACGGTTTTATATACCCGTTGTTAAAGACACAAAAGAGCTTGATTTAGTTGCCATAGTAAAATATAATAATAGAAAACAGGAATAAGGAAAATCAAGATGATTAAAGTTTTATTTGTGTGTCTGGGCAATATCTGCCGTTCGCCAATGGCTGAGTTTGTTTTTAAGCAAATGGTAGCAGAACGCGGATTATCCGCAGAGTTTGAAATAGCTTCAGCAGCCACTGAAGGTTATAACGAAATGTGTCACGCCGGCATACATCACGGCACAAAGGCAATATTGAAAGCAATGCACGTTCCGTTTGCAGAACACTATTCCCGCCGCATACGTCCGAATGATTATGCATATTATAACTATATTCTGGCAATGGATGACAGTAATATTGAAGATATTCAAGCCGTCATCGGTCAGGATACCGAACACAAAATCTACCGTTTGCTGGATTTCACATCCCATCCCCGTAATATCAAAGACCCGTGGTACACCGGAAATTTTGATGAAACCTATTGGGATATTGTCGAAGGCTGTGATGCTTTCTTGAAATACATGGAAGCAAGTAATTAAAAATAAGTAATTCCCACTCTAATAACCAGATACCCACAAACATCATACTATTTAGCCTCTTTCGGTTGGGTACCTTATGTGAT
>CAJTWX010000066.1 GCA_910580155.1 uncultured Alphaproteobacteria bacterium
GAGTAGAGCTTTATTTGTCAAAGGGGGCAGAGATAAAAAAAGAGGGGAAAGAGGGCATAAAAAAACCTTGAAATCCGGAGCGCTTTGAGGGCGGGGATTTCAAGGATAGGGACGAAGGGTTAGTCCTCGTCTGTAAAAAGATCCTCTTCAGGCTCAGTAGTGAGCATTTGGAGGAATTTTTTTGTTTTTTTCGGGGCGACAGCGTCTGCTATCATATAACAGAAGGTGGCAAAAGCACCGGCTAGTGATCCGATGAAAATGCATTTGGCGATACCCAGAATGGTACCTCCAAAGCCACCATCTACTATGCCATCAATACCTCCGATAAAGATCATAGCAGCAACTAATCCCGAGATGGTAAAGAAACACTGTGCCTCTTTACTTAAATTTTTAAATTTTTCCATTTTTATATATATTTTTTTGTGAATATTCTAAGTTTAAATTAGGTATACACAGTAAAAATACTATGAAAAAATGTACCTAATTATAAAGAAATCTATATTAAAACATATAAACTATAACATATTTTTTGTAATTCGTCAAACAAAATCGTATTGAGAATTAAATATACATACTTGTATGTATAAAATGCTTGCAATTTGTTTTATTATGCGCTAAATAACAAGTGAAACCGATTGATGGAGGTGCGTTATGGGAAATATCAAACAGATAATTGAGGTTTATCCGTTTTCGTATAATAAAATTTTGGGCGGGCAGCGCAAAATTGATATTCGCCCGTATTCCGAACGCTTGCATCGTTTGCGAGTCGGCGATATTATCGAATATGTTAATGCGGAAACGCAAAGCCGTGTGGCGCGCGAAGTTAAAGGAATCGCCCTTTTTCATAATTTTGACACGTTAATTAACGTTTTGCCGCCAGAGCTTATCGGGTATCATTCGCGTGAGGAAATCCGAATCCGTATTGAGCGGATGTATAGCAAAGAAGAACAGAGCCAATATGGTGTTTGCGCGTTGTTTATTGACGAGCCGAGCGTGCGGCGGATGATGAAAGTAAATAATTTGGAGCGGACGGCTTAAAAGTGTTTGTGGGCAGCGGCTTTAAGCTTTTTACCGCCGTGGCCGATATCTGAGATAATCTCAATTTGGGCGTTATTAAGCGAGCGGTACAGTTCCCACGCGCCTTGCAGCGGGCAGCACATATCCAAACGGTTGTGGACTATCAGGGTCGGGATGTCTTTTATTTTACTGATGTTTTTCAAAATCTCGTTTTCTTCCAGAAAATAACGGTTGGCGGCATAGTACAGGCTGATACGGGCGGAATTGATGGCAGCGTTGTCGATGCGCACGTCATTAAATGCGGCGTTTGTGTTGCCAAGCAGGTATTCGTATTGCACCATATATTTTAACGCGGTCTGGATGGCGCCCAAGTCTTCGGAAAAAATCTTTTTGGCATAGTGCGTATACGGGTTTTCGCCCTCACTCTGGCGGTAGATTTCTTCTAACAAATCAGGGTAAAATAGCCCGCTTTGTTTTAGCATCCAATCCCTGTCTTCTTTGCGGGCAAGGAAGACGGAAAAAACGCATATTTGCTTGGTCAGTTCGGGATATTTTTCAGCAAAAAGCAGGGCAAGCGTGGCCCCCCACGAAGCGCCGGACACAATGACCGGTTCGTTGATATTTAAGTATTCGAGCAGGCGTTTGGCGTCTTTTATTAAGCGTTTGGTATCGTTTAACGCCGTGATATCTTCCGATTCCGAACGGTTGCACCCGCGTTGGTCAAACATAATTATACGCTGTTTTTTGAGGTTGAAATATTCGGCGTGGCTTTTTTTGCAGCAGCCTCCGGGGCCACCGTGAAAGTTCAGTACGACCTCACCTTTGGGGTTGCCAACTTGTTGGTAATAGATTTTGTGTCCCTCAAACGCGGGGAGCCAGCCTTTATCAAAAATTTTGTTGTTGAAAAATCCGAACATTTTTTTCCTTTTTTCAATAATTTTCTTTAGTGTCGTGTTTAAATGCTTAATATTTAATTAAATTTGGGGATAAAAATATGAAAATCGTCGGAACGGCTATTATTACAGATGACAAGGGCAGGATTCTAATCGGGCAGCGTCCGGAGGGGAAGGCTCTTGCCGGATTGTGGGAATTTCCGGGGGGCAAACAGGAAGAGGGCGAAACAGTGGAGCAATGTATTATCCGCGAAATCAGGGAGGAGCTGGATGTGCGTTGTGTTGTCGGTGATTATATTATGAGCGTGTCAAAGGCCTATCCGCACGGGGAATTTAAGCTGATGGTGTATCTTGCCAGAATTCAGGATGTTGAAAACTTAAAAGCTCTGGTGCACCAAGATTTGCGCTGGGTAAGCGCGGCAGAACTTAAAGACTATGAATTTCCGCCGGCAGACGTTGATATTATCGCTTATTTACAAGAAAATTTTTAAGACGGGCAATATTTAAATCTTTTTTAGGAAATGTGGTATATTCTGTGGTAAATAAAAGTTTATGTGCCGGAGAATATTATGAAGATTGTGCAAAAAATTGTGGCTGTAGGAACTGTGTGCAGTGTGTGCTGGGGTTCTGTTCCGTTAGCATATGCGTCTTCGGTGACGGCGGTGATGACTTACCAACAGGCACGAAACGGCAACACAGAATATTTCCGCCTTATTTCACGCTATAATGGCGCGATAGATTTGAAAGACGGTGAGGGAAATACGGCATATTGTCTGGCGTTGAAAAATAAAGACCAAAAGGCACTTGAACTGTTAGCAAATAATGGAGCAAATACGGCACATAACTGCGTTAAAAATATCCAAAAGGCAGAAAAGGAACAGCAGCAAGTAAGGCAGAGGAGAAAATTTCGCGATGAAAAAGTTTTTGCTGATGACAGCGATGTTTATCTTTGGACGGGTGCCGGTCTTTTGGCAGCCGGCGGTGTTGCAGCTATAGCAGCTAGCGGTGGTGGTGGCGGCGGTCACGGTCACAGTGGCAGTAATAATGGCGGCGGTAATGACGATATAATTGATGTTCCGGTTGTTGATGATAAACCTGAAAAGCCTTCAGAGCCGGTGGGAGATTTGACAAATCCGGCTGCTGAGGTTTTTAAAACACAAGAATATAAAAATGGTAATTTTTTGGAAGGGATTAAAGCTGCAGAAGCTTACAGCCATATTTACAAGATTGATGAGGATGGCTACGTTTGGGGGCATCAAGCGGGCTCTGATGAAGAATTGGCGAAAATTAAGGTTGGCGTGTTAGACAGCGGCGTTTATTCTAACAGCGATTTAAAAGGGTCAATTGCGCAAAAATATGATATTAACAAATTCAGCAAAGACGGAAACGTGTGGGGGCTGGTTTCTTCAAAAGTGAAAGATGAGAATGGCAATCCTTATGGCGTGGAAGCATATATTGTTAAAAAAGACGGTGCGTATTATCTGTTTCATATTCATCAAGACTGGGACAGCACGCGCGGCGAATTAGTACAAAGTTTTGAACCGGTCAAGAAAAGGTTGCCGGATGGGTCGGAAAGTATGGCTATTACCCAAGATGAACTGGATGCAGCTTTGAAAAATATGTGGGGTAAAACATTTGACCAATTTACACTCATCAATGCCGGTGCGGGTAATCCGGGTGAGAATTTGGCCGGTTTGATTACGGGCGGAAAAGATGAAGACGTGGCCAATAGTTTTATGAATGCAATGGCAGGGCTTAACCACGGAACACACGTTGCGGGGATTATTGCAGCGAATAAAAATGATTCGG
The DNA here is from genome assembly GCA_910580155.1 of uncultured Alphaproteobacteria bacterium. Taxonomy (GTDB): domain Bacteria; phylum Pseudomonadota; class Alphaproteobacteria; order RF32; family CAG-239; genus CAG-267. Next base: position 3,720 of record CAJTWX010000066.1, read on the forward strand.
GTATGCACGGGGTGGCGTTTGACAATGCGGAAATTATCGGTACAAGCTGGGATATGCAGCAAAATATTTCCGGCGCAGTTAAAAAAATGGTTGATGACGGAGCACGGGTGCTTAGCAACAGCTGGGGCATCGATGGTGTATATTTGGGTGATGGTAAAATTCCTGTTACCAAAGAGGGGTATAAGGCAGCTTTCGGAGATATTTGGGATTCGTATGTCTATGCGGTAAAAGATAAAGCCGTTTGGGTGCAGGCGACCGGCAACAATGGTAAACCCCAACCCGGGGCAGATGCCGGATTGGGCTTGTTTGATTTGAGCGAAGAGGGATATCATAAATCGCCGACGGAAGTTCCGTATTTGGCGGTGACCGCTCTTGATTATGATACAAGAGGAAAGAACGCTACATCGGGATATATTGCCGGCTATGCCAATGCTTGCGGTGATGCGGCAGGGTATTGTCTGGCTGCTCCGGGGACGGAAGTGCTGTCGACTTCGGCAACACAAAACGGGCATATTTATCTTTCGGGTACGTCTATGGCCACGCCGGTTGTTTCGGGGAGTATTGCTCTTCTTAACGGTTATTATCCGTGGCTTAATGCACAGAATATTGCGTATTTGTTGCTTGAAACGGCTGATAAGAGCGGAGTGTATGCAAATAGCGCGATTTACGGTCAGGGGGCGCTTGATTTGGAGGCTGCCGTGACCAAGCCGGTCGGCGATTTGAAACTGCCGGAAAATGGTACGTTTGATTCTTTGAAATCCGCTCGCGCAAGCAGACTGGCGCTTTCAACGCCGCTGCAGCAAAAAATGCTGAATGCGATGCCGAAAACAGTGACGGCGTTTGATGTGTTGAACAGGCCGTTCCAGTATGAAACAGAAAAACTTGTGAACACGACGCACGCTTCTAATGCGAATTTGCGTAATGCCGTTTCGAGGATGGCGATGGGCGGTGCTAAAAAGGTGATTAAAGATGAAAGTACCGGTTTTCAATTTGCCACTTCTGAGAGTTTGAATAACGGCGGAGAGGCTAACCTTGCCGTGGCAGAAGTTATCAGCGAAACAGACAGCGGGGCAACGCGGTTCTATTATGCGGCAAACAGCAAATATGCTGCGCCGGAGAATGTTTTGACAGCCGGCTCTAACCCTTATTTGGCGATGAACGAGGCATATGGTGCGGAAAATATGCTGAAGTTAAGCGATACATCAAAATTGAAATTTTCTATTCAGACCGGTGAAAACGGGTTATATGAACGCGATTATGAACAGGATAAGCATTCGTTTAACGAGCGGTCGTATGCGCTTTCGGGTGAGTACAGTTTTAATATGACCGATTATCTGGAAGTGGCAGCTTTGGGTGGTATGCTGTTTGAAGATGACGCTATGCTCGGGATGAATGGAACCGGTGCATTTGGTATTGGCAACAGCGCAACGTATTATATGGGCATTCGCGCTGCGTTGAATCTGACACCGGATTTCTCGTTGATTGCGGCGTATTACCGCGGTTATACAGAGGGGAGCGATTCGGCAATGCTGGCAGTTTCTGACCTTGAAACCGAGAGCTTTATGCTGGCCGGAGAATATAAGCTTAACAAAACCGATAAGGTCGGGTTAAGTTTGTCGTCACCGCTTTCTGTGGTTAAGGGGAGAGCATCGCTGATGTATGCCGGTGGACGCGATAATCATTCGGATACGATTTATATGCAGAAACTGACGACCACTTTGAAACCGCAAGCCAAAGAATATGACCTTGGTTTTTATTATCAGGGGCAGCCGAAAGAAGATGTGAGCCTGATGGGAAAGGTTGAGGCGCGATTTAATGCTGACGGCGAGAAAGGGGTAACCGACTATATCGGAATTGTCGGAGCGGGCGTTCAGTTTTAAACCGAAAAACACCAGACTTGATAGTCCGGTGTTTTTTTAGGATGCTGTTGGTTTTTAGCAGCAGAGAACCGTGTAAAGGTCTGAGACGGACGACTGCGAGCGTGTAAAACGCAGCAGAGCGTAGGTGCTCTTGAGTTCTTCAAACTTTTTCTCTTCAAAGAGAAGGTAGTCTTGTGACGGAATGATACAGCCGTTGTGCCAGAGGATATAAAAGCTACCCTTTTCGGTTTGGGCTTTCCACGCAATGCCGGTGAAGTTTCCGGTATGAAGCTGTCCTAAGGTGAGCTTCACGATGTCAAAGACTTCCTGAAGTTTATGAGTTAGAGCCTTCTTGTCTAAAAAGAGATAGTACTTTTTAGTCTGCAGGTGGTGGAGCTCATAAAGCGGGACGAAATTGCCGTTTTTTTGGTAAAATACCATCAGGGCACTACTCTGTATCAGCCGCTTTTGCGGGCGCGAGCAGACATATGACTGACCGACCAGCGAGAGACGGGTGATGTTATCCGGTGCTGTAGTGCGCCACGTTGTGCAAGATTCGGAGTAGACGGTCATAAACAGATGCTGTTTATCGTCATCCGTACTTTCGCCGGCTTCTTCCATTGCTTTCTCGGTAAAGCTTAAAGGGCGTTCACCATAAACCCTAACTGCACCGCGTTCTGCTTCCATATCAAGAACGCGCATTGTTTGACCGCCATAGTTAAATGTAATCATAACCTTGTGTATTTAATAATTAAACATAGTCTTATTTGAATTGGGGTATTTATATCATTGTTTTGTCTATTCGTCAAGCAAAAAAGGCTAAAAATTAAAATTTTATATTTTTTCTTGCATTTTTAATGGAATCTTATAAATTGCGCGGTATACTGAATTTAATGTAACTCAATCTTTTAAAGGGGACTATTATGCTGCCTGCAAAAAATTATGTGTCGCCGGTGCGTGCGGAAATTATGAAACGCGTGGCAAAATCTTTTATGGAAAACGGTTTTTCCGATATTAACGCTGTTGCCGAGGAATTGGCTTTGGGGCAGACTGCCCGCCGTAATCCGGAGGCTGAGAAAGCTGCTGTTAAGGGGCAGATTTTGGCTGCTATGGGCTTTTTGGCGCAAGAAGTTGATGCGGCTCGCGGTCTGGATGAAATGGCTGCGGAAGCGCTGGCACGGACAAAAGCGCCGCGAGCAGGGCTTTCGGTGATTAAAGGGGCGTGCAATGCCTGCCGTGCGAAAATGTTTGAAGTGACGCCGATGTGTCAGGCTTGTGTGGCACGCCCGTGTGAGGCAAACTGCGCTAAAAAAGCGATTACGGTTACGGATAAGGCATTTATTGAGCAAGACAAATGTATTAAATGCGGCTTGTGCGCAACAAACTGCCCGTATGGTGCTATTCATAAATCCGTTGTGCCGTGTGAGGATATTTGTCCAGTTAATGCTATCAGCAAAGATGCTGAGGGCAGAGAAGAGATTGACATTGAGAAATGCGTTTCCTGCGGCAAATGCCTGCAATCTTGCCCATTTGGCGCGATTGTGTATAATTCGCAGATGATTGATGTTTTGAATGCAATTAAAAATCCGGCAAAAAAGGTGGTTGCAATGGTGGCACCAGCGATATTGGGGCAGTTTGGCAACGACTTGGGCAAGGTGATTGCCGCTTATAAAGCGCTTGGGTTTGACGAAGTGATTGAAGTGGCTTATGGGGCGGAATATACCTCTAAATATGAGTCTGCCGAGTTTGCAGAGCGGATAGAAGAGGGTGCGCCGTTTATGACGACTTCGTGCTGTCCGGCATATGTTAAAACCACACAGGTACACGTTCCGGAGATGGCAAAGTTTGTTTCCAACACCGGCAGCCCGATGTTTTATACGGCGGAAATTGCGAAAAAACGCTATCCGGATGCAGTGACGGTGTTTGTCGGGCCGTGTTTGGCAAAACGTATTGAGGCGGAAAATAATCCGAATGTGGATTATGTTTTGGTGTTTGCTGATATTCAGGCGATGTTTGAGGCCAAAGGCGTAGATATTAACGCGTTGGATGCCTCGGCATTTGCAGACGAAGCATCTGCTCAGTCCAGACGTTATGCGGTTTCGGGCGGTGTGGCTGCGGCTGTGGCAAATTTGCTTGAGGGCAAGGTGGATTATCGCCCGTATGCAATTAACGGATTGAACAAAGACAATGTAAAAGCGTTGAAGAAATATGCGCTTAAAGGCTTGGATGACGGCTGCAATATGCTCGAAGTAATGTGCTGCGAGGGCGGCTGCATTGCGGGGCCGGGGTGTGTTTCTATGCCGAAAAAGGCGGCAGTGGTATTAGAGAAATATGCCGCTGAGGGTAAAAACCAGAAAGAGCTAGAGATTCACTAAGTTGAGTTATCGGGATAAAAAGGGGGCGGAATGCTCCCTTTTTTGTGTGTGGAGGAAATATTTTTGTTTGCTTGCCGCGGAGTATTGACTTTTGTGACATAGTTTATTATGAATTTATGCATAATGGCATTAGTGTCGTTGTAAAGGCTCTCCGTTGGAGGGCTTTTTTTGTTTTGGGGCTGCCGGTTTTTGCGGGCGGCTCTTTTTGTTTTTAAATTGTAATTTAAGGAGAAAAGTAATGTCTAAATATG
>CAJTWX010000067.1 GCA_910580155.1 uncultured Alphaproteobacteria bacterium
GAAAACGTATAGGTGCGGATACCGCCCAAAACCGTTTCAAACAGGGATATGGAAACCATCGCCACCATCAAAACATCAAGCGTGGAAAGCCCGCGGTTTACCAAAACCTTATCCATCACCACCTGAAACAATAAAGGCGTAATTAGCGCAAACATCTGCAAAAAGAACGAAGCCAGCAGCACTTCGCCGAAAAGCCTGCGGTATTTCACCACCGCCGGAATAAACCACGAGATATCAAATTTGCGGTTTTTGCCATTGATAAACTCACGGCAGGTCATCAACAAAAGCCTGCCGTTCCATTGTGCTAAAAACTCGTCTTTGCTTAAAACTTGCGGCTTGTTGCCATTTTTCGGGTCTTGAATAAGCGCTTTGTCTTCTGCAATTTTACCCAACACAAAATATGTGCCGTCCGCACGCTCGGCTATTGCCGGCAAAGCAATTTTATCAAGCCTGTCCCAAGAGGTATCCATAAAACGGGCTTTAAGCGAAAACTCTTTGGCAAGCTGCAACAACTCAACTTCTGAAAAACAAGAACTCTGCCGGTCATATTTATGCTGAACCTGCGAAAGCGAAATCGGCTTTTCAAAAAAACTTGCCATAATCGCGAAACATAAAAGCCCAGTGTCAATATTGTTTTGAGGAGTTTCAGCGTCCATCATACGCCCGCTTTCAATTAAATTTAATCTAACCGAAAGTTATAACTTTTCCCTAAATTTGAAAAGAAGAATCTCAATTTATGCAACGAATTTTTATGATTATTCAAAAAATTAGCAATTTCAAAATATCCCGAACATAACGGGGCATAAAAATAATTAGTGCTTGTAAGTATTAGAAAATAGGCTGAAAATACAACTAAAGTATATAGAAAAATCAAAGAGGAAGGAGAGATGACGAGATTAACACAGGGGCAGGGGATGACGTTGTTTATACCACAGATGGTGAGGCGACAGATACAAACACGATTGATTTAGGCTCAGGCAACGACGAATTTTACGGCGGAGCTGGCAAAGATATCGTCAACAGCGGCAGTGGATCAAATATTATTCATACTGGTGCTGGCAGAGATGAAGTAAACACCACTGCGGCCAACGAGGAAGACCTTAATAAAGTTTATCTTGGTGCCGGAGGAGATACATTTGAAGGTGGTAAAGGCCGCGATATTGTTGATGGCGGCGTGGCAGATTCCGGCGAGTATGACATCAACGAAGTTCGCTTAGGTGGCGGAAATGATGAATATTATGGCGGCGCTGGAATTGACAAAGTTCATGGCGGTAATGGCGATGACTATATTTCCGGCGGCGATAATAATGACGTATTACATGGTGATTATGGTAATGATATTATAGCAAATGATAATGATGTATGCGAGATTAAAAAGAGTGCATAAAAATAATTAGTGCTTGTAAATAAGTATAAATAGGCGGATTTTGAAATAGGAGGAAGAATGATAGAAGATTACAAAAGAGTAAAATTACATTCTCTTATAATAGACATACTTATATTTCTAATTTCTCTTTTTTTGATAAAATATAGCTTGGAAAATAAGAGCTTTGACAGAATAATATTGCCAATTTTGGTTGTGACAATAATTGTATTTGTTCCTTTATCTTTTTTCAACAAATTATTAACAAATTTTTCATTTAAAAAAACACTAAAAATATATTATAGGAGACTTTTTGTCTTTATTGTATTGGTTCCGATTATAATGATGATTTTAATAATCAATAATGGAAGTGCTGGAATTATAAATTCTTCTCGTAATAATATAATATGGAATATTTTACTTTCTCCTTATTATTACTTTATCATCATATACTGTATTTTATTCGATATATTTGTTTTTATATTTTCAACAAGAAATAAAAATATTTTAAATGAAAAACAACTCTATTATAAATTGTATATTCTTTATTTCCTATTACTGCTCATTTTACCATTGTTAACTAGCAAGGTTGATTTTCTTAATTTTTTATAAATTTAATATAAAGGGGACTATTATGACAATTAAATATGAATTGCAAGTTCATTCAAGAGATGTTCTAACTTCGTCTGAATATGATAAACATACAGGTTATGATCTTATTAAATATGTTGATGATATTCCCGTACAAATTCAATCTATTGATTTGTATAACAATAATGGGCATATACAATATGATATCAGAACCCAAATTGTTGCACAAGACTTATATGAGAGTACAGGAGAAATTGTCGGTTTTTCTATGTTTTATGATGGGGCTCCTATTGTTATAACAGCTAAATGGTTGGCAGAAATACAATATTGTACATCAGTTCCATTATTAACTGATAATAATGCAATTCAAGCCTTTAATAAAATAAAAATGGAAGCAACAATTTTAACTTCGTTAAGTGATTTTCTATCATACCAAGTAATTTCCAGAAACTGCAATACATCAACAAATTATTTTGCTGAACAATATTTAGATGGCAGAAATGTTTTCACCACACTTCCCATTGGAAAATATGTAGGTTCAAGCAACAATTTCTATAATCCCAACTCCACCGATACAACCGATGTTACAATAAAAGCCGTTAGAGAAATTTTGGATAAATACTATTCGCTGGTCGGTACTAATGTTGATTTAACCGATATTAACTATGGTGTGGTTAATCAATCAAACGGCTGGTATGTTAAATTTTCCACAGATGATTATAACTACGTTTTTGTAGGGGGTGAGAGCTGCAATATTGAAAACGGCAATAATGACAGTATTATTTATTTAGGAAATGGCCATAATGTCTTAAACTCCGGTTCAGGCAACAATATTGTTTATGGCGGAGAGAATATAGATTCAATAACATTAGGTGACGGTGCAAATCTTGTATATGGTGGAAATGGTCAAAATTATATCCATACTGGAACCGGCAATGATATCATCTATGGTGGAATGGGACGTGATATTATCGATGGTGGTGCTGGCGACAATACAGTATATCTTGGTGCTGGCGGCGATACATATACTGGTGGTGATGGTGTGGATATCGTTGATGGCGGTTCAATAAATCAAACAATAACAGACAGCAAAGACACAAGTTATAAATATGAAATAACAGAAGATTTATCAGGCGATATCAATACAATCCGTCTTCGTGGTGGTAATGATAAATATACGGGTGGAAAAGGTAAAGATTACGTTTGGTCAGGTTCCGGAGATGATGAAATCAACACAGGGGCAGGAAATGACGTTGTTTATACCACAGATGGCGAGGAGACAGATACAAATACGGTAAATCTCGGTTCCGGCAACGATGAATTTCACGGCGGAGCTGGCAAAGATATCGTCAACAGCGGCAGCGGATCAAATATTATTCATACTGGTGCTGGCAGAGATGAAGTAAACACCACTGCGGCCAACGAGGAAGACCTTAATAAAGTTTATCTTGGTGCCGGAGGAGATACATTTGAAGGTGGTAAAGGCCGCGATATTGTTGATGGCGGCGTGGCAGATTCCGGCGAGTATGACATCAACGAAGTTCGCTTAGGTGGCGGAAACGATGAATATTATGGCGGCGCTGGAATTGACAAGGTACACGGTGGTTCAGGAGATGACTATATTTCCGGCGGCGCAAACGCCGATTTTTTGTATGGTGATGGCGGTAATGACATTATAGACGGCGGCGAGGGTGACAACGAGCTTTATGGTGGTACAGGCAATGATAAAATCTATGCAGGCTCCGGTAATGACACCATCAAAGCAGGAACAGGAGCGGATTACATCTCTGCCGGCGGCGGTATAAACCACATCTATCTGGGAAAAGATAATGCCAGTGATACTGTCTATTTGCGCAACATCACAGGCGGGGTGGATCATATATATCAATCAACACAAGGTGATTATATATTTTCTGCATATTCCTATACCGTTCAAGAAGATGGCAAAAATTTAGTATATAACCTTTCAAATGGCAGCAAAGCTATCCTTTACGATGTGCTGGATAAGGAAGATCCTGATGATCCGGATTCACCAAATCCCCTCGGAGGAAATGGTATTCCATATCTTGTAGATCCAGACGGTAATGTTTTGGAATATGACCCAACAACCAAACAAATGAAAGACACCGGATACGATTTTCCTAAAAATCAACGTCCGATACCTGGCAAAAAGCCAATTCCCGGAGATGAAACTCCAGCGGATTTATTACCGCCAGATACGTATGATAAAGAGCCAACCGGCGAGAGCGAAAGCCAATATCAGGACCCGAACAATGAACCCGGAAAATTGGGAAAACCTAAAGATACTACCCCTCTCGGCGTAAAAGGCGATGATCTCAGCCGTCCGATGTTCCCAGGTTCTGGCTTATGGACACCTTTAGATGGCAATTTTGAAACCGGAGAAGTCACGAAATCTCCGCTGATTTTAGACCTTAATGGCGATGGTGTTAAAACCACATCCAAAGAAAACGGCGTTTATTTTGACCACGAAAACGATGGCTTTGCCGAACGTACGGGATGGGTGTCTGCCGAAGATGGCTTGTTAGTATATGATAGAAACAATAACGGTAAAATTGATAACGGCACTGAACTGTTTGGCGACAATACTCTTTTGGCAGATGGTAGCAAGGCTGAAAACGGTTTTGAAGCTTTAAAAGAGTTTGACAGCAACAAAGACGGCATCCTAGACCAAAACGACGCGGACTGGTACAAGCTCCAAATCTGGCAGGATAAAAACCAAAATGGCCGTACTGACGCCGGAGAACTCAAAAGTTTAGATGAAACCGGCGTTAAAAGCATAGATTTAAACTATTCCGAAACGCAACTAACCGATAGCAATAATAATGCACAAAAACAAACTTCAACAGTAACGATGGCAGACGGTTCAACCGCAAACATTATTGATATCTGGTTTGATACACATACAGTGGATTCGCAACAGACCAATTACATCGGGGTATCTGATGATGCAAAAGCTCTGCCCGAAGTGTATGGTTTTGGTAAAGTTTATTCGCTTCGTCAAGCGATGTCTATGGATGAAACCGGAGAATTAAAATCTTTGGTTGAGCAATATGTCAATTTTTCGTATTATACAACGGTTGAAAGTGAAACTTCTGGAGAAGAAACATCAGATAGTTCTGATAATCCGGAATTTTCTTGGGGAGTTGTTGTACCACCAATTCAAGTGATGAAACCAAATGCCGAAGAAGAGCGTACACAACTCTTATATGATATCATCTATCATTGGGCGGGCGTTCAGGATATGCCCATAAATGGTCGAGACCCAACACGAACTTATGGTAAAGTAATAGATGACACACGTAAACTCGAAGCTCTTGAGGAGTTTTTAGGCAAAGATTTCCTCGGTACTTGGTGTTGGGGAGAGCGTGATCCGAATCCGCACGGCAAGGCAGCGCCATATATTTTGCGTGCCTTTGATATGCTGGCAACATACGTCGAAACTCAACTATTAAAACAAAGCGATTACAAAGAGTTACTGCAAAATATTTCTGTATCACATAATGATACTACGAATGAAGATGTTATTGATATCAATAAAATGCTGCCTTTATTGAGAGAAAAATATAACAATAATTGTTCCAGAGAAGATCAGTTAATGGCAAAATTTGCCCAGATAATCAAAGAATTTGAAAATGGTGATAGTATAATTGCGGCAATTAGGCAACAAGGGAGTTTAACAGGAACGGCGTTTGAACAGGCACTTGCAGAATTTGGAGATCTTAAAGGAACGGCGGGCGCAGACAAGCTAATCGGAACATCTGGCGTAGATTATATCAATGGCCTTGCTGGAAATGATACAATATACGCCTCAGACGGCAATGATGAAATCAATGGCGGAGATGGTAACGATACCATTTTTGCCGAAGATGGCGATGATACGTTAATTGGCGGTTCTGGAAACGACTATCTGAATGGCGGCAATGGTGCGGATACATATATTTTTGAAAAAGGATTTGGCAAGGATGAGCTAGACAATTCAAGCGAAAACGATGAAGGCGGCGCAAATAATCAGGATGTGATAAAATTCGGCGAAGGGATATTACCAGAAAAAACGACACTTCAACGGCAAAATTTCGACTTGATAATCAATGTAACATACGATGATACGACTTTGGGAACAGATACATTGCGCATATTGGGCTATTTTGATGAAGAAGGTCAAACGAATGCCACCATCGGAAAAATAGAATTTGCTGATGAAACCGTTTGGGATTATGAATATGTGCTCGCACATTGGAATAGTATGCCAAGTTTGGGCGGCGGCCGAACCTTTGAGGGAACAAGCGGCAATGATAATCTCCAAGGTACAAATAAAGATGATGTTCTGATTGGGAAAGCCGGAGATGACAGATTATATGGAAACGATGGCAATGATACCTTGCAAGGCGGAACCGGTAATGATCGTTTAGAAGGCGGAAACGGTGATGATCGCTATCTCTGGAATTGGGGTGATGGGCTTGATACGATTTATGATAACAACAATCGAGATACAATCATATTTGGAAACGGTATTTCATATAAAGATATAACATATCGTAACGAGGGAAATAATTTAAGAATAATTGTTAAAGGCAATGAAGGACAAGGACTGCTTTTAGAAAGATTCTTTAATAATGGCCTTCAATACAAAATAGAAGACTTAAAGTTTCAAGATGGAAAAGTAATTCATTTATCGGAAATACCTTTGACTTTACATCAAAAAGATACGAGTGAAACTATTTATGGCACTGATAAAAATGATACAATTTATGCAAATGGTGGTAACGATACAATAATCGGTGATGTAGGAAACGATACCCTTTATGGAGGGGACGGGAATGATAGCATATATGGAGATGATAAAGGAAATTATTGGCAAAATGTCGGCAATGATACTCTAATCGGTGGCAAAGGTAATGATTACCTATCGGGAGGTTATGGAAACGATACTTATATATATAATTTCGGTGATGGTTTGGATACTATATATGATACCAATGGAACGGATAAAATCATTTTTGGCGAAGGGATAGAAATTGAAAATATCTCATACCGAGCCGAAGGCAACAATCTGCGTATGATATTAAATGGGGATGAGAAACAGGGAATTATCATCAATAATTTCTTCAATGGTAATGACTATAAAATAGAAACATTAGAGTTTGCGGATGGTTCTGAAGTGGCATTCAATCAAATTGGGTTTGAACTAAATCAAAACAGTCAAACCAACGATCTGACCGTCACTACATACGATGATATTGTTCATCTGTTTGATACACCTAGCAATAGTGTAAATGTCGACGCCGGAAATGATGTTGTATATGGTGGAAATTATAATGATAAAATAACAGGTAACACCGGTGATGATATACTGATTGGTGCCGCAGGAGACGATACAATATATGGTGATAATGATACAAGCAGTTATAAATATGTGGGCAACGATACCTTAATCGGCGGTAAAGGAAATGATTATCTCGCCGGAGGCTATGGAGATGATACTTACGTTTACAATCTAGGAGATGGCTTGGACACTATTTATGATACAAATGGTATAGATACACTTAAATTTGGTGAAGGTATATCTCTTGAAAACTTCGCTTATCGGGCTGAAGGTAATAATTTACGGATGATACTAAACGGTGATGAAACTCAAGGACTTATCATTCAAGACTATTTTAGCGGTAAGCCTATTGAAAATATAGAGTTATCAGATGGAACAATAATTGACTTCACGAAGATAGGCTTTGAGTTAAATCAGAATAACTTGACAAATAATTTAACAACTACAAATAACAATGATATCATCCATTTAGCCCCAGACTATAATAATATCAATACTTCAGGCGGTAACGATACGGTATATGGAAATATCTTCGCTGATACAATAGATGGTGGGGCTGGTGATGATGTTGTATATGGCAACGATGGTAATGACAAGTTAATCGGCCATACAGGAAATGATACATTATATGGAGGCGAAGGAAACGATAGTATCTACGGCGATAACGAAAGCAGTAGCTACAAATATGTTGGTAATGATACATTAATCGGCGGCAAAGGCAATGACTATCTTGCTGGCGGCTATGGCGATGATAGCTACATTTATAATCTGGGTGATGGCTTAGATACAATTTATGATA
>CAJTWX010000068.1:0-3927 GCA_910580155.1 uncultured Alphaproteobacteria bacterium
TGTCGATCGGGACACCCCATATTGATATCCAGCGAATAAGCCCCGAGCTCTTGTGCCAATTTAGCTGCTTCTGCAAAAAGGGCAGGGTCATTGCCGACCAGCTGCACAATAACTGGATAGGGTTCATTGCGAACATCGGCAATCCTGTATGTTTTTGGATTTTTTCTGCTTATGGCGTTAATGGCAACCATTTCCGAATAAAGATTGGCGGTGCCTTTGTCGGCAACAAGCTTCCGCAGTGGAAAATCGGTTATCCCTGCCATAGGCGCTAAAAATACATTGCTATTAAGTCCGATAATACTTTGCATAGTTTTAGTCCGCATTATTCAGGGCTTTAATCAAAATAAAATAAACTTTATCCAGCGCATAATTAACTGACAAGTTCAACAAATTATCCCTGTCAGACTGTAACGGATTCGACAGTTCTTTAATCAGCATATCCATCAAAAACAGGTAGCGAATAGCTAAATTATGAAAATCTGCATTATCATCAAAAGATTTACGAATTGCCATCGTTTGTTTTCTTGATAAAGTATTAGACAATACCTCATTAAATATGGATTGTTCTCCGTTCAAATAATTGTCCCACAAATCAAACATATCGTGTTTTTCAAATAATTTTTCGATTTTGATGCCGATATTAAAAAGATGTTTGCTGACACTGCGCGCAGTTTGAATAAGCTTTTCTTGATTCATATCCGGCTCAACTGTTTCAAAAGGGCTTGCTTCTTCTTTTAATCTGTCATATTTGTTGATTTGTCTGTTATATGCTGACATTGTGGCTGAAATATCCTCAGACGCTTTTTTAATTTCTGCATTAAGTTTGTTTAGCTTGTCTTGAACCATATCAACATTTGACATCGCGCTGTTAATGTAAAAGCTCTGCACTTCCAACAGCTTAACGCTTTGCTGGCTGTTATTGACAATCAGACTGGAGGAGGTGCTCATCTTATCCGTGCTGCGGTTAATCAGTTCGCTCGCTTCCGTAAATTTACCGATAACTTCAACCGCCTTATCTTTTAATGTATCAGTTTTAAGCGCAAGCTTACTGCTCATATCGCCGATTTTATCAACAATCGTTTCAGAAATTGTTTTCAAATCCATATTCTTGGCCTGAGTCAAAGTCGTAAATGCCATAAGCTTTTCAGTTTCTTTGTTGATAGCAATAATAACATTTTGCATACTACTGACCGCATATTCGCAACGTTGTTCCAGTTCTGCGCGGATATTGTCAAACGATCCGCCAATTCCGTTCAGAGCTTTACCGGTTTCAGAATTAACCGTCTTAAGTCCGGCAATCTGCTTTTTCGTCATCTTTTCCATTTCAACGGAGTTTTTAACGAGTTTATCAATTTCAGTTGAAATCGTCTTACCGTATTTGGTTAACTTTGTGCTTAATAATTCAGAGTTATGATTCAAAACATTTGTTTGCGCATAAATCAGGCGTTTTTGCTCCTCAACCTGCCCCTCAATGCCAGAAATGCTTGCATCAAGGCGTTTATACAAGGCGTCATACTCTTCGGTTGTTTTATAAAATGCATTTTCGATTCGCGCAGTATTGTTAGCAACCTTCGCTAACATCTCTTCAACGTGCGTCTTGCTGATATCAGCACACGATACAAGCTGTGTCTTAATTTCCGCAAGATTAGCTTTATTGTCGGAAATGTTATTTTTAATATTCGAAGAAACAGCAGAGATTTCATCTAATATCGGAGTGATTTTCCCTAAAAATTTATCAGAGTTTTGCGCAATATCCGCTGTGCAATCCCGCATATTATCAACGGTATTATTGGTTTTATCCGTGATATAAGAACATCTGTCAGCCAAATTCTTAACGCCGTTATTTAATTCAGTTAAGGTTTTTGCCGAATAATTATCTAATGAAGCAAGAATTTGTGAAAGCTCCTGCACGCGAATATCTAAATCATTTTTTAATTGTGCAGATTGGGCAACAGCTTGCTTGTTTTCTTTTTGCAATAACGCAATCTGCTCGTTAAGAGCCGCTGCAAAGGCCTTGGCATTTTGTGTTGCGCCTTCATCCGGATACATCAGACTGTTAATATAGGTTTGGAATAATTCGGCATTAGCATCCAGACTGCTGCTGCGCTCAATATAGGCTAACAAAAACCAAACAGCAAGTAAAGGCAGTGTGGTTGAAAAAATAAATGGACCAAAATCCGCCGGTGATAAAGCCAAAATACTGCTCCAGCCGATAAAATGCTCCACATAATAGCTCAACCCGACAATCCAGATAACGGCGGAAATAATTAAACAATAGGCAAAATTGCGCCTAAGCCACAAAAACTTCTTCAAGTCTGGCAGAGTCGCCTTGCTTGCGGTGGGCAAAACATTTTTTTGTTTTTTGCTATTAGGCATAATAAAGAAACCTCACGAGTTGCTAACAGAAATTTACTTATCATTAACTTTAAATTTTTTCAAATAAATTATTTATTTAAGCCAAAAGATTTAGCTGTTACGAAAAAAATCCAAAATTAGAAAAATTTTTATTGATTTTATAAAAAGTTTGGTTATTCTAAATCTCGCTAACTGATGAAACGGTTGTGCAAACGTTGCAATATGTCATTGGTGGCACTTTATAGATATGCCGCTGTAGCTCAGTGGTAGAGCACGTCATTGGTAATGACGGGGTCGTAAGTCCGATTCTTACTAGCGGCACCATTTGTTAAAATGCACCTTTCGAGGTGCTTTTTTGTTATGAAAACCAAGGCTTTCAGCCAGTCCGATTTTTGATGTTTTGAAAACAACAATTTTAAACAAATTATCGGACTTTTTATGCGAAAGCTAAGAAAATCTAGCTTTTTGCTAAATAAAATCCCAGTCCGATAAATATCTTGATAACTTGACATCTATAAATTTGCATATATGCTAACAACAAGTTTTCTGTATTTAGGAGAAGAGTATGAAAAAATTAGTTATTGTTTTATCTGTTACACTTATATTGTCTGCATGTGTTAATACAGGAAAAATTGTTTCAGGGAAATTGATTATAAATAAGACAGAAAAAGATTTATCAGGAAAAGAAATCGTACTAAATGATGACTGCTCTCCTAAATCGGTGAAAATGAATATACCTTATTGCGGAGAGGGGAATATACAAAAAGGCGATATTTGTACAACAACGCCAGATAAACAACAGTATGGATATAAGATTTTTCAAGTTATAAATAAAAAGGATGCTCTTGTTTGTACAATGAATGGTTATGGAAGTTGCTATGGAAATGTTGAATATATAAAGAATTTGGCAGCAGACTATGAAGGCTTAGTTGATGATGCGGGTATAAAAGATAATTTATAATTAAAAACAGAACCCTATTCATATAGTGGAGTTTTAGGAAATCAGAAAACGGTTAATGGTTATGAACTAATTACATCTGTAAAATTTAATAAAGTAAAATATCAAACAGGAAATGCTAAACAATGCCCCAAAATTGAATACTCATATTCTAAAGATAAAGGTGCCGAGTGGATTGAGGATTAAATTTATGCGGTTGATTTAATGACTAACTGACATCAATGTCATTAAGTACCTCAATCTGTCTTGATAATTCCTTAAAATTCTCATATTTATTAGTCCGATAATCGCACAGTATCGCGCACCATTTGTTAAAAGGCACCGGTTGAGGTGCTTTTTTGTTATGAAAATCAAGGCTTTCGGTTAGTCCGATTTTTACCATTTGAAAAAGACAGATTTTAAACAAATAATCGGACTTTCAGAAAAATTTACCAAGAAGTTAAGTTTTGTTCTGCTTTTTCTATGTGATTAACAAATTCATTTTCACTAATAAAACCATCATTATTGGCATCAATACTGTCAAAAATTTTACGATTTATCATTTTAAAATCAAAATTTAAAAACTCGTCTTTTGAAATTTTATTGTCATTATTTATATCAATTGCCTTGGCGTA
>CAJTWX010000068.1:3937-8013 GCA_910580155.1 uncultured Alphaproteobacteria bacterium
CGAGAGAAAAGGTATCTTTATATGCTTCCATATTAAGAAAACCATCTTGATTTTTATCCATAAAATCAAAAAAATGCACGAGATGTCTTTGGTATTGAGAATAATCAATTACCTCAATAAACCAATATGCGTGCTCTGTAATATTTCCATCTTTGTCGGAAAAAGGAATTTTTTTTGCTGAATGTATTTCTCCAAAATATTCATCAGGAGTAACGACATTATCATCATTTGTATCAAGACTTTTCCAAATGTTTGTTAGGTGTCTTCTATAACCAACTGTTGCTGATTCTACAACAAAATATTCCGTAGGTGAAATTCTACCATTTTTGTCAATATCCATCGATTGAAAAATATATTGATAGTCCGATTGTAAGTTCTGTTCAGAGGCTGATGTGGGATAAATATAATTCAGTAAAACCCCAAAAGTGAATAGAATATATTTTTTCATTGTCCCCCCTAAAACTAAATAATTTTTTCCAACTATAAGCTATATATTTATAAAAATCAATAAATAAGCAATTTAACTAACTGACATCAACGTCACAAAGTACCTCAATTTGCCTTGATAATTCTTTAAAATCCTCATAGTAATTAGTCCGATAATTGCATAGCAGGCCGCACCATTAAAAAATCTCCCTTGTGGAGTTTTTTGCTTTTAAATAATAGGCTACTTTGTCTGATTTGTACTTGATTTAAGAAAAGAAGATTATGTTTTGTGCATCTTCAATAACTGGATGAGGTGTGGGCTCTATGGTAATCCCGCCAAAAGGCATTTGAGCTACAAGTTCCCAAGTGTCAGGAATTTTAAATGCCTCTTTAACTTTCGCATCAATAATCGGATTATAATGTTGTAGACTTGCTCCGATATTCTGATTAGCCAATGCGCTCCAAATCATAAATTGCAAAATGGCATTGCATTGGTATCCCCAATTTTTGAAGTTAGCTGCATATAATGGAAATTTATCTTCTTGCTGTTTAATAATTTTTGTAGCCATATAATAAAGAATAGTACCTGCGCCTGCAGCAAATGTGGCAATTTTATTGTGGATGGCAGGGGCTTTTTCCTTAGGAGATTTTGTTAGTAGTATTGATAAAACAATATTCCAAAATTTAGTATGCTGCTCTCCAAATAATAAAACGATTCGCGCACTTTGAGAGTTAAACGGGCTCGGGTAAAGCTCTAATGCTGATTGAACGATTTGTTGAATATCACCATTGGAAATTGGTAATGTTTTATTGATATCGTAGAAACTATGACGTTTTGCATAAAGTTCCAATATATTGCAATTCATTATTTTTTCTCCCCTAATTAAAAAGCCGGAACAATCGTTCCGGCTAAATTAAAACTTAGATGAAATTATCTTCTATCACCCATTAATCTTAACAAATATAAGAACATATTGATAAAATCAAGATAGAGCGAAAGAGCACCGGATATAGCAATGCGATCTGCTATATCGCCTTCCATTCCGCTTTGATAGTACATACTCTTCAAATTCTGCGTATCATAAGCAGTCAATCCGGCAAAAATCAAAATGCCGATATAAGACAGTGCATAATATAATCCGGTGCTTTGCATAAAGAAGTTAACGATGGTTGCAATAATCAAACCGATTAAGCCAATCATCAAAAAACTTCCCCAACCGCTCAAATCTTTCTTAGTGGTATATCCATACAGGCTCAATGCGCCGAATGTTGCCGCAGTAATTAAAAAGACGCGTGTAATACTGGTGCCGGTATAAATCAGGAAAATCGGCGCAAGAGAAACACTCATTAAAGCGGAAAATCCCCAAAACATAGCCTGCACTTGCGCAAGTGTGCCCTTATTGACAACCCAGCCAAACGCAAATACCATAATAAGCGGAGCAAAAAGGGCTAACCACCCGAAACCGGAATATCCCGTAGGTGTAAAAAATAATCTCAGGAATGACGGATTGCTGGCAATCAAATAAGAGATAATACCGGTAACGGCCAAACCGCCTGTCATATAGTTGTAAATTTTCAGCATATAACTGCGTAATCCCTCGTCAACAACTTGTGCATTGCTCGTATATGCGACTTCTCTGTTTTCAAACATTGTAAAACTTCCCCTTCTTTAAAATTTTTTACTAAAAATAATATAGGGAGTATTGCTTAAAAAATCAATAATAAGTTTTTATAAACGAAAAACAAAAAAACAGGTGCAATAAAACACCTGTTTTCGGGTTTAGTAAAAAGTTTGATTATGCAGCAGCTTTGGCTTTTCTTGCTGCAAACTCGTTCATCTTGCTGATAACATAGTTCTGTGCATCTTCTTCCAAATACGGATGCATCGGAATACTCAAAACGGTTTTAGATAATTTCTCGCAAACCGGAAGTTTTCTGGTGTTCCATTGGGTATATGCTGTCTGGGTGTGAACCGGACGCGGATAGTATGCGCCGCACGGAATATTGTTTTCTCTCAAATAGGCCATCAGCTCATCTCTGTCTTCGCAGTCAATGGTGTATAGACCGTATGCAGATGTTGCGTTATCCAAAACTTTCTGTTTGCCGAAATAAGAACTTAATTCTGTATTATATTTCTCGGCAATCTTTGTTCTCTTAACAAGTTCTTCATCGAAAATTTTTAATTTTTCAAGCAAAACAGCACCTTGGAATGAATCTAAACGTCCGGTCAGGCCTAAACGGATATTGTCGTAATGGTCTTCGGGGCTCATACCGTGAACGCGGCAGGAAACGAGTAAAGCATTCTCTTCGGCTGAGTTCGTAAATGTAGCGCCACCGTCACCATAGCAGCCCAAAGGTTTTGTCGGATAAAATGAAGTTGCAACCATATCGGCAGCAGAGCCGGCTTTTTTGCCGTTATATGTCGAGCCGTAAGCCTGTGCAGCATCTTCCAAAACTTTCATTCCATTGTCGTGGGCAATTTTCATAATCTTGTCCAAATCACACGGAGAGCCGAAAATATCAACGGCAACAACAGCTTTCAAATTCAGTTTTCCTTCTTTCTTTACTTCGTCAATAGCGCGTTGCAAATCAGCAGGATCCATATTATATGTATGCGGGTCTGAATCCACAAATACTGGTGTTGCACCCAAAATGGCAACACATTCGGCAGAAGCCACAAATGTAAATGAAGAAACAAATACAGCATCGCCCGGTTTAACGCCCCAAGCCATCAGAGCCAAAATCAGCGCATCCGTACCGGAAGAGTTTGTAGCGCAATATTTAACACCGGAATATTCTGCAAGTCTTGCCTCTAATTCTTTTGTTTCCGGCCCTTGGCAATAAGCACCGTGGTCTAAAACGGTTTTTTTTGCTTTCAGGAAATTGTCCTGTCCGATAACTTTTTGTGCTGTAGCGCAGTCAAAAAGGTTGATTTTGCCATTATATGTATTAGTCATAAGTGTCTACCTCTAAAAAATTAAAACATAACGGCATAGTATCGCATATTTTCTGATTTGCAACACACAAAACATTTCTAAATTGTAACATTTTACACTGAAATAACGGCGCATTTATCATAATATAAATAACATTCGCCCTCGGATAATTTTATTGTTGATTTATTTGGCGAAAGCGTTATATTGAATAAAAATTTTCAAAGAGGGAAAAGTGGTCGCAAAGTTTTCTAAATATATTGCAATGCTTATGATTATAGGCCTGAGCGGGTGTGCAACTGCGGTTAAAGATCAAACAACAGAAGATGTTACGCCGCTTGAAAGCTATAATCGTGCAATGTTTAGCTTTAATAACAAATTGGATAAATACGTCATACGTCCGGTAGCAAAAGGCTATCGCGCCGTAACAAATGAATTTGTCCGCCAACGTGTAACGAATTTCTTTAACAATATAGAAGAGCCGGTATCTGCTGTAAATCATATTTTGCAAGGAGATTTTGAAAATTCAGGAAATAATCTTGGGCGCTTTGTACTGAATACGACATTAGGCGGGGCAGGGCTGTTTGATGTAGCGTCCGCGGTCGGGCTGGAGCAAAAAAAGACAGGGTTTGATGAAACTCTTGCGGCTTGGTGTGTGCCGGATGGTCCGTTTATCGTGTTGCCTGTTATGGGGCCAAGTTCACCGCGTGCGGCAAC
>CAJTWX010000069.1 GCA_910580155.1 uncultured Alphaproteobacteria bacterium
CACCGGGGGAGACTTTTTTGAGGGCAGCGCGTTTTTTATCCGCCGCATTCGGATACGAGATGCGCAACGACAGGTGATAGGCGCTTTTAGGGTTGCGCCCCGAGATGGTATATTTTCCTTCCGGCGTTTTGCCATCACCCTCCTGTTCTTTATGCCCTGTCGGATTGGATCCGAGACGGATGGTATATTCTTTGATATTTTTACCTCCTTGGCGCAGATACATTTTACGGACGGATTTTTCAACCAAAATATTATCTATTGTTTGTTCGGCGGCTATTACCGGAATAGCTATGAGCAGCAGCGCTAAAATTAGTTTTTTCATTTTGTGTCCTTTTGCGGCAGAAGTTTTATGACTTTTTTCATCAGGGTAGAGAACGGATAATTCTTCAGCGTTTCGGGGAATATGAAAAAGCCATCACATATAGGAGAGGTTTCGATTCTAAGTTTATAAATACGCAGGGTTAGTTTGAAATGAGTGAAAACGTGGGTGACTTCGTTTTGGGTATCTTCAGCGTCAACAAATAAAACGCCTTCGTCTGTCCACGGAAATTCATATAAGCCGGAAAGGAGACCTTTTTCGGTGCGTTTACGAATAAGCACTTCGTCTTTGGAATTATATATCAGGTAGATGCTACCGTGTTTTTCTTTTTTTTCCAACTTGCGACGAATAGGAATTTGCTCAACATCGGCGGCTCCTTTTGATTGGCAATATTTTGCCCACGGACAAAGCAGGCACTGCGGATTTTTCGGAGTGCAGACGGTAGCGCCCAAGTCCATAATCGCCGAGGCATAGTCGGCAGGGTGTTCGTGACTGGTCAGCGCTTCGGCTTTTAAGCGAATCGTATCAGCAATATCATCCAGCGAATCGATTAAATGGTACAGACGAGCAATAATACGCATTACATTGCCGTCAATCACCGTTTCGGGCTGATTAAACGCGAGTGCCAAAAAGCTTGCGACTGTGTAAGCGCCTATTCCTTTAAGCTTTAGGACATCCTGTCGCTGTTCGGGAAATTTGCCGCCAAAATCATTGACAATCATTTGTGCGGTTGTGTGCAATGAGCGGGCACGGGTATAATATCCCAACCCCTGCCAGAGTTGGTAGACTTCCTCTATATCTGCCGCTGCTAACGCCTGAATGGTCGGGAAGCGATCCATAAAGCGGTGAAAATACGGAATAACGGTTTTGACTGTGGTTTGTTGGAGCATAAACTCCGAAACCAAGATAACATAAGGGTTCGGGTGTGCACCGCCCTTTACACGCCAAGGCAGGCTACGCCCGTTAGCGTCATACCATTTGAGTAAAAGTGTTGATAAATCCGTATCAGCCATACTGCAAGGTTACAGTTTCTAATACAAAATGTCCACTTTATTTTAATATAGATTTGTATAACAAAAGAGAGAGGAATAATTTCCTCTCTCAGCGACCTCCTCTAATGCCTCAACAAACGAATTTAGATCTTTTGTTATTGCAGAAGACAAGGAACATTTCTTGTTCACTCTGCAAAACCTGAAACTAAATTCTATTTTCAAAACTTTTCCATCGTGAACACTTAAAGATATAGTCTTATTTGAAAGAATATCAAGAAATGCAGAACTATTTGATACAGAGGATAGCTTTTTAGCTATAAAAAAATCCCCGAAACGGGGAGTTTAGAAAATATGGTGCTCTGGAGAAGACTTGAACTTCCACTGCCTGAGGCAACATGCACCTGAAGCATGCGCGTCTACCAATTTCGCCACCAGAGCAACGGGTATTTATTTAACTGCTTTTTTTATTAGTGTCAACAGTTTTTTTCAGATTACGCCATAAGCATTTAATAATAAGGCTGTTCCTAATACAATACGATAGATGACAAACGGCAAAAATGTCGCAAATCTTAACCAGCGCATCATTAAAAAGATGGCAAGAAAAGAAAAAACAAATGACATTCCGACAGCCTGATAAGCCATTGTGATACGGGCAAATTCCGTTCCGGTATAGACCATATAGGCTGCAACTATACCCGCAGCTAAGATTGAGGGGATAGATAACAGCATTGAAAACTTAGCGACTTCGGCGCGGTTATAGCCCAAGAAACGCCCCATTGTGATGGTTACACCCGAACGGCTTGTTCCCGGAATAAAAGCGAGACACTGGGCGAATCCTATCAAGAGAGCATCGCGCAGATACATTTCTTTTAAGGTTTTGGCGGTGCTGAATTTGGTATCGGCATACCATAACACCAGAGAATATGCAATCAGCATAATGCCGATAAGTTTGGTGCTCCTTGTCCAATCCGTGCCGAGGTATGAAAATATGCCGCCGATGACAATTGCCGGTATGGTGGCAAACAAAATATAATATGCCAAACGCACGCCGGAGTTTTCAAAATTTGGTAAAAACTTATTTTGCCATAACCCCTGCAGCATTGTTTTGATAGTCTGCCAGAAATACAACACGACCGCTATCAATGAGCCAATATGCAATGCAATGTCTATTGCCTGCCCTTGGTCACCGTATGAAGTTAACTTCGCAAACAAAATTAAATGTCCAGAAGAGCTTACCGGCAAAAACTCCGTCAGTCCCTGTATCAGCGCAAGCCAAAAGATATGCATACTTATCATTGCTGTTCTCCTTTATTTACAGCAAGTATAACGATAAGTTATTAAAAATCGAATAATGTTGCCTGCGGTTTTTCTTCTTTTTTGGCTTTTTTCGGACGGGTGGTTTGCTGTGGTGTATTTGAAAGTGATGTGTTCAACTCACCATCTGCAAAACGTATCGTTAAGCTTGTTTGCTTTTGCGCCTCGCTGACATTATATACTGTTTGGTTATGTTCACCTTTCACCCACGCAAATCCGCGTTTTAAGACTGATTCAACAGATACACCTTCCAAACGGGCTGATAAGCTTTGCAGGCGTTCCTGATAGCGCTCTATCTGCGTGTTGATATAAACGGGTTTGACCTCTGCCAGCGCTAGCGTATTTTTCTTTTGGGTCAAAACATTTTTCATTGCGATTTGCAGGCGCTCTAAACGATAATCCAATTTTTGTGCGCTTTCATTCAATATCTGCTGCAAATTCGGGATACCGCGGCTTAAGCCATCAATGCGGGTTTTATATTCGTCAAGACAACGGCGAATCGAACTGCGCATCCGATTATCTAAAATATTCAAGCAAGAAACGAGTTCGTCTTTAACCGGAACGGCAAATTCCGCCGCTCCAGTCGGGGTGGGAGCGCGTTTGTCGGATACATAGTCAATTAACATTGTGTCAGTTTCGTGCCCGACTGCCGAGATTAACGGAATTTCCGAATCGTAAACAGCCCTTATCACCACCTCTTCATTAAACGGCCATAAATCTTCCAGACTGCCACCGCCGCGGGCAACGATTAGAACATCCGGACGTTTGACCTGACTTTCTTTAGTTAAAGCATTAAAACCGCGAATCGCCGCCGCGACTTTTTCTGCGGCGCCCTCGCCCTGCACCGGTGTCGGCCATAAGATGATATGCGAGGGAAAACGGTCACGAATACGATGGATAATATCACGGATTACTGCGCCAGATGCACTGGATACAACACCAATCGTTTCGGGTAAAAAAGGAATCGGCTTTTTATGCGCGGCATCAAACAAGCCTTCTTTGATGAACTGCTGCTTGCGCTCTTCCAACAGCTTTAAAAGCGCGCCCTGCCCTGCCGGCTCAAGACTTTCGATAACCAGTTGATATGATGACTTGCCAGAAAAGGTCGTGATTTTGCCGGTGGCAATAACTTCTAACCCGTCTTCAATTTTAACCTTGAGACCGGACGCTACACCACGCCAACAGACCGCTGCCAAAACAGCATTTTCATCTTTTAAGGATAAATACCAATGCCCCGAATCGGCACGCTTCGAACCAAAAATCTCACCACGGATTAAAACGTGATTAAAATTGCCTTCAACAAAACGCTTGATTTCGTTAGAAATCTCGGTAATGGTTTTGGGCTGCGGCTCAGCAGGTTTTATGACGGAAAGCGATGCGTCTTCCTCAAAATCAAAATTTAAGCTCATCATAGCCCAAGTAACCCTTTCGTAAAGTCTTCAGCTGTGAATACATCCATATCTTCTGCCTGTTCACCCACGCCGACAAAATGAATCGGGATTCCCGTTTCAGAGGCAATTGCCAGCAATATACCGCCTTTGGACGAACCGTCAAGCTTGGTAACAACAACGCCGTTAACATCAACCAGTTCTTTAAAGGTTTTTACCTGATCAAGGCCATTCTGCCCAGTGGTCGCATCTATCGTAATCAAAGTTTTATGCGGTGCTTCCGGAGAGATTTTTTTGATAACGCGGACAATTTTTTGCAATTCTTCCATCAAGCCCTTCTTGTTTTGTAAACGGCCGGCGGTATCGATAAACACAATATCATCGCCTTGTTTTTCTGCCTCTTTCAAACCGTCATAGCACAAGCCCGCGCTGTCACATCCGGCAGGCCCCGAAAAGACACGCAAATTATGGCGGCTACCCCAAACGGCTAATTGCTCCACGGCTGCGGCACGGAATGTATCGGCAGCAATAAACGACACTTTATACCCCTGTTCGGCAAATTTTTTGCCGAGCTTGCCAATGGTGGTGGTTTTGCCTGCGCCATTAACACCGACCATTAAAATCACAAACGGCTTTTTGGTTTTATCAATCAGCAATTCCTGCTCTGAGGGCTTTAAGATATTAACAATGTCGCGGCTTAATTCTTCTTTGATTTTGGCGATATCACTGCCTTTTTCAAATCGGCGGGCGGTAAATTTTTCCACGATTTCTGTGGTGGCTTTGACACCGACATCGGCCGTATAAAGCAATTCTTCCAAATCTGTCACGACATCATCCGACAGGCTTTCTTTGGTAAAGATATCGGTTATACCGCGGCTTAAGTTTTGTGATGTTTTTTTAAGCCCGAAGCCTAATTTTTGAAAAAAACCGCTCATTGTCTATTCCTTTCTTAAATTTCTTAAAGTTTCCGCGCGCTGCCGGCGGATGTTGACCGGCACCTGCGGCATTTTGGCTGCCGGCGTTTCGGGACGCTCCGAATATGGGAAAACGTGTAATTTATCTATTCCTGCCTCTTCCACTAATTTAAGCGTATTGTTAAAATTTTCATCAGTTTCGGTTGGAAACCCGCAAATAAAATCTGCCCCGAAGGTACTTTCCGGACGCACTTCCCGCAGTTTTCGGCAGAGGTTTATGACATCCTCGCGGCTATGTCGGCGCCCCATCCTTTTTAATATCAGATTATCGCCTGACTGGATAGAAAAATGAAAATGCGGATGGATATTCGGATATTTGCGAACCAATGCGACAAATTCATCATCTATCGCTGCGGGGTCTAAAGAACCGAATTGCAATGAGGGCAGTTCGGGAAATGTCTGCAGAATCTTTTTGACCAACCCGTTAAAACTCGGTTCATAAGAGCACGCATCCACACCGGTTAAACATATTTCCTTAAACCCTTGCGACAGTAAAAGTTTTATTTGTTCTAAAATCTTTTCTTCTTTAACCGAGCGGTTTGCACCGCGTGCCTGCCATATTATGCAATAGGTACAGCGATGGTTGCAGCCCTGCTGGATTTCAACAAATGCACGTTCCCGCCCCTCAAAGCCGGTTATCATATATGCATCATAGCCTGAAAATGAAAAGATGTCGCCAACGATAGTTTTCTCTTTGGCTATCAGATATTTTTCGATTTCGGTTTTTTCTTTATTACCCAAAACCAAATCCACTTCGGGCATATCCGCAAAACGCGCCGTGCTGACTTGAGCAGCACAACCGGTGACGATAATTTTGGCAGCCGGATTTTCTTTACGCAGTTTGCGAATAGTCTGGCGGCACTGGCGCTCGGCTTCGGCGGTTACGGCACAAGTGTTGACAACAATCAAGTTATCATATGCTTTCAGTTTTTCTTTGAAAATCTCGCTTTCATAGCTGTTTATCCGACAGCCGAATGTTACTACTTTTGCCATACCCTTATTACCTTTATTATTTAAAAGCGAGTTTAGCGACAAAAATGTATTTGTGCAAGGAAAATTAAAAAGCTATGCCATATTTAGCCTGAGTTTCTTTGGCATATTTCCACCACAACGGCTTTAAGTAAGGCTGATTAAACCAATCTGTCCACGGTTTATGACCGGCAAAGTGAAGAATCGCCGCTTTTTCATAGACAGCTTGCGGCGTTTGAGGCATATTTTCTTGCCAAAATGCGCTTAAGAAATCTATTTCCTTTTCTTCAAAAAAGACACTATTACAATTATAGCGGTAAGAAACGGGCTTTACTTTGCCTGCAAATACGACATTCAAAACGTCTTGGTCACCGAATATATCGTTATGCGTATTAAAATAGATGACGGCTTTTTTTATTATCTCATCTTTACGCATTTGTTCCAGATTCAGGAGCATTACGCCGCTATTAAAATAAAGCTCTTTGTTTCGCAAATTCAGCTCCGTGATGTGTTCTGGATATTGATACATCAGCCCGTCTTTAACGGCTGCTGCATAACGGCCGGTTATGTTTGTTTGATATATATCCGACAAATCTTCCTGCACCAGTGTGTCGGCATCCAGATACAAAACCTTTTTAACACCTTTAAGATATTCGGCAATAAACAATTTTTGCAAAGCTACTTCAAAGGCTCCGAAACGCCCAAGACGCGAAACATTCAATTTATGCTCCTGTGCCGGATATATGTTTATATGCACGTTTTCCTGTTCTATCCGTTTGATTTTAATTTTGTCTTCGGGGGTGAAATCTTTGGCAATGATATGAACATTATATATTGTATCCGGATGTTTGTTTTTCAGCGCTGAATGAAGTGAGACCATTACATACGGCACATACTGCGAATCGGACATATAAGCAATATTCACAACCGGTTTGCGATATAAATACAGCCCACTTATAAAAACCAGAATCAAAACCACAACGGTAATAGCACGCTTTTTAGTCATCAATAATCCTTGATTTGATTATAATATCTGAACCACAACTCTTTCAGATATTCGGGTTTATAATTTTCCTGCCACGGTTTATCTCCGGCATAATGCAGGATAGCAGCATTTTCGTAGATATTAAATGTATCTTTCGGCAAAGGCTCACCAAAATAACCGCTTAAAAATTCTAAATCATCCGCCTCAAAAAAGGTGCTGATGCAATTATAGCGATATGACATCAGTTTTAATTTATCGCCAAACACGACATTTAAAACATCTTGGTCACCGAAAAAATCTTCGTGGGTTTTAATGTATTCCACCAATTTGGCAGTCATATTATCTTCACGCTGGCGTTTAAGATTATGGAGCATCACACCACTGTTAAAATAAAAGCCGCGCTTATCAAGCCCTATTTCCGCCATTTCTTTGGGAAAACGCTGGCGGAAATCAGTTGCCGAAAAACCT
>CAJTWX010000070.1 GCA_910580155.1 uncultured Alphaproteobacteria bacterium
GTCATCATTGCTATTTATTGTTTTGCTAAGAAATATAAATTTCCATATTTAAAAATTACGGACTTGGTTGCTTTGTATGTCCCAATCGGTATATTTTTGGGCAGATTGGCCAACTTTGTTAACGGCGAACTCTGGGGGCGGATTACGACTGTGCCGTGGGCGGTTAAATTTCCGGACGGGGGGTATTTGCCGCGGCATCCGTCGCAGCTCTACGAAGCTCTGACCGAGGGCATTTTGATGTTTATCATTCTTAACCTGTTATGGCGCAAAAAATTTGTCCGCAACCATACCGGCATTATTTCCGCTGTTTTTTTAGTTATTTACGGTTTGTCACGCATATCAATGGAATTTTTCCGCGAACCTGACAGACAAATCGGGTATATTGCAGGCTCTGTAACGATGGGACAGATTTTATCGCTGCCGTTTTTAATTTTGGGTTTATTTATTCTGCACCGCAGCTTAAAAAGAGGATAAACTCAGGCTTTAATTGTGATATTGCGCGTAAATTTGCAAGCTTTTTGCAGATTTTCTTCGGCGCGTTCTAATACGGCATTGGCATCAATATCGCTACGTTTTTTTTCGCTGATACACTGCGATACGGTTAATTGCAGGTGGTTATTTTCGTTAAAAATAAAAATAGATTTTACAAGCGAACGGCGGATTTCTTCTGCTTTTTCAAAACTTTCCGGCGCATTGAAATTTAAAAATGCAAGTATAAAAGAATCTTCCCTGTAATTATATATTTGCACTTCCGGATTGACTTTATTGATACGATTGATAAACATTTTTTTCAGTAATATCATTTTATGATAGCCGAAACGTTTCAATAAACGGTTGTAATCATCAATATACATTAAAGATATACTATATTTCAGCGGATATTTTCTTTCTGCATCATAAACATAAGCTTTAAAGCCGGCGATATCCAGCTCTTCATCCTTAAAGCGGACATAGCCGAGATAGCTCAACATTGATATAAGCTCAATCGTGACCGCAGCAAACAAAAATAAATTAAATGCAAACAAATTTCCCGACATCAGAAGGCTTGCAAAAACCATTGCCGCTGAAAAAAATGCAGCAGCTCCCAATATTTTGCCTTTTCTTATGTAAAAGACAAAAAGCACCAATACAGAAATCAATGACAAATAAAACGCCGGATAATTCAGCATACCGATATGCTTATAAAAATAATAAGAATCGGCATTCATATCCGGATTTTGCATTTTTTCAATAAGAGCCGTTTCCGCAAACAACAATATATAAAACCAGCTTAAGTGCCGATATGTGCCATACTTCCTAAAAAAAACACCTGCTATCAGCAGATTAGGAATTACCAACATACACCAAATATTATATCCGGCAGAAAAAATATAATCTTCACCATACAGGTAGCGCTCGGCACTGATAACGATATAGCTTACATAGATGATTGATACAGCGGCCATAACAGGCATAATCCGAAAAAACGCAGCAACTAACAAAGCGAGCGCAACAGTGATGACAAACAGCAGATGAGTTGTTTGATATGCGCTTTCCGAAAACTCGGAAACGGTGAAAAAATATACCAAAAACATTCCGGCCAAAAGCTCCGGCAGAAATGATTTTTTACAAAACAGAAAAACCTTTTCCGGTTCAAACCCTAATTTTAACACTATATGCTCCGCAAATTTGCCACATTTGCACTTTATTATAAAGCATAAAGGTTAAATTTTATTTACACATTTAAGAATTGAACTGTCGCCATACGAATAAAAACGGTATTTTTCTTTGATGGCGTGTGCATATGCCGCTTTCATCCGCTCGGTACCGGCAATTGCACAAATCAACATAAACAAGGTGGATTTCGGAAGGTGAAAATTGGTGATAATATAATCTATTATTTTAAATTTATATCCGGGGGTAATGAAAATCGCGGTTTCGCCGTTAAACGGATGCAATAAGCCGGTTTCATCGGCAGCACTTTCCAACAGGCGTACGGATGTCGTGCCGACCGCAATAACGCGGCGGCCTTCTTTTTTAGCTTGATTGATAATATCACAGGCTTCCTGATTGATAACCCCGTATTCAGCGTGCATTTTATGGTCTTCGGTATTATCGGTTTTAACCGGAAGGAATGTCCCTGCCCCAACGTGCAGTGTCAAGAAAACTTTGGTTACGCCTTTTGCTTCTATTTTTTTTAGCACCTCATCCGTAAAATGGAGGCCGGCTGTGGGCGCGGCAACGGCGCCTTCATATTTAGCATAAACTGTCTGATAATTTTCCTTATCATTATATTTATTCCATATTCCGGCGACCGGCTTTTCCCTTTTAATATAGGGTGGAAGAGGCATTAAGCCATACGTTTCAAGTTTTTTCGCCAGTTCGTCTGCCGTGCATAGAAATTCCAGCAATACACCGTCTTCCCCGTGTTTTTCTAATACACGTGCTTTAAAAGAAGATTGCTCCGGTGCAATCTCTGAAGTATAAAAAGTAACAACATCTTCAGGGTGCAGGCGTTTGGAATTTTTAATAAAAGCCCACCAAGTCAGGCCGTTTTCGGGATGGTATAACGTTACTTCCACTTCTGCCTCGCCGCGTTTGCCGTATAATCGCGCCGGAATGACTTTGGTATTATTAAAAACAAGGACATCGCCTTTTTGCAAGATATCCGGCAAATCATAAAAATGGCGGTCATTTATCATATTTTCTTCAGTTAAATCAAGCAGTTTTGAAGAATCCCGCGGAGTCGCAGGCTCTTTGGCTATTAAATCCTTATCCAACTCAAAATCAAATAAATCTACGCGCATATTGTCCTCTTTATTACTATATTTGCGGATTTTATAATACAATGACTTTAATTTCGCAATGTTTTTTTATCATTCCGCGCAGATTTTGACAATATTTTAAAAAATATTTAAAATCGACAAAATTTTCTATTGAAATTATTGATTTCTTATTGTATAATGCCTTTAAATTTAAGTGTTTTCAATCGTTTTTTAGGAGAAAAAACCGTGGTTAGCCTCAGAAAAACTAAAAAAGAAGCAAAAAAGCAACTCAGAGAACAAGGAATGTCTCTTGATGATGCATACAAGATTCTTGACAATGCGCCATCCCTTGTCAGCAAAAGCGTTTATGAAGACGCTTTGAAGCTGGTGGAAGCCGAAGATGCCGGATTTGCAGCTGAAATCAGAGCTTTTAATGAGGCTAAGGAAAAAGAAGATGCCCTTCGTGCGGCTTATCAGATTGTCGGCGGGTATACAAACACCATCAGCAAAAATCTTTATGCAAACGCGATGAAGATGGTTGAAGCCGACGACCCCGAGTTTGCGCAAAAATTGAAAACCCTTTTTGAAAACGGGACAAACTTCAAAGACGCAGACAAAGAACAGCTTGCCACCGCAGAACAGATTGTGCAGAATGCACAAACAATTGAACAAGAATATACCGATGATGCTCAATTAAGAATAGACGTTATCAGGGGAGATGTGCGCGAAATTATTGATAACACTATTGTTCCGGACATTTCTGAAGAAGACAAAGAAAATATTCTCTTTAGAACCGGTATGCAAGAGGTTATTCCCGAAGTGACGGAAAATGCTGAATTTGCGAATGCTCAGCCTAAAGAAAAACACAAAATGCTTGTCAGCCGTATCAGAGATTCGATTAAACGGACTTTAATTCGGGCACGTTTGTCTTCGGCTGAAAAACCGCACAATGCGTTCGATTTCTCCAAGAAAGTTAAAGTGGCTACAAAATCTATTGCTGACGCTTATGAAACTGCTCTTAAACGCACCACTTCGTTTATTAACAGATTATCCGCAGCCGGACACAAAAAAGCCGCTATATGGTTAAACAAAGCAAAAACCAAAACTCATAAAGCAATGGTTACATTAGCAACAACCTCTGTTTTGCTTTCATCCTTTTTGCCGAGTTGCCGTACGGACAACGCCAACCGCGCACCGGAGCCAATGCCCGCCAACCAGAAAACATTTGTTTTGGATGATACAACTAAAACATCTGCCTCAATTGTTTCCGATACGATTAAGAATGATAGTATTCCGGTTTTGGATGTAAATGTCCAAGCGGCTGCCACAGACAGTATCAGCGTTCCGACAGAATGGAATGCCGATATGGGAATTTCGGAAAGTCAATGGAACAGATTGCAAACCTATTGGGGCAGCAGAGATAAATTTGAGCAGTTTTATAAGAAAATTTCAAATGATATGCTGGCAGAAAACGGCATTTTTGCAAATAAGACCCGTGAACAAGTTTTATTCCAATATGAACGTATGTCTTCGTGGAATCTGCCGAAACATCAGGAACCCATTGAAGCCTTTGATGCTTTCTTTGGCGAGTGCGGCGGTGAAATCACTAAGGAACAGGCACAACAACTGGATGATGTTTTAAGTGACGGCTCTATCAAAGATGTTGAAGGGACTTTGAATCGTGTTGTTACCGGACGCGATGTTGACTGTGAAGAAGGCTCGACATTACACGTTCAAAATTTTGATAAAAAAGCTAATAACAACAAACAGGAATTTGTTTTGGAAGAGGACGGCTCTTCTTCTGTTATCGTTGAAGAAAAAGCTCCCGACTTTACGTTTGATGAAAAAGGCAGTTCCCGCATCATATCCGAAACGAGAACAGATACGATTGCTCCGACCGTTCAGGTTTTCAAAGGCAATTCTTTGAATGACGGCAAGCAAATCGGCACTGCCGGTGCGGATGAAGTTGTAGGCAAAACCGTTACTGCTAAAGAAAATATTTTAGTTGAAGACAAAGCAACCCAGGTCAGTACGGATAGTATCGGCAGCACTTCGAAGTTTGTTTTTGAAGAAGACTTTGTTCAGACACCTTCCGTAAATCCTGATTCATTAGCCTCATCCCACACATCGACAACCGTAGTTAACGATTCTGTTGCTGCTGGAAACCCTGTTTCGTTTACATTTGTAAATGATGGCGGGTCATCAACCTTTATGACTGACACAGTGGCTACAGCAGACAGCGTGCAGATTGTTGCGGATTCGAACGATTTGCCACGCGGCACACCTGCTGCCGGCAATGTTCCGGAACGCGGCGGCTATGAAAACTCGGGCTTAATCAGCAAAAAGCAATATACAAACCTGCAGGGTTGGTATGTGACCAAATACGGCGATAACGCTTTTGAAGACGTAATGGAAAAAATTACGGATGATATGCTGGCTAAAGGCGGTGCTTTTGAAGGATTGAGCAAAGAACAGGCTTTGCGCGTGGCTGAAGGCATTATGGTTCATTCTAATCTGTTTCCGGAATCTGCCGAAGCATTGGAAGCCTTTTTGAACCCGTGTAAAGATGCCGTGCTTACAGTTGAACAAATTGAGCAAATCAGAAAAGACGGCTATAATATCACCGAAGAAGGTTTGGTTACTGACGGTGTTTACAACAAAGGTGTTTATGCCAGATTTTACAAAACCGGCGACTGTGAAGAAGACGGACACGTTGTTTATGAAAATACAGCAGGCAATGTCAGCACAACCAGAGCTTCCAACCAGTATTACGGGCGCTTGTATCAATATAAACCAACCAGAACAGAACCGATTACCTATACTTTTGACCAAGAGATTGGCAGCTCCAGAACTGAGATTAAATATGTTTACAAAGAAGCTGAACCAGTTGTGACTTTACATAAAGGGAATGATTTAAACCTTTCGGAAAGCAAACATCTGGGCGAGGTTTCGGCAAAAGAAACTGCCGACAAGCAAGTAAGCAATAAAGAAAACATTTTGGTTGAACAAAATGTTGCACCTGTAACTTTTACTTTTGAGGAAGAAAAAGGAAACTCCTCTTCCAACTTTACTTTTGAAGAAGAAAAAGGAAGCTCCCAAACTGTAACAACAGATACTTCGAAAAAGACAGACAAAAAGGCAGAGAAAAAAGCTAAAAAAATTCGGCGCCAGAAACAGCGTGCCGCAGAAAAGGCTAAGAAACAGCAAGAAAAAATTGCTGCGGAACAACGTCGCGCTGCCCTTATGAAGTATGCCGGCGGCCAAGGCGGCGCTTCGCAAGATTACTTCAGAGTAAGAGACGGCCGTTAATCTAAATCCCGCCTGAAATTATGGCGGGGTTTTCTTTTTTAAACTGCGTTTTCTTGGGGATAACTTTCCCCAGCCTGACGGGCGGACATAAAATTTAGCTTGAAAAATATAGAATTAGTGTTAATTTAACCTCGATTTTAGTTAAAAAGGCCGTGCGGGGCTGTCCGCACATTGATTTTTGGAAGGATAATAATATGACTATTCGCGTCGGTATTAACGGATTTGGACGTATCGGTCGTCTGGTATTTCGTGCTGCACAGAAAAGAAATGATATTGAAATCGTCGGCATCAACGATTTGATTGATGTTGAATATATGGCTTATATGCTCAAATATGACACAATGCACGGTCAGTTTGACGGCACGATTGAAGTTAAAGACGGCAAGCTCGTTGTTAACGGCAAAGCCATCCGCGTTACAGCCGAGAAGAATCCGGCTGATTTGAAATGGAACGAAATTGGCGCTGATTATGTTGTAGAATCTACCGGTCTGTTCCTCACAAAAGAAAAAGCTCAGGGTCATATTGACGCCGGTGCTAAGTATGTTGTGATGTCTGCTCCGTCTAAAGACGATACTCCGATGTTTGTTTGCGGCGTTAACACTGATTCTTACGTTAAAGGCACACAGTTTGTTTCTAACGCTTCCTGCACAACAAACTGTCTGGCTCCTATTGCTAAAGTTTTGAACGACGCTTTCGGCATTTCTGATGGTTTGATGACAACCGTTCACTCTACAACAGCCACACAGAAAACTGTTGATGGTCCGTCTGTTAAAGACTGGAGAGGCGGTCGCGCTGCAAGCGGTAACATCATTCCGTCTTCTACTGGCGCTGCAAAAGCTGTTGGCAAAGTAATTCCTGCTTTGAACGGCAAATTGACGGGTATGTCTTTCCGCGTTCCTACTTTGGATGTTTCTGTTGTTGACCTGACAGTAAACCTCACCAAAGCTGCTTCTTATGAAGACATTTGCGCGGCTATGAAGAAAGCTTCCGAAGGCGAGCTGAAAGGCATTTTAGGTTACACTGAAGATGATGTTGTATCTTCTGACTTCTTGGGCGATGCTCGCACATCTATTTTTGATGCTAAAGCCGGTATTCAGCTCACCCCGACTTTTGTTAAAGTTGTCAGCTGGTATGACAATGAATGGGGCTATTCTAACAAGGTATTAGACCTCGTTGCCCATATGGCAAAAGTAAACGGATAATAGTTTGACTCTCCCCGCCGTTTTATCACGCAACGCTTTGTTATGCGGTGATATTAGCGGCGGGGATTGTTTTTTAAGGAAATGAGAATGACAGAATATAAAACAATTAAAGATTTGGGCGAT
>CAJTWX010000071.1 GCA_910580155.1 uncultured Alphaproteobacteria bacterium
CTGATGGTTTTTTTGATAAGGTATTTTTATTGTTTCCAGACCCGTGGCCGAAGAAAAAGCACAGCGGGCGCCGGTTTGTCAATCCGGATAACCTTAAGGAAGTTGCGCGGGTTTTAAAAAAAGGCGGTCTGTTTCGTATTGCAACCGACCATCCAGTTTATAAACGCCACGTTTTGCGGACAATGAATGACTGTCCTCTTTTTTATTGGACAGCCAAATGTGGAAATGACTGGCGCAATGAGCCGGCTGACTGGGTTAAAACCAAATATCAGCAAAAAGCACTTCGCGAGGGGCGGCGTCCTGTCTTTTTTGATTATCGGAAAATTTGAGTTTTACAAAAAGAAAAGCGGCTGGATAAGCCGCTTTTTTTTGTATAAGCACTTTCAGGAAATTTAACGCTGTTTCTTGTTATTAGTAAACAGGGTTGCTAAATTATACTGTACAAGCGTTTTAGCTTCTTCTTTGAGGATGGCTTGCTGGTATTCCTGCGCCAGCTTGTCGGCACCGGCAAGTTCCAGTTTTTGATATTGTTTGATTAACTGCGGCGTTATCATATTGAGTTGTGAAAGTTCATTAACCCCATGAGTACGGCTTTTGCCGCAGACCCATTGCTTGGCAGTTGTTTTGAGGTAAGCTATTCCATCGTTCCAAGATTTGCGGAAGTGTGTACGCATTTCTGAACTGTTGGCCATTGACAGAGCTTCGCAGCCGTTGCCGTGCCAGTTGATGGTGCTGACAGAGGCGGCGATGGCAAATGTCGGGATACGGGTGGCATCAAGATTGCCGTTCTGGTCTTTCAGGTTCATACTCAGAGCGAGTGCCAACATTACTTGTTTGGGTTTTCCTGCTCTGCCTAATGAAAATGATGTCAGGTTATAATCTTCAAGCGCCTGTTTGAGAATTTCTTCGGATGGGAATGTTTCTGTCAGGCAGAAGAAATTTTTAGCAGTATTGGACAGGCCTTTTTCCCGTTTGGCACTTTCTTTATGGATATATGCTTTTAATTCGGGAGAGGCAATCTGATTCCAAGCGTTGCTGTCAAAGAGGATGCTTTTAAACAACGGGTGGTGAATAAGGGTGTTTCTGTCATCCATCGGGAGCAGCTTATTGTTTTCGTTAAAATACAGTTTTTCGAGTTTGCTTAAGGCAAAATCCAGCATTTTATCGTTATCAATATTTTGTTCTGCCATTTCTTTGGCAAGCTCTTTTTTTAGCTTGTTATTCGGCTTAAAAGTTATCAGCGGCAGAATATATTTTCTGGTGTCAGGATTAGCTGTTAAATATCTGGCAAAGGAAGCTATTGCGTTATCATCCATTTGTGACGGACCTTTGTATGTTCCGGTCGGGTTAATAAGCTTCATATCGACGTCATAACAGGTCATTTGGTCTTCATTTTCCTGAGGAATATATGTTCCGCATTCACTACGGAAGATTAATCCTAACGCGCTAGCTTTTGTGATTTCGTCGGTTAAAACACGCTTTAATTCAATATTGCCGGTTTGTTGATAATGTTCGGCATTGATAATATAGGTGTATTCGCTTTTTTTATACAAACGGGCGTCTTCGTCTGAAATTGCGGGAATTTCTTCAAAGCGATGGTATACTTTTTGTGCAGTTCTTTTTGTTAATGTATGTAGTGTGTGTTTTTCCTGGGGAACCGGCATCTCGTTGTCTGTCGAGGGAGAGTTTGAAGATAACGCTCCGCTTGCAACTAAAATGCCTGCGCTCATTATTGCTTTTAGTCTAGACATTTTTTGTATTTCCATATTGTAGTTTAAAGATTCGTAGAAATATAGCACATAAATTCGCGTTTGTCTAGATGGTATGATAAAAAAAATTATACATTTTAGTATGTTGGATGTGTTTTGTTCCTTAAATGTTGTGTTTTTAAATAGGGGAGCGGTACTGTCTTTAAAAGGCGGTGGAAAAAACTACTTTTTAAAGGCAAAATTAAATTTTATGTATTAAGTTGGGGTGAAAATCGGGAGAAATCTCTCTTCCGGTTTGCTCAAAAGTAATAATTTTAAGGAAATAAAAATGGTATCATTAGCAGAAAAAATGGCGGCGAATATGGATGCGTCTGTTTTCAGCAAAGCGACGGATTTGAAAAAGCGCCTGTTATTTACGGTTTTGGCACTGATTGTCTTTCGTTTGGGAACGTTCATCCCGCTTCCGGGGATTGATGCCCGCGTGTTGGCGGAAGTTTTTGCCAGACATTCAAACGGGATTTTGGGAATGTTTAATATGTTTTCCGGCGGTGCGTTGGAACGTATGACGATTTTTGCGTTAAACATTATGCCTTATATTTCGGCGTCGATTATTCTGCAGCTCGGCTCTTCTGTGGTTCCGTCTCTGGCGGCACTTAAGAAAGAAGGCGAAGCCGGACACCGGAAAATGACGCATTATACGAAACTTTTGACAGTTTTGATTACGATTGTTCAGGGGTATGGTATTGCAATCGGTTTGATGAGCATTGCCAATGGGGATGGTTCCAGCCCTGTGGTTATTGCTCCGTATACGTTTATCTTTTCAACCATTATTTCACTGACCGGCGGTACGATGTTTATCGTTTGGCTGGGCGAGCAAATTACTTCCCGCGGTGTGGGCAACGGTTCTTCCCTTATCATTACGGTTGGCATTATTGCCAATATTCCGGCAGCGATTGCGCAGACCTTGGAATTAGGGCGAATCGGCTCAATGTCTCCGCTGGTTATTTTGAGCTTGTTTATTATGAGCGTTGCTCTGGTGTTCATCATTTTGAAAGTTGAAATGGCGCAGCGTAAAATCTTGGTGCAATATCCGAAGCGTCAGGTTGGTTTGCGTATGACTTCGGCAGAAAGTTCGCACTTGCCGCTTAAAGTTAACCCGACGGGTGTTATTCCGCCGATTTTTGCCAGTGCTTTGTTGTTGCTGCCGATTACGGTTGCGAATATCTGGTCTAACAACGGGCCGGAATGGGTGCAGACTTTGAGCCGCTATCTGGGGCACGGGCAGCCGTTGTATCTGGCTTTGTATGCGTTCTTAATTGTGTTTTTTGCGTTTTTCTATACGGCTGTTGTAGTTAATCCGGAAGAAACTGCGGATAACTTGAAAAAGCACGGCGGCTTTATTGCCGGTATCCGCCCTGGGAAAAACACCGCGGAATATCTGGACTATGTTGTTACCCGTTTGACAGTGTTGGGTGCATTTTATCTGGCGGCATTGTGTATTTTGCCCGAAATTTTGATTGCCAAACTGTCTGTTCCGTTTGTTTTGGGTGGTACGACACTGCTCATCGTGGTACAGGTAACGATGGACTTTATCACGCAAGTTCAATCCCATCTGATTGCATATCAGTATGAAGGGTTGTTAAAAAAGGCAGCGCTTGTGAATAAAAAGCGCAAGTAGTCAGCCTTTTTTGTGAGGGAGAGAGCGCCGGTTTTGCCGGCGCTTTTTGTTTTTTTTGCGAATCGGGCAGGCAAAATTTCATTTGTACGGGTGCTCAGTGGGGAAAAATATTTAAAACTATTTGTTGAACTGGTTTATAATTGCGATTCTGCGAAATGTGTGGGAAAAAAATTCTAATAATTTGTTAAAAAAACTAAAAAATTTTGATTTTTTTTAAAAGAGTTGTTGACTCTAATAAATTATGTTTTATACTCCGACATAATTTTGAAAAGTGGTGATCAACTTTTTGAATGGTTTAATTGTTTAGTAATGGAGAGTAAATTTGGCTCGTATAGCTGGTGTAAACATTCCTACTGCCAAGAAATTAGAGATTGCTTTGACCTCTATCTATGGCATCGGGAGAGAAACAGCACAGAATATCTGTGCAAAAGCGGGCGTTGCCGGTGAGCGTCGTGTACACGAATTGACCGACGAAGACATCGCAAAAGTTCGTGAAGTAATTGATAAAGACTACCTCGTTGAAGGTGAACTTCGCCGTGAAGTCGGCGTTAACATTAAACGCTTGATGGACTTGGGCTGCTATCGCGGTTTGCGCCATCGTAAAGGTTTGCCTGTTCGCGGACAGAGCACAAAACAGAATGCGAGAACCCGTAAAGGTAAGCGCAAGACTGTTGCGAACAAGAAGAAATAAGTGAGGTAGCAATGGCAAAAACAGTTATTAAGAAAAAAGAAAAGAAGAATATCACTTCCGGTGTGGCTCACGTAAATTCTACGTTTAACAACACCAGAGTTACCATTACGGATGCACAGGGAAACACTGTTTCCTGGTCTACCGCGGGTGCACAGGGCTTTAAGGGGTCCAGAAAGTCTACGCCGTATGCTGCACAGGTTGCTGCAGAAGAAGCTGGTAAGAAAGCACAAGAAAATGGTATGAAAACATTAGAAGTAGAAGTTAAAGGCCCAGGGTCTGGTCGCGAATCGGCTATCAGAGCTTTGCAGGTTATCGGTTTCACGATTACTTCTATTCGTGATGTAACTCCTATTCCGCATAACGGCTGCCGTTTAAGAAAACGCCGCAGAGTTTAATTTTTGAGTTTTGAGAGGGGAGCAGTCTTCTGTTCCTCCCTCGTTTTGTTGTAGCGTATAAACTAGTAAAGAGGGTATTCCGGTGATTCAGAAAAATTGGCAAGAACTTATTAAACCAACTAATCTAGAGGTGGCTTCCGGCGAAGGCAAGAATGTTTCCAAGATAGTTGTTGAACCTTTGGAGAGAGGCTTCGGCTTAACTCTCGGGAACGCATTGAGGAGAGTATTGTTATCTTCTTTGCAAGGCGGCGCTGTTACCGCAATCAAAATTGACGGTGTGTTGCACGAATTCTCAATTGTAGAAGGAATGCGTGAAGATGTTACTGATGTTATCTTGAACATCAAAGGGTTGGCTGTTGCCGTACACTCTGAAGGGCAGAAAACAATGCGTCTGAAGGCCGAAGGCCCGATGGTTGTTACCGCCGGTATGATTGAAACAGGGCACGATGTTGAAATTATGAACCCTGACCACGTTATCTGCACTTTGGATGCTGGTGCGTCCATCAATATGGAAATGATTGTAGGAACAGGCAAAGGCTATGTGCCGGCTGTTCAGAACAAAATGGCAGATGCGCCGATTGGGATGA
Organism: uncultured Alphaproteobacteria bacterium; assembly: GCA_910580155.1. GTDB lineage: Bacteria > Pseudomonadota > Alphaproteobacteria > RF32 > CAG-239 > CAG-267. The sequence continues at coordinate 5,061 of CAJTWX010000071.1, forward strand.
TTGCTATTGATGCGATTTATTCTCCGGTAAGAAAAGTATCTTATAAGGTAGATAAGACCCGTGTTGGTCAGAATACAGATTATGATAAACTGACAATGATTGTTGAAACAAACGGTGTGCTTACTCCGGAAGATGCAGTTGCATTGTCTGCAAGAATTTTGCAAGACCAATTGAAACCGTTTATCAACTTTGATGAGCCTGAGAGCGAAATTGAAGATGTTAAAGAAGAATTGCCGTTTGACAGAAATCTGTTGCGCAAGGTTGATGAGCTTGAACTTTCTGTTCGCTCTGCAAACTGCCTGAAGAATGACAATATTGTTTATATTGGCGATTTGGTTCAGAAGACTGAGGCTGAAATGCTCCGTACACCAAACTTTGGTAGAAAATCTTTGAACGAAATCAAAGAAGTTCTGTCAAAGATGGGTATCCACTTGGGTATGGAAACACCGGGTTGGCCGCCTGAGAATATTGAAGAATTGATTAAAAAATGCGATGACCATTTTTAGAAATATCTAAAATATTGTGAGAAAGAACCGCTTCGTTTGGGGCGGTTCTTTTGTATTTTTATTTGCTTTTTGTGGTTATTTTAATAAACTTAATATGAATGTAAATGTCTGTTTTAAAGGGGCGTGTGTGATGAAAAAGCTATGGTATATTTGTTTGCGGGGTGGCTTGGCCTATTTGCAATAGAGGGGGTGAAAGCGTCTGTGTTTATCGGGGATGATAGATATACCATTAAGGAGGAAGTTGAGTATACTATTCTTTTGTATGATTATACAAATTCATTGATATTAAGTTTTTTGGGCAGTGACGGGAAATTGCCGGATCACCGGCTGGAGATTGAGCGTATTCGGGCAGAGCGTCCGGATGATGTTCGGGATATAGAGCTGCGGGTTGCTTTAATAAAAGGAAATATGAACCTGCCTGAATTTAAACAGAAAGTTATTGAAGGATTTAGAGAAAATAATATCAGCATTTTAGAGGGAAAATACGATTTGCAAAAACTCGGTTATGTCGGGGATTTGTTTGCACGTGAGGTTGAGAAAGTTATGGCGGCGTTTCGTAAACAGGGGGGGAATTAACTTTGAAGACGCATTGCTTGCTTCGTATATGTTTGACCCGGCGATAGATTATGACGCGTTGCCAAAAGACGCTTTGGAGCGCGATATACATAGCGCGGTTAATGTTGCGGTTTCCCGTCTTGATAACTTACAGCAGCGGGATGAAATTATTAAATGTGCAGAGGATTACACCGCAACAGTGACGATTGAGACAGTGCTTGTTCTTAAACAGATGAAGACGCTTAAAAGATATTTTGAGCAGATTAAACCCCTTTCGCCGGAAGATGAAATGGTTAAGATTGAAGATGAAAAAGGCAACTCTCTTTGGGGAAGAAAAAAGTGATTTAGAGGAGCGAAGAAAATTCGGTGTTGATTTGAATTAGCGGTTGAAACGGGAGTTTAGTTTGTTTATTAGCTGCAAGTCGTTTGAATATTGTATTTTGCCTTGCCAGTTTTTGGGGAATTCTGCGTCGCTTTCTTTTAATTGTTGTTTGTTTTTGAACTTGAGGGATTTGACGGGAGAGAGGTCGGTCTGGAATAATCTGACCCTGTTGCACATTGAAAAGTCTAAATTCGCGGGGAGGTTTTGGCAACCGGATAAATTGACTTCAGCACCATCTTTGAACTTTAGGGATTTGATGCCTGAGAGATTGGTGCAGTTTAAATAAACTTTATCACACATTGAAACATCTAAATTCGCGGGGAGGTTTTCGCTATTGTATAAATCGACTTCAGTACCGTCTTTGAACTTCAGTGTTTTAATGGCGGAGAGGTCGGTGCAGGATAATCTGACTTTGTCGCACGTTGAAACATTTAAATCCGCGGGGAGGTTTTTGCTATTGTATAAATCAACTTCAGCACCTTGTTTGAACTTTAGTGTTTTGACAGTGGAGAGGTCGGTGTACGATAAATCAACTTTATCGCACATTGAGAGGTCTAAAGTTTCGGGGAGGTTTTTGCCGCTGGATAAATTAACTTTTGCGCCCTTTTTAAACTTCAGGGATTTGACGGTGGAAAAGTTGGTATCGCATAAATTTACCTCTTCATTTGCGCAAATCAGGGCTATATCTTCAGGGTATTGAGAGAAGTCCGGATTCTCGTCTGCG
>CAJTWX010000072.1 GCA_910580155.1 uncultured Alphaproteobacteria bacterium
ACTCTACAGTATCATCTCCTGCTTTATTCACCTCTTCCCAAGTAACTTTTGAACCGGTCTGTTGGTTTAAGTAATCTGTATTAACATCCACTGACACTAATGCTCTAACCGGAAAACTTAAAATCGTACTACAAAATAATATTGTTAAAAATCCTTGTTTTTTACTCATCTTATATCTCTCCACTGCTACAAAAAAATGGTCCTAAAATTTAGGCAAATCCTTTAATAATTACGTGTTGTAAAATCAAAAAGTTAAAAATCTACCAACCTGATTGAAAAAAACGACCATTTTTTTGTAGCAATTTAGCCAATACTCTGATTTTGCAAAAAGATATAATATAAAAAAAAGAGTCCCTTTTTCAAGGGACTCCGAGTCTGCAATACTCTGAAGTTATTTCTTTTCAGGAATAACTTCACCTTCCAAGGTATATTTTTCAACCTTGGCATTATTGCGCAAATCATCAAAGATTTCTGCAATAACCTGCTGTGTTACCATATTTTTCAATTGAGGTTCAACATCTTTAAGCTCTAAAGGTTTTGACGCTCTAACATCTTCAACCAAAATAACGTGATAGCCAAATTCTGTCTTAACCGGAGTTTTAGAATAAGCCCCTTTGTTCATACTAAATGCAGCTTTAGAAAATTCCGGAACCATCATTTCCTGCGTAAAATACCCTAAATCCACTTGGTCTTTCGAATATTCTTTAGCTAATTTAACAAAATCTTCACCTTTGTTCAACTTGCTGATAACTTCTTTTGCCTTATCTTCAGAATCTACCAGAATATGCTTAGCCTTAATTTCTTTCTGGCTTTCAAATTTAGAGGTATATTCATCATACAATTTTTTAACGGCAGCATCATTTACCTTCTCGTCAACCAGCTTTTCCAAATACAACTTACGCGCCAAATCTTCTTTTGCGGTAACTAGTTGTCTTTGGTATTCAGGTGTTTCCTCAATTTTTGCTTTTTGTGCAGCCTGATATACCAATTTGCTGTTTACAAAAACATCCAAAGTTTTATCATAGAATTCTTCAAAAGATACTCTGTCTTTAATTTGCGGATGATCAGCATAACTTTGTTTCAAATCATTTATATACACCGTTTCGCCATTGATTTTGGCAGCAATGCCTTTATCACCGCCGGCATTAGCATTATAAACCTTAAATGACACAAAAGACGCAACGGCAACAACAACCACTGCCACGGCAGAAATTGTAAAACCAACTAATCTTTTTTTCATAAATACCTCCAAAATAAAAAAGTTTTTTATACTCATATATTCATATAAACTGATTTATAAAATATTCCAAGTATTTTTTATTTGGCGTTTATAACTTTTGTTGATAGTATTGACTTTATTCTATATAAACACTAAATGTAGCATAAAAGGTAATATAAAAGGTAAAAAAATGTTAACAGATATCGCACGCAAAATTTTTGGCTCGGCCAACGACCGCTTTGTAAAAAAACAATCTAAAATCATCGAACAAATTAACGCATTGGAAAAAAGTTTTATAGACCTTTCTGACGAAGAACTCAAAAATAAAACACTCGAGTTTCGCGCACGTTTGAAAGACGGTGAAACTTTAGATGATATCCTTCCCGAAGCTTTTGCAGCAGTTCGCGAAGCGGCTAAACGAACACTCGGCCAACGCCATTATGACGTTCAGCTCATCGGCGGTATTGTCTTACACAAAGGAATGATATCCGAAATGAAAACAGGCGAAGGCAAAACGCTTGTTGCCACATTAGCCGCATACCTGAATGCTATTGAGCAAAAAGGCGTACATATTGTTACCGTAAATGATTATCTGGCCAAACGTGACGCCGAATGGATGGGGCAGGTTTACCGCTTTTTAGGCTTAACTGTTGACTATATCGTTCACGAAAAAAATGACGAACAACGCAAAGAAGCCTACAATGCGGATATTACGTACGGAACTAACAACGAATTAGGCTTCGATTATCTGCGCGATAATATGAAATTCTCTTTAGATGAACGTGTTCAAAGAGATTTTAACTTTGCAATTGTCGATGAAGTCGATTCGATTCTTATTGATGAAGCCAGAACTCCGCTAATTATCTCCGGCGCAGCCGAAGACTCTTCCGAAAAATATATTCTGGTCAACAACATCATCAAACATATTAACGGCAATGACTACGAAAAAGATGAAAAAGCCAAAAATGTCACTTTGACCGAACTCGGAATGGAACACGTTGAAAAGCTCTTAAAAGAAGCTGGACTGATTACCGAAGGTGGTCTGTACGACATTAAAAACGTCCCACTGGTTAACCACGTCAACCAAGCCTTACGTGCAAACGTAATGTTTACCAAAGATGTCGATTATCTTGTCAGAGATAATAAAGTACTGATTATTGACGAATTTACCGGCAGAATTATGGAAGGCCGCCGCTATAGCGATGGTTTGCACCAAGCTTTAGAAGCCAAAGAAGGCGTAGAAATCCAATCCGAAAACCAAACCCTTGCCTCGATAACTTTCCAAAATTACTTCCGTTTATACCCCAAATTAGCCGGAATGACCGGAACTGCAATGACTGAAGAGGCTGAATTTTGCGACATCTACAATTTGTCCTGCGTAGAAATTCCAACCAATCGTCCGATTCTCCGCAAAGATGAACACGATTGTATTTACCGCACGGAAAAAGAAAAATACAAGGCAATTATAGACACCATTAAAGAGTGCCATACAAAAGGGCAGCCGGTTCTTGTCGGTACTACCTCTGTTGAAAAATCAGAAATCATTGCAACTCTGTTAAAACAACAAACAGATATTCAATTTGAAGTTTTAAATGCCAAACATCACGAACGTGAAGCTGCCATTGTTGCCGAAGCCGGAAAATACGGCGCCGTAACCATCGCAACCAATATGGCCGGACGCGGTACGGATATTCAGCTTGGCGGTAACACAGAAGTTTCACTACGCAAACGCCTGAACGGCAATGAAACGCCCTCGGAAATAGAACAAATAAAAGAAGAAGTAGCAAAAGAAGTAGCTGAAAATAAAGAAAAAGTATTAAAAGCCGGCGGATTATATATTTTAGGCACTGAACGCCACGAAAGCCGTCGTATTGATAATCAGCTCCGTGGACGTTCCGGCCGTCAAGGTGACCCCGGAACATCAAAATTTTTCCTCTCACTGGAAGATGACTTGATGCGCATTTTTGGCTCAGAACGAATGTCTGAAGTTTTGCGCCGCTTAGGTCTTCCTGAAGGCGAAGCACTTGTGCACCCATTTATCAGTAAAGCGCTTGAAAAAGCTCAGCAAAAAGTTGAAGAACGTAACTTTGACATTCGTAAAAGTTTGCTAAAATACGATAACGTGATGAATGAACAGCGCAAAGTTATATATGAACAACGCAAAGAAATTATGTCAACCGACGATATTTCCGAAACCATTGTTGATATGCGGCACGATTACCTCTCCGCAATTATAAGTAACAGTATTTTTTTGGGCACACCACCGGAAGAATGGGACATTTTACGCTTACAGCAAGATATTTTCAACTTAACAGGAATGAATATTCCTTTAGACGAATGGGCACGCCGTCCCGAAATTACCAGTGAAGATATGATTGAACAAATCATAAAAGAAGTCGATTCGCATCTTGCTGCCAAAAACGCTAACATTCCAGAAAATATTATTCGTTTGGTAGAAAAAAGCATTGTTTTACAAACTTTAGACCAGCTTTGGAAAGAACATATTGCCACACTCGACCTGATGCGCCATACCATTGTTTTGCGTGCATATGGTCAGAAAGACCCGCTCAATGAATACAAACGCGAAGCTTTCAATATGTTCTCTGATATGCTGGATATTCTAAAAGAAAAAATTACAACAGTTATCTGTCACGCTACCATTCAGCAAAACAGTGCGCAGGATGTTAAAGAACAAGAACAGCGTGTACAAAATCAAAAAACCAATGCAGTTCACGAAACTTTTGGAGAAACACCATCCGTCGCTCCGGAAAATAAAACTTCTGCAACAATCGAAAAACCGGAATGGAACAACATTTCCCGTAACAGCCCCTGCCCTTGCGGAAGCGGCAAAAAATACAAACACTGTCACGGAAAAGTCGCTTAACAGGAAAATGCAATGTCTGAACCGCTATTAGAAATTAAAAACCTATATGCCTCTGTCGGGGATAAAGAGATTATAAAAAACCTTAACCTGACGATAAATAAAGGTGAAGTTCACGCCATAATGGGACCAAACGGTGCCGGAAAATCTTCGCTTTCTTATATCTTAAGCGGTAAAGACGGATATAATGTAACCAATGGCAGCATTATGTTTAAAGGAGAGGATTTACTAGCTTTAAGCACTGAAGAACGCGCGCGCAACGGTCTGTTTCTCTCAATGCAATACCCTACAGAAATCCCCGGCGTCGCCGTTTCAAACTTCCTAAAACAATCATTAAATTCTATTTTAAGATTTCGCGGCAAACAAGAGCTTGATACCATCGCTTTTATGAAATTATTAAAACAAGAAGCAAGCACCCTGAATATTAACCCTGAAATGCTAAAACGTTTTGTCAACGTAGGTTTTTCAGGCGGTGAAAAAAAACGATTTGAAACACTTCAAATGGCTTTACTAAAACCGGATTTCTGCATTTTGGATGAGATTGACTCCGGTCTTGATATTGACGCATTAAAAACCGTTTCCGAAGGCGTTAACTCATTACGAAACAACCAAAACGCCTTTCTGGTCATAACTCATTATCAGCGTTTACTCGAACATATTGTTCCCGATGTAATCCACATTTTTGCAGACGGTCATATTATAAAAACCGGCGATAAAACTTTGGCATCAGAACTTGAAAAATGCGGCTATACCGATTTCATTAAAGAGGACTCTCAATGTCAGACTCTTCTCTAATACAAAATGTCGACTTATTTTTGGATGATAAACCAGCCGTATTTGCATTGCGCCAAAAAGCCTTAAATATTCTAAATAAAACAGGATTCCCTTCACCCAAAAACGAATCTTGGAAATACGAAAATTTATCTCCATTACTAAATCACAACTTTTTGGTTAGCACAGATGAACACATCTGCGGGCACGATTGTTGCGGGCATTCCTCTTCTTTCTCTCCATATATAGAAATTAAATTTTGCCACGGAAAATTGCATATTGAAGAATATAACACTCCGCAAGGTATAACCATAACATCGCTACCATTAGCTTTATACGAAGGCGAACATAAACAATATATCTTCAATTCATTCAATATGGAACAACACCCTTTTGCAGCTCTAAACGGTCGATATTTAGAACAAGGACTTTGTATACAAATTGATAAAAATACCAGATTAAAGACCCCTCTGCACATTAAATATAACCAAAACAACTGCGATAACCTGCAGCTTAATATCCATAATCTGATAATCGCCGAAAAAAACACTAATATTGATATAATAGAAGAATTTACTTCCAACACATCAGAAAGTTATTTTATTAACATTGTCAACGAATTTTACTTAAAACAAGATGCCCGAGTAACTCACTACAAAATCCAAAAAGAAAATTTGGCAGCCTATCATATCGCCCTAAATGCTGTAAAAGTACAAAACAACGCAACATACAAACAATATTACCTCGCAAACGGGGCAAAATTCAGTCGTAACGAAAATCTTATCAACCTTGAACAGCAAGAAGCACAGGCAGAGATATACTCTGCATACACGGCAAAAAAGAACTGTCTGACAGACATTACGACTAACATTAACCATAAACAACCGCACACTTATTCAAATCAATACGCTAAAGCCGTATTAGAAGACAATGCCGTTGCTGTTTTTCAGGGAAAAATCCATATTTTGCCCAATGCGGTAAAAACATCTGGAAATCAGCTGCACAAAGCATTGTATTTAAATGACAATGCCTCATTAAACTGCAAACCGGAGCTGGAAATATATGCCGATGATGTTAAATGTTCACACGGCGCCAGCTGCGGCGAAATTGACAAGGAACAATTATTTTACCTGACATCCCGCGGTATTGGCAAACAAGAAGCAATACAATTGCTTACATCAGCCCATTTAAATGAAATAATAGCACTCATTCCAAACGAACAAATCAAAGACTTATTTATCAGTTGATTTTCTGTCTTTAAAAATACAATCTGCCTGCAACTTTAATAAAGAAACAACACACGCCGCCACCAGATAAAAAACAAATTGCAAAGCAAATTCACTCAAAAAACTACTAATAAAAAGCGGCAATTCTCTTTGAAACACAAAAAACAAACTGCCGGCCTGCCGCATTAAATATGCAAAAAACAGCAAATAAAACAAAAACCACGCTACAATTTTATAAATATTATCAAACAGTGGCAATAGTGTTTGCCGTATCACAAACCATTCCTCTCCTTCTAAAAAACGGGCAAAAACAACCGCATTTAACAACAAAACCAAAGACATCACAATAACTAAAGAAACCCCGACAAAAATTGCCAATTCCAATTTCAAATCAGGCGTTGCTGTACGGGAATACAATAAATAAAGCCCGCCACCGACAATCAAAAAAATCACCAGATATACCAACAAAAAACCTAACACTTTTATATCTTTTGTATCCGGCTTTATTTTGATTACCTCCGCAAACCCCATTCCCTTAAAAGCAATCATCCACCACCGGTTTACAAAACACGCCATCAAAAACAATAACAGCACAAACAATAACAACATCCCCCAAGGGTTAACCATACAATAAATTCCCCACCCGTTCAAACCTAAGGCACAAGCAAAACTTCGTCCGAACGCCATCACCAAAACAGCCGCAATCAAAGAAAATA
>CAJTWX010000073.1 GCA_910580155.1 uncultured Alphaproteobacteria bacterium
TGTTTCAATCTTATAAGTTTTAAGCAGAGACAGGAGTTCTGTCTTGAGGTGTGGTAACCTCTCAGCAAGCGTCTGCGTAAAGACGAAACTTTTGCGTGCCTGAAGGTTTTTATGGCTGGAAGGCGGCAAAATACGCTTATATTTCAGTCAATATGTCGCGCCATCTTGCTGTGGTTACCAACTTCCAGTCGCTTTTATGAGCGGCTTTTTTTTATTTGTAACGAAAATGGAGCTAGCTATGAAATTATTTTATTCAAACCAATGCGGGCGGTCTATGATTGAGATGTTAGGCGTGTTAGCGATTGTCGGGATGTTATCCATCGGCGGTATTGTCGGATATTCAAAGGCGATGAGCAAGTATAAATTAAACCAAACATTGGAGCAATATAATTTTATTTTCAATTTAATTGAGAGCGATATGGATAAATGGAAAAGGATTAAGACTGATAACAGTTTTTTCGTATTAACGTCTCTTTGGAAACAGATGGGAATTATTCCGGAAGAGATGATTAAGAGAAAAACAGATAATCGCTTATATGATAAATTTGGAAATTCATTTTATGTCCGTAAGTATAATCCTCATATTTCGATAACCTTGTTTATGAACAATGATCCCAATGCACGAAACGTCTGTATTGCTTTGTATAACAATTTATTACTCCCTAGGCATAACGAACTGAAATTTGTTTATGTTGTACTAAACAACAAAACGCAGCTCCATCATTTTTACGGAGATAAAATTTGTGCTTATGAACAAAGATGTCTTAGAGATATGACGATGACAGATATTGTTGAGGCGTGCCAAACCTGCAGCGACAGCACAGATTGCGCTCTTGTTATTACCTGGATTGCATAAAGGTTTTACATTTTTCATTTAGTTCCCCTTATTTATACTTCACAATGTTTCATTATTTAAATAAGGTCTAAAAAATCTTGCCATAAAACTTACTCACAGACTTATCCACAGCTGCGACTCGCAAAGTTGCGGCTGTTTCGGCACTGGCAGAAAAAAGTAAAAAAATGTTAAATATTTTGTATTTTTCCATTGATTCCCATAAAATCCCGTGTTATACCATTAGTAATGTGTGCACAATAGAGAAAACGGTAATGGGAAAAACATTTTTGTTTTTAGATACAATCATTAATAAGGTAGACGCCAAAGGGCGTGTCTCTCTACCGTCAGATTACCGCGCAATCGTTAAAGAACTATCAACAGAAATTGTTTGTTATAGAAGCTTAACAGCCCCCTGCATTGAAGGTTGCACCGAAGATTTGCTTGAGAAACTGGCAACCGATATTGAAAACAGCACTGACTTTTTCTCTGAAACACAAGATGACTTAACCAATTTGATTTTCGGGGATGCAAAAAGATTTAGCTTTGACAGCACCGGCCGCATAATGCTGACAGAAAAGCTGTTGAAGCACGCGGAAATTACCGATTCGGCCGTATTTGTCGGCAAAGGGCGTAAATTTCAGATTTGGAGCGCCGAAAACTGGGAAAAAGAAGAGCTGCGGATTCGCGAAAAAATCAGGCTTAACCGCCCCACCCTTAAATCTGAGGAGGGCAAATAATGACAACTACAGCCCGCCATATACCGGTTATGCTTCAAGAAGTATTACAAACTCTTGCTCCGAAAGACAATGAGGTTTACGTGGATGCGACTTTCGGCAACGGCGGCTATAGCGAAGCAATCTTAAAAGCAGTCAACTGCAAAGTTATTGCGATTGACCGCGACCCGTCGGTTTTACCAAGAGTAAACGAGTTGAAAGCAATTTATGGTGACAGATTCGATTTCAAAGCCGGTACATTCGGCGAGCTTGCCGAGCTTATTGAGGAAAAAGTGGACGGTGTTGTATTTGATATCGGCGTTTCTTCTATGCAATTAGACGATGACTTTCGTGGATTTTCGTTTTGCAAAGAAGCAGATTTGGATATGCGGATGTCAATGAGCGGCATTTCCGCCAAAGACATCGTAAACTCGATGCCCGAAAAAGAACTGGCTGATTTAATTTATCAGTATGGGGAAGAAAAGAAGTCCCGCCAAATTGCACACAAAATTGCACTTTATCGGGAAACCAAAGAAATTCAGACCACTACAGAACTGGCGGAAATCATTTATAGAATTATGCCGAAAAAATTTGGGCAAATTGATCCGGCGACACGAACTTTTCAGGCAATTCGTATTGCTGTTAACGATGAGTTGCAGCAGCTGAAAGACGGCTTGGCGGCGGCAGTTGCCGTGACAAAAGGCAACGGGCGAATCGTTGTCGTTGATTTTCACTCTTTGGAAGATCGCATTGTCAAAACATTTTTTGCCGAAAATGCGCCGAAAAGAGTTCATACCTCCCGCTACAAAACAGCTGAAGACTTGCCTCAATCTGATTTGCCGTTGGCATTCGCATCTAAGGCTGTTATACCCACTGAAGAAGAATGTTTGCTTAACCCTCGCGCGCGTTCCGCCAAATTGCGTTACGCTTTCAAAAGAAAGGAACTTGTATAATGAGCAATGTTAAAACCGCCATTACAATTTTATGGTTTATGTTTACAATCGTTATCGGCTCATATTATTTCGTTTTAACCAACGATGTACAAAACCTTGAGCGTGAATTGGCGCAGATTAACAATGATATTAAAAATGACATTCGCGACATTCATATTTTGGAGGCAGATTGGAGCGAATTAAACAATCCGGAGAGATTGCAAAAATTAGCCGGAAAATATATTTCTTTAGATTTTATCCGGCCTGAACAAATTATTAACTATTCTGCATTACCATTAGAGGGCGAGCTTTGGGAGAATCCGACGATGTTTGCGAAAAACAACAGGGTTATACGTCAGCTTGCCAATTCAGAACGATAATTTAAGATGGTAATAAGGTGTTAAAGGTCAGCTTATCAAGAAAGAAAAATACATTTATTTATGAGCCGGGGCAGGAAATCCGTTTTTCTGCCGGCAGTTTCGGGTGGGAAACAGAAGATGAGGCTGTTAATGTCTGCCGGTCGCGCATTTTTTATATTCTCGGTTTATTTTTGCTCATTTATTCGGTTATTATTATTCGCATTTTTAATGTATGTCTTGTAGACGGGATTCAGCTTAACCGTAAAGAAACCAGTTATTACCGCCCGCGAAATACCTTCATTTCTCCGGTTCATCGCGCAAACATTACTGACAGAAATGGCATTGTAGTGGCAACGAATCTGCCGACAGTTAATTTATTTGCCCTACCGCACGAAGTTAGTAATGCTAAAATTGTTGCGACAAAGCTTGCTGAAATTTTTCCGGATACAGGTTATGATGATTTTTACGCCAAGTTAACAAAAAAAGCAAAATTTGTGCCGCTTAAAAGAAACTTATCGCCTGCTCAACAAGTTAAAGTCAATGCTCTCGGATTTCCGGAATTAGGTTTTGAAAACAGCGAGGTTCGCGTTTATCCGCAAAAAGAACTTTTATCACACGTTTTGGGCAATACAGATATTGATTCAAACGGCATTTCAGGGTTAGAAAAATCTTTAGACACGCGGCTTAGTGCCTCCACCCGAGATTTACGGTTGACAATTGATTTGGGCGTGCAATATATGGTGCGCGAAGAATTAGTAAAAGCCAAAGAAAAATTTAAAGCCGAACGGGCTACTGCGATTGTGATGGATATTAACACTTCTGAGATTATTGCTCTTTCTTCTGTTCCGGACTATGATTTGAACAGGCGTGATTTTAAAGATAAAGATATTAAATTTAATTTTGCCACTTTGGGCGTTTATGAAGCCGGTTCCGTTTTTAAGGTGTTTAATACGGCACTCGGGCTAGATAGCGGCAAGATTAAGATTACAGACAGCTTTGATGCAACCAAGCCGCTAAAGATGGGGCGGCATAAAATTACGGACTACCGCGTACCGGCAAAATGGTTGACTGTGGGGGAAACACTTATCCACTCGTCCAATATTGCATCTGCGCAAATTGCACTCAAGGTCGGGAAAACACTGCAAATTCAGTTTTTGAAAAATCTCGGCTTTTTTGATAAAATTGAAAACTTGGAAATTTATGAAAAAGGGCGCCCGCTTCACCGTAGCGAAAAATTCTGGCAAGACCATACGGTTGCAACCACCGCTTATGGTTATGGGATTTCTGTCACGCCAATACATATCATTACAGCTTTTTCTTCAATCTTAAACGGGGGGATTTATACACCGCCGACTTTGATTTCAGAAGCAACAAACCGTAAGAGCAAACGCGTTATTTCTACCCAGACATCTATGGATATGCGCAAACTTTTACGCGATGTGGTCATATACGGGTCGGGAAAAAATGCTAACATTGAGGGCTACGAAGTGGCCGGCAAGACCGGAACAGCGAATAAACTTGAAAATGGTCGATATGTTAAGGGTAAAAATATCACTTCATTTGTTTCTGCCTTTCCGATTTCCGACCCGAAATATGCTTTAATGGTCATTATAGATTCGCCCAAAGGGCTACCTGAAACGTTTAATTTTGTGACATCGGGATGGAATGCCTGCCCGACAGGCGGAAAGATTATAACAAGAATCGCACCTAAGCTCGATATTATGCCAAACTTTGATTTACAGACACAAAGGGCGAAAGTTTTAAAAAGTTACGGAATTAAGAACTAAAGTTCTAAAAAAAACTTTTACTAATCTTTAGTTTATACACAAATAGTATAGTTTCTTATTGAAATATTTACTTTTGTTACTTAATTTAATGACTGTCCAGTTGTTTATGAGATATCTCAATAATCAACTTCGTTTTTTAACCATATGGAGAAAATAAATGAAAAAACTTTTAAGCTTGCTTTGTGCAGTTGTTTTATTATCAGGCTGTTCTACAACAAGTAGCTGGTTTGGTGGTAGCGATTGCCAGTCTAAACTTGCACGTGAGTTTGCTGAAAATGCTGATACGACTGTTTACTTTGCATTCGATAAATCTACTTTGGATGCAAGTGCAATCGCCGCATTGGATACACAGGTTGAATGGCTGAAAAAGAACCCGAAAGTAAACGTTGTTGTACAAGGTTACTGCGATAAGAGAGGCACTGCCGAATACAACCTCGCTTTGGGTGAACGCCGTGCAAACGCTGTTAAAGCATATTTGGTTGACCAAGGCGTTTGCGCCGGAAGAATCACCACTGTTTCTTACGGTAAAGAATATGCATTTCCGGGCGATACCGAAGAAGCATATGCTAAGAGCCGTCGTGGCGTAACAGTTGTTGAATTAAGCCGCTAATTTAATTTGACAGGTTTAAGAAAAACGTATTCGCAAGAATACGTTTTTTTTGTTGAGTTATAAAAAAATATGACCTATATTTTAGGGTAGTTTATGGTTTTATTGAGGGATATTATGAAAAAATCTTATCTTTATTGGGGAATATTATTTGCTATTCCGGCTTTAACAGCTAATGCTGATGATGCTTATCTGAAGAATGAAATCAGCCAGCTCAGAGATGATATTGTGGTTTTACAACGCCAGATGTATCGTGAAAAAGCAGAAGCGGAGGCACCCAAAGAGGCCGTATCAGACTTTCACGTCCGGTTTGGAGAATATGACCAGTTAATCCGCGAGATGAACGGCAAAGTAGAGAGCATTGAATATCGATTGAATACCCTCGAGAAAAAGATGGAGATGATTGACAAAGATATTGAATTGAGATTTTCACAGTTAAAAAAACACGCAGATAGTTCCCCTGCCCCCAAAACAACCAATAATGATAAAAAGAAAACTCCGAATACTGCGCTGAAAGCTCCAGCAGGCACTAAACCGGCAGAATTATACGAAAAAGCATTAACAGACCTCAAAGCGAATAAACTGGCTGATGCGGAAACTAAATTTTCTCAATTTTTGAACTCTTACCCTAAAGACGCATTGGCCGGCAATGCACAATATTGGCTGGGAGAGGTTTATTATAAACAACAAAATTTTGCCAAGGCCGCCGTTGCCTTCAGGGAAGGATACAGCAAATATCCGGAAGGAACGAAAGGACCTGATTGCCTGCTTAAACTGGGACTTTCTATGAAAGCTTTGGATAAAAAAGAAGAGGCTTGTACGGCTTTTACAAACATTCCGACTATCTTCGGCAAAGTAAATCCGGACATTTCGGCACGAGCAAAAAAAGAGGCTGAGGCTTTGGCGTGCAAGTAATCCGCGATTTTTTAAAGACGTTTCAGATTACGGATACAACTTTTGCAATCGGGGTCTCCGGCGGAGCGGATTCGCTAGCATTAGCGCTGATGTTTAAACAAGAGTTTCCACAATACCGAATTATTGCCTTAACTGTTGACCATAAGTTACGTCCAACTTCAGGCGATGAGGCTGAATATGTGGCACAGGTTATGCAGAAACATAACATTGAACACCATATTCTTGTTTGGGAAGGAGAAAAACCACAAACAGGAATTGAGGAGCAAGCACGCTTAGCCCGCTATAAGCTATTATGTGGCTGGTGCAAAGAGAATAACATTGCTAATTTAGTTATTGCCCATCATTTGTTTGATCAGGCAGAAACTTTTTTAATGCGGCTGCAGCGCGGAAGCGGACTTTACGGCTTATCGGCAATAAGTGAGGTTTCAGAAAGAAACGGCGTGCGTATTTTACGCCCTTTGTTGAATACCCACCCAGATGAAATGAAAAATTTTCTAAATGCACAGAATATTAAATGGATGGAAGACGAATCGAACCTGTGCACAGATTTTCTGCGTTTCAAAC
>CAJTWX010000074.1 GCA_910580155.1 uncultured Alphaproteobacteria bacterium
TTTCTAAATTAGAATTTATATCTCGCAAATCAAATTTGTTTCTTTTTTTCAAAGTCTTTAAGCTTGGCCTCTTCTTTTTGCCGCTCCATTTCGTTAAGAGCTTTTTGTCTTATAGCTTTCTGCGCCTCAATCTCATTCCGGATTTTCTCTCTGCGCAGTTCAAGCGTTAAAAGAGTCGTACTTTTCTCAATTTCGGACATTTGGGAAAATAAATCATCATCCATCTGTGATAAAATATTATTGCCAAGATTATCAATCGGATTCGTTTTGTATTGAATAGCCTTAGGCAAATCTTCATCTGTCAAAATGGGCTTATCAGCTTTTTCGGCTGTAGGCTGCTGCATATTCGGAATAACCGGAGCTGCTAGCGTGTTAATTGATTTCATTTTTAAATCAAAATCAAAGTCATCTTTAACAGGCAGAGGGGCAGGAGCTGCTTTTTCTGCCGGAGATGCAGCTACCGGCGCAACCGGAATAGCAGCCTTTGTTTCAACAGGTTGCTGTTCTGCCGGTTGAACAGCTGGTTCCGCCGCATTTGTTTTATTTTCATTAACTGCTACAGCATTATCAACTTTTGCTGCATTTGGTTTTGTCGGGGAAACAAGCGTATTTGCGGCTTTTGCCATATCAGCAGAGGCGTTCCCTTTATCCGGATTCGCAACGTTAATTGGCAAAACTTCCGCATCAACAGATACTACACCGTCTTCCGCCGCATATAAAATGCCCGGATTAAGTAATAATGCTGATACAGCCAAAAACAAAAGTGTCTTTTTTTCTCTACTGAACATAAATTGTCCCCTCATAATTCCATACGCCTTTATTATAACGTATATTATTAACCTTAAGTCCTGAAAATTTTGTTAACAAAGGTTTCCAAACTTCAGGGTCATACTTAGAATTTATTTTAAAGTTTATATATTCATAAACTTTTTTGCCTGCTTTAGCCTGTCCTTTATTTAAACTAATAGACATATTTAATGTTTGAAATAAATCATTAATCATATTACGAAGTTCTAAAGCAGATTTTTTAGGTGCGGAAGTCACTTTCTGCACAGATTGAAATGGAATGGAAACCGTAACCGAATTCCCTCTTTCGTCAATGGACTTATTAGCAAAAGTCAAACCGGAATAGGATAAAGACATCTCAATCCAAGACAAGCGCCCGAAATTTCTTTTCCAAGAGGTAATTGCCGAAGACTGAGAACAGGTAACGCCATCATTCACCCATCCCGGAGTCGAAATAGCAACTAGTGATAAAATAGTTTGCCGGCAATTATCCAGCATCCATACAGGGTCAACCATAGATTCCCACGGAGCAGGAATAATTGTTTCTACTTCTTTAATAACCTTTTTTTGCGCCCTTCGGGTCACAACTCTGTTAGCACTGCTGGTGTCTGTAGAAAATAAATCCGCAACATATTTTAAAAGAAAGAGCAGGATAATCGTTGGCAAAACAATTGCCACCACAAGCTCAAACCCGCGCAGAGCGTTGATTTTCTCTAATTTGGTTTCCAGCCCGTTGGCAAATATTTCGCTGATGTCCTTATCTTCGGTTTCGTCTATTCCCCACTCTGCCGGCGCAATTTTTTTTGCCCAATCCGGCACGGAAAGCATAGACATAAATTGCTCTTTAGCGTCTTCTTCCTTAACAAAAAGTACATCGCCGTCAGAAAGGATAACATCGTTTCTGACACACAAATACCAATACCCCGCATCCACCTTAAAAACAGCTAAAAGCGAGGAAGCATCACTCATTGAAGTAACGGCGGTAACAGCCGCAACATTCATACCTTTGCGAAATCCTTGTGAGGTGGACGCCAGTCCCAACTGTGGAGATTTGCCGTGCTTAACACAAAATAAATCAGCATCGGCAACACCGTTTTCTACAGCTTCTTTCGCATCCAAAAACGGTGCATCAACATTCTGTAAACTTTCCCAAAAGATGCTTGCACCATACGTTATGCCGTCCACAGTAAAACTGGCAGCCCATTCTTTGCTGTTGTCTTCTTTTGAATCGTCTAATGTTGCGTAATCATCTTTTTCAGCCACGGCCTACTCCTTAAAATTTCATACGGGACTCAGGTAATAACGGAGATTCCAATACAACCGGCGTTAACAAAATAACAACAATTGTACGAGATTTATCTTGCGATTGTTTACCGCCTAAAATATTATTATTAACAGCGCCTAAAC
Source organism: uncultured Alphaproteobacteria bacterium (assembly GCA_910580155.1). Lineage (GTDB taxonomy): Bacteria > Pseudomonadota > Alphaproteobacteria > RF32 > CAG-239 > CAG-267. The sequence goes on from CAJTWX010000074.1 coordinate 2,194, forward strand.
CTTCTTTCTGGCTCTTGGTCTCAACACGTTCATAACCGGAAAGCACCAGAGTTTCGCCAGATTTCAACGCAACTTCTTGCGAGAAACCGCGCTCTTCGGTAATCGGATTTTGGATATATCCGGATTCCTCTGACTGGTCTAAATTAACATTTTCTAAAGCTAATAAATCAGACAAACTCAAACTAAACAGCATCATAAGTCTGCCGTGATCCATAATTCTCGGCAAAACGTCTAATGTGAAACCCGTTTCAATCTCTTCTGTTTCAACAGTAATGTCATAACTTTGTTCACCGCCGACTGTACCATTATTTGTTTTGGTATATTCCGAAATGTAATTTTGCTTTTTAATAACCTGAATTGGCGCCGGCTTGTTATTCATCGTTGTAACTGTACCACTGGTAACAAGCGTTGTTGTTCCTTGTGTGGCCAAAGCTTGCATCGCTGCATTGATGGTAACTTCGCCGCTTAAAATCTTCATAGAAAGACCGCTGTTGCCGTCAGCCAATCCTCCGGGACCGTTTGCTCCGATTAAAGATATATTGCCGCCATTTTGTGTCCTGTCTTTAAAAGCTGCATCAAGGTCGAAACCGAAACCGTGCCGTTCATCAACTTCAACTTGCAATACTTTAACGCTGATTGCAACCTGTCGTGAAAGACGGACATTTTGCTCGTGTACAAACTTGGCAACTTTCTTTATTTCCGTCGGAGTCGCCGTAATGGTTAATGTACCGTTCATCGGGTCGGTAATCAGACTGGATCCTTGGCCTAACATAGATTTCACGGCAGTTACAATATTACCCCAAAGGTCAATACCCGAAACACCGCTTGAAATGCTGCCGCCGCCCTTGGAACTGCTGACGCTGGAAGTCATTGACGGTTTTGTTGGTAAAGTATAAAGTGTAAATGTTTTGGTGGTATATTTATAAATATAAATTTCTCCGTGTTCATATTTCCACCAAACCCCGAAATAAGAACAAACTTCATCCAATAATCCACTTAAAGAACCTTTATAAGATACGAGCATACGAGAAGTATCAGACCACTTCGCACCAACTTTATTTACAGCAGGGGCGTTTCTGTCCGCTGCTGCTTTGGCAGCACTTTCTAGCTGTGGTGCAAAACGCATCTTAATAGATGTAATCTGGCTAATCATATTACCGATTTCATATAGTGTAATCGGACGGTTGCTGATAAGTGTTACACCATCAGAAGTCTCCAGATAACTGGGAAGGGGTTTGTCGCCTTCATACTCAATTTCACTTGTATCGCCCAGCCAAATATCATCTTTAATGCGGATAACATCAGTATCAGCCGGTGCTTGCGGTGCTTTGGCATCCTCTTTATATCTGATTGTCGCGTCAACATCGCGTTCAATAGCCGCGTCATAGTCTGTTGGCAGAGAGCAGGATGCAACTCCTAAAAGTAACAGTCCGGCAAATCCGATTAAAAATTTTCTATTAGTATGCATTCTCATTCTCCATTGTTTCAACAACGATTACACGGTTACCTTTATAATATGTAGCAATCGGGGCAGGTCTGGCTCTGGCAAATGCGCGGACTAATGCCGAACTGACATCAGCAAATTTACCCTTAAACATCACACCGGCGCTCAAGATATAATTGCGATTTGTCTGCCAAAGCAATTTCCAACCGGCCATCGCGCTCCATTTTGTAAGCAGTTCGCGCAGATTCTCACCTTCCTCTGCCTCCCAGGTTAAGACGGTGTCATCGCTAATCCGAATTTCGCTGATATCAATATCCGCAACGTTTCTCTCATCATCCCCTACTTCGGTAAAACTGATTTCTTCTTCATCCGGCTGAATGTAATCGGCAATATCAAAAGACTCTTCCGTAAATTCAGAAGTAATAACATTATTGTCTGCGTTTACAATATCTTCACACTCTTCGTCGCAAACAGTTTTGTATTGTTGCGGGCGACTTTCGCAGTTAAAGCCAGTGCTGTCACAAACGGATGTAGAGGTTGCTGTGTCAATGGTCGTTTTCGTGCAGGTACTGCCTTGACAAACCATCTCATATGGCTGTCCTCTGGTGCAATTGCCATCTTCACATACGACTTCGTATGAGTATCTTTGCTTAGATGTCGGTTCCTGTATAGCTTGTTTTAAGTTATTAGACTGCCCGAGTTTTTCTGTAGGAACTTGCGGTGCTGTACGATAAGTCACAGGCTGACTTTCAACCTCTTTTGTTGCAGTTCTTTTGAAAACGCCATCATTATTTTTTTGAGGTGTCGGATAAGAAAACATTTGCGGATTTTGGTGTGACACGTTATGAGGTCTTTTTTCCGGAGCAATCGGCGTTGCTTTTACAACGTCATCTTCTACTGTCGGACGGATTGAGGCTGTTAAATTATTACCGGTTCCTGCTTGGGTATATAGATGATCACGCCGCGTCCTCTCCCCATATTCCCTGAAGTCCGCCTCTGTTCTTGTGTAGTTTACTAAAGCATTCTCATTGCAGCTGATACCGTCAACGCCGCATTTGTTGCGCGGGTTGGTAGTTGCATCAATTACTGCTGCATCTTCATCCGAGATGAATATTTCCTCAGGGGTGTTATATGAGTGGTTGCTGCACGCGGATATGCCGCAAACACAAGATATACAAAACGGTAATAAAAAAATCTTTCTCATAATTTGACCTATCGTTAAATCTAATCTCATTCCACAATAAATGTTAAAATTTAATTATTCAAGCTTAACACTTTATTTATAAAACGTTTTGTGAAACTTTTATAAAATACTTGGCTTAAAGAATCTTATTTTAGTTTTAAAGTCCTTATAATAAAAGCATTCGGCTCGGTTAATGAAAAGACAGTGTCTATTTTTTTGAAATCTACACCGTTGTTCATAAAAATAGTGTACAGCAGGTTTAGGCGCTTTTTTTGCAGTTCGGTTGAAGCGGAGGCGTCTAATCGAACTTGTAAATATGTATCTTCATTTTGTGCTGCTTCGGAAAAGGCTTTCAGCCAGCGTAAGGTTTGTCCGGAAATTTCGGCTCTCTCGGGTTGGAAAGAAAGCTTTAATTCGGATGGTATGATTGCGTTGTTTTTGTGTGCCGCACTTGTTTCTTGTAGTGTTTTGTAAAAGTTTACAAACTCGTTGTTGCTGGAGGGGCGTGTTTGAGACTGGGGAGTTTTCCCTTGACTGCTGTAAGACGGGGTTGATTTAACGGGTGCTTCGGATTTGGCGCTTCCGTCTGAAGAAAACCACGAAGATATACTGTTAAGTAATCCTTTGGAGCTGTTGTCCTTTTCTGCTGTCTGAGAGGGGGCTTTCGGGACAATTTTTAAATTATCACTGGTTGGGGTAGCTGGTAAAACGGCTTTCTGAAGGGGCGGCTGTTTTGGGGCAGAGGTTGATGTCTGTTTTGTCTTTTTAATAAAAGTGGGGACAAGGTTTTCATCGTTAAGTATTTCTGAAGGGATTGGAAAAAGCAGACTTGATTTGATTTTTTCGGCTACTTTATATGACGTTTCCTCATTGTTCTCTAGTGTCAAAATGAAATTGTCTGCTAGCTTGGGGAGTTCCTTTGTGGTGCTGAGGTCTTCTAAAAGCTGTTTGTTTTTAATGTGTTTGCTGCCCTTGGCAACAATCCACGGGGTGTCTGCGGAAAAATCGTTACTATCACTAATTTGTGTTGGTAACATTGCGGAAATTTCTTCGTCATCAAGATGGATAATTTCCGCTTGTTTGGCGCTGTCGGTGGTATCGTCAAACTCAATAGGGATAATTCCGTCAATATTGATGCTTAGAATTTCATCATCTTCGGGTGCGTTAATGTAAGATTCAGCTGTTTGTATTTTCTGTATTTCAACTGGCTGGCTTTGGGTGGAAACGGAAGTTTTTTGTATATTGGCAAAAATATTGACAGGAACAGTATTGCTATTTTCCGGTTTTGCTTTAAACAAATCTATTCGGATATCTTTGTCTAAAGGTTGTAAAAACTTGTTGGGAACAGAAGAATAAAATAACTGCCCGTATGCTGACATACTGGCTAAAGAAAGGCTAAACCCTAATATAAAACTCCTGACACCTTGCATAGGCGGATAAATCCTCAAATCCCACAAATTAAATATTAACCATATTTTAAACATTATTCAAACGCATTAGCAAGCATATTTATAAACTAATAACAACAAAATCGTATAGGGGCAGTGTTAGGGGTAAAATCTGTGCAAATACGATTGTGAAGTTTTTGTTACAAGATAATGAAAATGTATGAAAACAATGGGTTAATGTATTTTGGAAAGAGCTTGAAAATCTTGATTTTTTTGAAAAATTACGATATAGTAAATGTGTGTAATGAATTTAGGAGAACTGAAATGAGAAATTTAAAGAAAATGTTTATACTGTGCTCATTGGCATTAGTGTTTACAGTAGTTTTTGCGGATGCGTCATTTGCGCAGGAAGGTGGAAACGGTTTAATGAACGTTGCTGCCGGTAAAGCCGTAAGAATCTTCAA
>CAJTWX010000075.1:0-5092 GCA_910580155.1 uncultured Alphaproteobacteria bacterium
CGTTTGCCGTCAGCATATCATAAAACGCCTGCAGCGCCGGACTATCACCATAAGAACTTCCTGCAATACCCAAAAACCGCGGCGCCATATACGGACAAGTCCGATACCCGCCCTCCTGAATAACGCGCTTGGATAAAAGCTCAATGTGCACACTGGCAAACCGCATCCCGCGAAAATCCTTTCGTTTCGCTTCATAATCTTCGCGTTCAAACACCGCGTGCAAAAATTTAAAACTGCGCATCGGCTGCACATCCGCCGCCCGCCGGATTTCTTCCGAAACCCTGCCGCCAAACTTGCGCACCGCCTCAGCAGCAGAAAGCTCATACTCGCGAAACACCGCATCAAGCTGCCCGCGGTCGTTTTTCCTGATATACGCCTCTTTAACGGGAATCGCCCGATAAATAATCCCGCGCCCGATATCGTCATCCACCATCCAGACCGAATGCCCGTAAATCCCGAGCTGGCTAAACAACACATCACTCTCGGTTGCAAAGTTTGAATTCGCCGCATAACGTGCGCGAAACAACACATCCGTCGCATTTTCAAGATATTTCTTAACCGCCTCATTGTCATCAAGCTTCGGGTCAACCGGTTTCAGCATGTGCCAGCGCGACGTCGTCGGCACGATAACCGACTTCATACTCGCCGCAAAGCAAGAAAGCGCATTGCGTCCTGTCGTATCAAACACCGCCTGCTTCACACGCCCGCGCTTGTCTGTAGAAAACAATTCGGAATCCACCGAACACATCTCAGCAGCCTTATTCCACATCGGCTCCCACTTCGCCCGTTCGGCTTTCATCACCGTAAATTTCTTCAAAACCTCTTCCGCCACAGTTCCCTTCGGCTTCCGATTCTCATCTGTCTTAATATGCCCAACCATATTATAAACCTCCAAAAAATAAAATTAAAAACAATCCCCCCACCTCCTCTTATCCTCCAAGCGTCGTCTTCTTCCCATAACTGTTATCGTGCGACAAAAACTGCGAATACGCCCCCATTTTCTTCTGGCGCCTTTTCTCCATATTGCGCACAATCTCGCTGTCATCCACAATCTCAGGCACAACCTCCTCAGGCTGAACAACCTTCACTTTCGGCTTTTTAAAAGTAGAACTCATCATTTTTCTCCTAAAATAAAAAATTAAAACAAAAAAGGACGCCTCAGGCGCCCTCAAAAAATCCAATATGAAAGAAACTAAAACAATACAATAATAAACGCCGCCAACCCAATAATGGCAAGATAAAACCAAATCAGCACCAACAGCTCCTTCCACCACCGCCGCCTCTCAACCGCAACCAACCGCCGGTAAAGCGGCAGAAAAACTATATACACGCCAATAAACACCGCCCCAAACAGCGCTGTATTCGCATTCGTATACCACGTCCCCCAAAATGCCCGCGCCGCCACCATCGGCAACACCGTCCCCATCGCCAAAAAAGCTAAAACTCTCCGCCACATAACCCTACTCCGCAAACAAACTTACTGCCACAAAAAAGAAAAACCCGCACCACAACAGGTAATACGCCACCGCCGCCACATACTTCTTCCAACCACCAGCCGCCAACCGCACCAGCACCCGCCGCACAGTCCCCCCCCAACTAACCGCCGCGAGGAAAAACACCGGATGAAATAAGAAAAACAAATCTTCTCGCGTCAACTGAGTCGCTTCAGCAACCGAATCTTCCTTAAAAAACATCAGCCAATACGCCGCCCCAACAGCCAACCCGCCGGACACCACCACCATCGCCAAAACCCAAAACATCCCCCGCAAAACCTTCATCTTTCTACCCTATTATAATTCAAAAAATCTAAAACTTTCCGACGCCGTTCCCAATTTTTGTGATATCCGATTGTTCCGCGTATAAAATTAAAATCATCAACACTCCAATCTGAAACGTCTTTATCCATAATTTCTTCCGCAATATTCTCTGACTCAAGTATCATACGCCTCTCAAATTCTTTGTCAAGTTCAATCTCTGGTCCATTCGCATCTTCAATACCAATAATATACTTCTGCACAAAATCTTCAACATCAACCGCATCATTGATTTCTTTATATGCCAACTGCTTTGCACCTTGTTTTTTTAAATAAGGTGATAAATATCTTCCAAATAAATTACCAAAACCTTTAGCTAATTTCACGTAATTCATCATTTTTCTCCAAAATTAAATATTAAAACCAATTCAAAATAATATTTTATATTACGCCCCTTTCTCCCCTCTCACCTCAAGCGCCCCTCCCCTCCAAGGAGAGGGAAAGGACGAGAGGGAGTGACAACACCTCATCCTTCCCCCTACAAATACACCCCGTCGTCCACAAACTCCCGCGCCCCGTTTCCCCCCAACACATTGAGCAAAAACTCCGCGTTCTTAATCGCAAACGTCATTGCCAACGCATCGGCCACATCGGTCGACCGCCCGAGCCTTTTCTTAATCTCCGCTTTCGGTTCCAGCTGCAACCTCCCGAGAGAGTCAAACATCTTCAACGGCGCAGTCAAATCCTCCACCAGCCCCTCAACTTTCGGAAGACTGACCGGCGCCGCAGACTTCAGCCACTCCGCCACTCTCGCCCACATCTCCGCCCGCCGGTTCACATAGCGCTCGGGGTTCTCTGCTTTTTCACCAAAGTTCACCGCCAGCACCACCTCGCCAAATCCCTCGGAAACAAGCACGTCATACACCCCCGCGCCCAAGCCGCCCACATCAATACACACTTTCGCCGGCTGATATTCCGCAATCATCCCCGCCACCAAATGCGCCACCTGCACCACATCAAGCTTTTGAAAGGTCTTGAGGTCAAACACCTGCCGCCCGCGCCGGAAACAAACCGCCGTCTTGTCATCGCCAAACCGCGCCACGTCCACACCCAACAAGAGCGGCGCCGAATAAACCGACACCTCCACTTTCGCCTCCATCGCGCGATAAACCTCTTCCCGCCCGATAAGATGGTTGCCCGCTTCCCGCCGCGGCTCCCCTTCCCAAACGTGCAGATACTCCTCATAGTTCTCGGCTTTCATCTTCAGCGCCAGCTTTTTCATATTCTCCGGACAATACGGATTGTCATAATAGTTAACCTTGCGCACAATCACATCGTCATCTGGCCGCATCGCCAGCGCCTTCCACACTGGGTCAGCCTCTTCCTCGCGGTTTAAGGAGAGCCAAATCTCCGCCCCGTTTTTACGAATAGTCGGATCCAGCACTTCCCACGCGCGGGCAGATATTTTCTGCGCCTCCTCACACCAGCAAATATCCACGCCCTCGAGTGATTTTATGTTCTGCGCATTATGCTCCATAATCCCCTTAAAAATAAATTTGGATTTATTCTTAAGGTTCACAATCCTGTCCTCATACAACCGGTAATCCGAAAGCCCGTAAAACGCAATCCTGTCAGCAATAAGTTTATAAACCGAATCTTTAATCGAACTCTGCACCTCACGCACACAGGCAATCAACATCTTGCGCGACGTCGCCAACGTCAAAAGCGCATCCGCAAACGCAAACGACTTCCCGCCGGCACGACCGCCATAAAACATCTTATACCGCACCTTCGCCGTCAACAGCTCCTGAAACACCCGCGGCAATTCTACCTTCATCATCTCAAACAAACCTCCAAAACAAAAAAAACATCTCCCCCGCGCCATTGCGCGCCTTCTCTCCCGTGCGTCATTGCGAGGCCCCTTTTATTAATAGTCATTGCGAGGAGTGCAACGCACGACGTGGCAATCTCCCCCTCCAAGAGCATACCCCTCACACAAACTTCACCACAATCTCCGCCAGCCCCTCACCATCCGGCGCCTGCCCGTCCATCCCGCCAAACGGCTCCGGACAAGCCTTCTGCGCCAGCCACTTATGCGTTTCAATCAAAAGCTTCGCCGTCGAGTTGTCAATCTCTCCCGCCTTAAGCCCCGCAGCAATAGAGCGAATATCGTCCGTACATTGGTCAGCATAGTCCGAAAGCGCCAGCTGATACGCCACTTTCATCTCGTCATCACCTGCCAAAATCTCATAAAATTCCTTCGTCGACACCCCCGCCTTCACACACGCCGCATAAAGCGAACACCCGCCGCGCACCGCCTCAAACACAATCTCCGCTGCTAAATTTTTCTTTACTTTCCTAACCATCCTAAACCTCATACCATCTAACCATAAAATCCTCCTCTCCGCTCCAAGCGTCCCCCCTAAGTCATTGCGAGGGATTTCCTTTTTCGTGCGTCATTGCGAGGAGCGCTAGCGACGAAGCAATCCCCCTCGGCACACACTCTCTCCCCACCGCAGCCACATCGTTGCAGCTGCCGCCGGCAGCCCCCTCTCCCCAACCTTAAAAAAATCCCCCTAAGTTACAAAAGCCTCTTGACACCCACTCAAACAAACCCTATATAAACCACGTGCCTTTAACTATTGGATACGAAACATGTAATCGCCCAATCAGTATCTATTATAGAGAGCTAGCTCGTAATAGGATTTAAAGGCACACTTATTTATTACGGGATTTTATAAACTCTCGGCAAAGGTGTCCAATTAACCTCGCTCACAGATGTTTTTTCAGTACCGTTCTCATAAAAAGTAGATAAATTTTGTCTCTCTTTTCCTTTAATAGTTTTTGGTGATGTTGCAATCCGATAATCCTCCCCTTTTCTTCCATTGACTTGATAAACCTTCCTCCCCGTTGACATAACTTCTGCCGGCTTATTTTCCCGTACCATTCTTGGTAAACTTTGTACCTCCGACTTCGTCATACCGTGTGTTCGCATAATTTTATTCATCCCAAAATTACTAATTGTATCCGGCCTCAATGTTCGCCCTTGCGTCACAACAAGCCCATCTTTATCTTTGGCATATCCACGCTGAACATAAAGTGCCGCTTGATCACGCGGACGTATCACTGCCACCACATCTTCAGCTTTTCCTTTAAAAGGATTCCGGCTCAATTTATCATAACTTTTTCCTAATTTTCTACCCTCATAATAATTACGATATTGATCATATGCCTGTTTTGCATACTTGGTATCTGCCAATACATTAGTAATTGCACCAGACACCGCCATATCATACAACACCCTTGTCCCCGCACCAATCGCCCGCTCAGTCTTCGTC
>CAJTWX010000075.1:5192-6615 GCA_910580155.1 uncultured Alphaproteobacteria bacterium
TCACACGCCATTGCGAGGACTTTCCTTTTTCGCGAGTCATTGCGAGGCAGCTTGCTGCCGTGGCAATCTCCTTCGGCAATCTCCCCCCCTCCAAGCCCCCACCCGCTCCCCGCCGCAGCCACAAAAAAAGAGCCTGCCCCACGCAGACTCTAATTCATTTAGGATACTAAAAAAAGCAAGCCGTAAACCCACTTTTCCATATTACCCAAATCTATATCACCCCCTGTCACAGATGTCAATACTTTCAGCCCCTGCTAATATTATTTTTTAATCACGTCAAAACAATAAGATGCCCAAAAATGTGCATATTTTTTTTCTAAGTTGACTAATCCCGCCCCCTTAGATAGGCTAAAAAAAGCCCACACACACCAGCAAAGGAACCCTATGCCCGCCCTGATAACCAAAATTGCGAATTTCTCGCTCAAAGACACCCTCAGCAACCGGCTCAAAAATACCGACCGCCCGTTCTGGAGCGCCTTTGTTGCCGCATTCACCGCGCTGAATATCCTGTTTCTCTTTCACAGCGCGCATTATCTCTTCGGCGACCACGACTGGCAATACGTCAAATCCGGCGTTCCGCTCACTGCCGGTTTGTTTGAAGGCCGTTTCACACAGTTTATCCTCATAAATCTGTTAACCCGCGGCGAAATCCTGCCCATAGTCAACAACCTGACAGGCTTTGCCGGCTACAGCTTAGGCTTAGCCCTGCTCGCCCGCTACTGGCAGCTGCCGCATAACAAACAGGCATACATCCTGTTCGCCCTTTTCGGCGCCGTCACACCATACATATTGTCGTTTATGTACTTTGCATTTTTAATCCTTCCCGTGCTAACGTGGAGCGCCTTCGTTATCGGCGGCCTGCTCATCGCCGAAAAAGGCCTGTCAATAAAACACACCCTCACGTCTGCAATATTATTCACTCTGGCATTAGGCGGCTACCCTCCCGTCATCAACCTCATCGCCACTGCTCTCGCCACCCGCCTGTTACTCTCCCTCCTTCCCCTACCTAGTCATTGCGAGGCAGCTTGCTGCCGTGGCAATCTCAACCCTCAAGGGCACACTCCCCCCGCGAGTCATTGCGAGGCAAAACCATCCTCCCCCGTATCCATCTTAAAAACCACCCTCCCGCCTCTCCTCATCGCCCTCATCGCCTATAAACTCATCCTCATATACCTCACCCGCACCGGCGCGATAAACAGCAGCTACTATAATCTCCAAACCACCCCGATAGCCGAATGGGGCAGCAAAACGATACTCGTCTTAAAAGACCTCTTCCGCCAATTCACCGCCACCCTCCCTTTCATCCCCGCAAGCTACAAAGCCGCCACCGCCACCCTCACCCTTCTGGCTCTGCTCGCCACCCTGACTAAAAGACAAACCCCACCTCAAACCTCCCTCCCCCCTCTTTCCGTGCGTCATGGCG
>CAJTWX010000076.1:0-5489 GCA_910580155.1 uncultured Alphaproteobacteria bacterium
AAGACGGCAAACCACGCGTAGAACTGGTTATGGGCTACCCCGGAGTCGGCAAAACTCTGGTAGAAAACGAGCTTTTGGCAAAATATTCTGGTGAACTTTTAAAAGTAGACTATGACGACTACCGTTCGTATGACAGCCGCGTGCTTGAAACCAGCCGCCAAAACCCTCTGGTTGCAGACTACTTCGGGCAAATCCCCGGAGGTATTAAAGATGGTCTTCTAGCCCGCGCCGCCCAAGAAGGAAAAAGCATTCTTTTAAGCGCTCCTGCACTAGACATCCAAGCATCAGACACAAATTCCTTAAGAGCAATGTTCCTTGAATCCGGCTACCATATTAGTGTAACATATACGGCAGCCAATGAAAGTTTATGTTACTTAAGCAATTTCACCCGCCACTTCAAAGCAAGAATGACTAATTTTAATAATGGCGGCAGAGTCACTGAAATTCCGCGGATGGTTAAACCCGAAGTTCACAGGGTTATCTCAGCCGGCACACGGCATAACATCCACGAAATTATTGATATGATAGACCGTGGTGCAAATATGAGCTTACGCATTGTTGACCGAAACAACAAAGAATTTGCGAAAGGCGATATTCACAATATCCCGACACTGGCGCGCCAAAACGAGCGCCGCCCGCTCACACCGCCGGAACTCGAAAGGCTAATAAACGAGCTAAATATTATCAGTACGGCAGCTTTAACAGTCGGCTTGAATTATCAGGAGCGCAACATCCTCTCAAAATATGCAAAAACCACACTGTACAAAGATCAGATATTGCGCAACACCCCAAAAATCATTCCCTTGTTCACTAACTTTAAGGATAGATAATAAATGCACTTCAAACCATTAACTAACTTGAACGCCTGTCGTGTGTTAATCTCTAATGACGACGGCATAAACGCTTTTGGCATCAAATTGCTTGAAAAGATAATTTCCAACCTAACAACGGACATTTGGGTTGTCGCCCCCAAAAGCGAAAAAAGCGGTGCCAGCCACGCCATAACCTCAGATAAACTCCGTAGTATGCAAGGTCACAGTTCCGTTGATGCCTTTCCGAATGACATCATCCAAATATCAGACAAACATTATGCTGTTGACGGCACCCCCACAGATTGTGTGCGTATCGCCTTAAATATGATAATGAAAGATAATCTGCCCGATATTGTCATCTCCGGAATTAACAACGGTCGCAATATTGCCGATGATATAACCTATTCCGGCACAATCGGTGTTGCCGTTGAGGGCATCTTACACGGCATTCCCTCAATTGCCGTTTCCCAGCTTGTAGACGGTGCCACTGACGTCAATTGGGAAATTGCCGAAAAATATCTGCCTGACTTGTTACAAAAAATCTGCCGAGGCACATACAGCGCCGACACGCTGATAAACATCAACTTCCCCAATGTTCCCTTTTCCGAGCTTAAAGGTATCAAAGTCTGCCGCCACGGCACCCGCCGCTTCACGGAAGGAACAATTGAGCACAGCCGTATAAACAAGAATACAATAACCAAACTAAAAGATACAGCCAATACCTTCCCGCCGGACAATGAAGAAATAAAACAAAGCATTACCGTCTCCGCCCTCACCATAAACTTAAGCGATAATGCCGGTTTGAAAGAGTTGGAAACAGTGCTAAAATAGTTCTACCTTCATAAACCATCGGATTCATCGACGAAAGCTCAAACGATTATTAACACAAAAATTCTCAAAACTCTGATAAAATATCCTCCCCAAACAAAGAGGATATTTTATTTACTGCTAAAAAAACAAACATCCGGTTACCAAATATTAAATAATATAAGACTACCTTGTAACAGGAGTAATTTACAATGACGCAGCCCTGTCTAAAACACATAGATACAACAATAACTTTTCGCAACTTGCGTCTGCGCGATTTTTATGCTTTCAACCAAATGTTAACGGAAAAATGGACATTAGGAAAATGCCCAAATATGAGCAATCTGGGAAAATCCGTTGCCGGACTTTTTTATATATTCTATGCATCTTAGAAAAATCCGAAAACATTTTAGTAGCCACCAACACATCCCCTATAGGTTTTGCGGCTATAGCCTTGGCAATAAAGAAAAAAAACTATAACTTGCTTAGAAAAATTATTTTAGCACTCCTCCTCCCAAAAGACCGAAAAATCTATTAAGATATAACAAAATATTTAGCTATGGCAACATTCACACCGCAGCACAAAATGCCGAAATCACAATTTTAATCGTTGCACCACAATATTACGGCACAGGATTAGGAAAACAACTACTTGATAAAATAGAAAAAAAAGCCCGCTCAGAAAACTGCAAATCAATCTTTGCCCTAACGGACAGCAGCTGTCATTGGCATTTTTACGCGAAACAAGGCTATCAAAAAGTTTATGAAGAACGTGGCCCTTCTGATAATCCGAACATAGCAAAAGATAGCCATTACATCTTTCAAAAAAGCTTAATTAGCCGTTTGTCCCAAAAACAAAAAAATAGCCAATCGTAATATCGCTTCATTTTTTCCTTGCTTTTTAAATAAAGCAGGCCTATTATATAGACGGAATTTAAAAAATTATGTCTATATAATACAATTATGGAAAAAATTTTAGCAACCTGCGCAATTATTTGCGCACTGGCAGTCGGTCTTAGCTGGGAGCTGCTGAAGAAGAAAAAAGTCTCAAAGAAATTTTGGCGCATCACTTTTAAACTTTTGATACAAGGTATCTGTGTAGTGTCACTTCTCTGTACCTCTTTTTCATTGTATTATCAGCAGTCGCTACTTGCAGAACCGCCCGCTTTATGGATGAACGTCACTATAAGCATAGCTGTTGTCTGTTTAATTGCCGCAATTGGCAATATGCTGCCAAATGCATATCCAGAGATTATAACAATTATCAAACACGGTTTCAAAGCCGCAAATAAAGATTTTCTCTGGACGTGTTTCCTCATCGTTGCCATAATCTTGTCAGGAACTATTTGTACAGAATATTTCTTGCCTCCTGTTCCTATTATGCTTATTCCGTTTATGACTTTAATACTCGGAGGAATAGTATGCGGAATAATAGCAGTAATTCTTGCGATATGTTTCTATCTTATTAAAGGGATTATTTTCATATTTAAAAATATGAAAAATATTTGCAAGAAATACTGGAAATGGCTGACAGATTAACGAGCACCCAACCTAAATTAAATCCCTCAATACAAATGTATTGAGGGATTTTTTCATAAAGCTATTACAAACCTAACGTTAAAAAACTCCGCTATTAACAAAGCTTAACTCCCGACAACTAACTATGTTGCCATTTCCAACCACCTTTCAACATAACGATAGCGTTCTGATAAAAGGTTTGGAAATTTTCCCACAACATAATTTCTATACACCCCCAAAAGAGCAAATAGAATCTGGTGAACGCCCCTCGGACAATTGACATCATTGTAAAATTTATCAAAAAATACGATAATATTTATCTGTGCATATGCTCTTGCTAATTTATTAGCAATTTCATCTTCCATCAAATAAGCCTGAAGAATCAAATGAAAGCATTTATCTTTCTTGATAACATTAACAATATAATCCAAATCCGTTACATCAACCTCAATATGATACCACTTTGCAAATGGATAAAAAGGGAGCCCCATTTCGTGCATAACATCTTTATTGTTCAAACTCTGTTTCATAATATAATAATTTAAACATCACATAATTACTTAATTTTGCCATAAATATAGAATAAATAAACACTATTGTAAAGACTTTTAAATAAACGGTTTCCTTCAAACGCAATGAAAAAAAACTCAAACTCGCTGAAAATCTTGCCTGATAAAACAACCCCAAAAAAGAACAGCCTGTCATTAGTAAAGCTAAACGTATATTTAGCTGCAAAAATTATCAAAAATTAAAGAGTTTTATAATAAAAAATCTAAGAACTAAACCGCAAAGAGGAAAAAATGCATTTTATTGGAATATTAGCAGCTTTTATCAGTCCGGCATCACATTCTTTATCAAACATTTTTGACGCTTACATATCCGGAAATTTGTTTAAAAAGACAACAACAACTATTTTTTACGCCAATATAACTAATATTTTTGGCCCTATGGCATTACTTTTTATCGCCCCAATTCAACTAATTCCAATTAATTTTGTACCTTATGTTATATTAATCGGTCTAATAAATGTCGGATATCTTTTTCCTTATTATACAGCCCTGAAAACAACAGATACCTCTACTGTTGCCGCCTTATTTTCTCTTGAAAAAATATTTATTCCGTTTTGGGGATATATGATTGTTAAAGAAATCCTGCAGCCTGTACAATATGTTGGTTTAGGAATAATTATCCTAGCATCACTGGCGCTAAATCTTGAAAAAACTAATCAAATAAAAATAAACAAAGGTTTTTGGCTGATGCTTTTAACCACCGTTATGTTGTCCTTTGAAACTGTTTTCTATAAAAAAATACTCCAAGAAATTGATTGGGTTTCCGCGGCATTTTGGAGCGCAATGCTGACTTACCTCCTGAGATGGACAATCTTATTTCAAAAATCTTCCAGACGTCGAAAGTAAAAACAAAAAAATACCCTCAAAAACTGAGGGTATTTTAATTAGAAACTAATTTCGTTTCAGAGAAGCCCTGCCAGTGCGGCAAATGGCGAAGATGTGGCTGATTTATACCCCAGACGGATTTTTAATTTTGGCAAAGAAGGGGTTTCTTCACAAAAATGATCATACAAATCTTGAGCCTCTTCACATAAATATGCGCCACGTCCGTCATTAGTTCTTTTTCTAAAGTTTCCAAATATTGACACACTTTTTCAGGCCAGTATTGTACAAACTTCAGCTGATTTTCTTCTGAAAGACATCTTGTCATTAAAATTTCAAGATATTCTTCATTTTCAATCATCAACTCAATAACCGGATTTGAAATTTTTTTACATAAAGAAATAACAGAATTAAAAATTTCTCTATATTCTTTAAAAAGCCGAAGCAAATTTGGAGAACAAATTCCAAATATCTTGACGTATTCATCTCTTTCATTTCTTGAGGAATTAAGTATAAACATAAATTCCTCTTCTTTTTTTAATTTTTTCATTTTTATAATTTTTTAGTGATTATTTCAATTTAACCAAACCATTACAAAGCGTGATATCCTCAACGTAATGGCAAAAACCATAAAACAATGAAAACATTTCATAAAGCATCTATAATAATCTGGAATATAGTTACAATATATCACAAAAGCAGACCAGAGTCTACAAGTAATTATCATTATTTAGACAAAAAAACACCTCCACAAAATTAAAAAATCATCATTAAACAAAACCCTATATGGTACTTTCTATTAATATCCAAGACTTGAAAAATAAAGAAAAAGCAGGCATTTTTGTACCTGCTGTTTGCATTGGTGATACTTAACTTACAATTTGCGAGCTAGTTTCCGGCTTTAATTGCAGAGAACACTCCGCAACTCATTTAAATGAATCATAAAAGATCCCTTAATTGT
>CAJTWX010000076.1:5499-6573 GCA_910580155.1 uncultured Alphaproteobacteria bacterium
GGATTATAATGTTACATACCGGAAATCAATGCATTGCCGCAAGTAATCCGGTCTTGATCTTCTTCACGACTGGGAACAAAAACAATAACATCCCATCCCATTTGAACAAGAGGCCTTTCAAACTGGCGATAGACGTCATAATCATCATAACTTGTTGTAACATCAAACCCGTTTTGTATTGCTGAGTGTGTTTCATGAATAGGCGTAATTTTCACAATAAATTTTTGCAAAGAAAACAAATTCGTCAGAACTTTGGCGTCTAAAATTGTATCTTTTGTTACGGCAAAATTTAATGTATATTTACGCCCGACCGGCATAGGCAGCTTTTCTGCCAATTCTGAGATTTCAGTCAATGACAAGCTTTTATTATTAAATTGAAAATTTCGTTGTTTGTCATCGGTTGAGTTAATGCTAAACTGCAAACCTGCTTCGCCTTGATAATCCAGATTTTTTATTCTGCACCAAGATAAAACAAATTCTTCCAGAAGCGTATTTTTCTTTGGAAGCATAGTAGAAACGACCGGATGAACGGTTTTAGCGGTTATATATTTTCCCACCAAAACTCTCAGTTCATCTTGTGCAAAAACCAGAATATTTTGATTAAATGTCGGTTCGCCCATACGGGCAAAATGAACATTAAAGCGATCCGTATGGTTAACCGCTTCATTTTGTAAAATCGTTTCAATTTGATAGCGCAAATCATCAAGCGTTGCATTACCGTAAAAACCATATTTAGGACAATCACAAAATTGACAATTCATTGGGCATCCTTTTTGGCTGCTAATTGTAGCCACCCATTTTTTAGTTAAATCGACAGGACGGTGCAAAACCCCGTTAATTTCTTGACAAAGTCCAAGAAAATCGGCCTTAATATTATTCTCTTTTCCATAATCGCCAACAGTTAAAAACTCTAAGCGCCTGTCCTTGTTGACATAAATTTTACCTGTATGTGTAGCTATAGTCCGCATAATGAAATTCCCAAAACATCCCTAAACCCAATTTAGTTTATATTAATTACCAAATATAAAAAAAGCAATATTTTTGTAACAGATTGAATAACAAGACTTTTACATA
>CAJTWX010000077.1 GCA_910580155.1 uncultured Alphaproteobacteria bacterium
TGATACGCTAAGTCAAACACCCGAAAAGCTGATTATCAACGGTACCGGCGCCTACACTTGCCATTCGTCAATCGCCGACTGTGGCATCACCGGCCGCAAACTCGCGTGCGATTTTTATTCTACAGCCTGCCCCGTCGGCGGCGGCTCGCCGTGGACCAAAGACCCGAGCAAGGCCGACCTGACCTTAAATCTTTTTGCCCGCAAACTGGCAATTGATTACCTTAAAGACAATGACAAATGTTTTGTATATCTGTCATCGTGTATCGGCAAATCCGAACTGCCGAGCGCCGTCGTCAAAACCATCAAAAACGGCAAAGAAACCACAACCAATATATGTCCGGACTGCTGCCCGAAAACCCTGATTGAAAACCTGAAACTCAACCGCCCGATATATAAAAAGCTATGTCAAAAAGGGCTGATGTGTTATTTTAACACTAAAGGAAAACCGGCATTTTAAGCAAAGCAAAAGAGCGCCCCAAACGGAGCGCTCTTTCATTAAGAGTGGAAATAGTTTTTACTTTTTATCAGCGGAAGGAAGGATTTTGCCTAACAACTGCTGTCCGGCCTCTGTTCCGGCAAGAGCCTCAAGCATACTGCCGAGGGCCTGCCCGCCTTTAGCCGAAAACAAATCCATCGCCGAGCTTACGCCGCCAGCAATATCAGCGCCGGCATTAGCGATAATCTTGATTTGGGCATTGCCGAGGTTCTTAGCCTGTTCAACACCGACAGCCTGCTGAGCTTCCACCTTCTTGATTTCGATAAGATAGGTTTGATATCCCTGATTCTCACCGATTTCTTTGGCAAGGGTAATTTGCGGCTGAACTTCGGCAAGACCTGCCTTTTCTTTAGCCACAGCCTCGGCTTCACCTTTGGCCTGAATACCGGTTGCCTCGTTTTTCGCAGCAACCAGCAGAGCTTCGGATTCCTTGGTCTTCTTCACATATTCAGCCTGCGCCGTGTGCTCGGCTTCGGTTTTGCGGCGTTCGGCAACAAGAACTTGAGCATCAGCCTTGATGGTTTCGCTCTCTTTGTTGGCATTGGCATCGATAACAATTTTTTGTTTATCAATCTCTGCCTGCTGAAGAGTAGCCACCTTGAGAACCTCCATTTCCTTTTCTTTGGTCAACTTGGCTTGCTCCTGCACCTGCTGCTTGGATTGTTCTTCCGCAATACCGACAGCTTTCTCACGTTCGGCCTTACGTTCGCCCACAGCCTGTTCTTTTTCCTCGCGGCGAACTTCAACAGCCTGCAGGGCTTCCAGTTCCGCAGTTTCGGCCGCCTGTTTGTTTTTGGCGACCTCCTTGCGGCTTTCCATATCAATGGCAGATTTTTTCTTCTCCATAATATTGGAGATGACTTTCTCACCATCTTTGTCGCGGATATCCATAAGCTCAACGCTCTTAACCGGCACAATACCCCATTCCTTGAGGTTTGCGAAAACTTCTTGGGTGAACTGCTCACCATACTTTGAGCGGGATGTCATAATTTCCTCAAGCAAATCCTGCGCGAGGATAGTACGAACCGCACCCTGAACGATTTTGGTCAGGTGCTCTTCAAGCGTATCGTTATCTTCAATACGCGAGGCGGCCTGACGATAGTCCGCAATACGGAAGAACGCGGTCACATCCACCACAAACGGCAGCTTATCCTTGTCGTATGCCTCATAACCGTCAAGGTCAACCGAGAAGTTATGCAGCGGCAAAACCTGCACTTCCACACCCCAGATGGGAACCCACGCCGGAATATGGTAATACACGTTTCCTGCCGATTCATCAGCCTGAGGAACACCCCCGCCCGTATCTTCATCTGCAGCGGAAACAACCGGTTTCACGTTACCGTAGATTTCCGTCACTTTTCCGCGGCGCACAACGTGCACTTCAGAGGGTTTAACAACACGGCGCAGATTAAGCACCCATTTGATGATGCAAACCACCACGATTACCAGAGCAGCAACGCCAACCCAAGGTAAATAATTCAAAACTTGTTCCATAAAACAAAAAAATTTAAGTTAATAAAAATAAAATATCGTATACACTATAATTATATATTTTATTTTGTCAATAACTTTGTCAAAATATTTTTTTTGAAAAAAAACAATTTTTCTCAGCAAAACTATTGCCGCAGCAAAATCTGCTCCCTATATAAGGTAACAGAAAGATTTTGTAATATTAAAAAGGATTTATAAAATGAGTAATAAAGTATTAGGTATCGACTTGGGTACAACCAACTCCTGCTTTGCAATTATGGAAGGTGGCGAGGCGAAAGTGCTTGAAAACTCCGAAGGTGCAAGAACAACCCCTTCAATGGTTGCCTTCACGGACACAGACCGCTTAGTCGGTTATCCGGCAAAACGTCAGGCCGTTACCAATCCGGAAAACACATTATTTGCCATCAAGCGTTTAATCGGCCGCCGTTTTGATTCGCCTGAAGTTGAAAAAGACAAAAACCTTGTTCCGTTCAAAATTGTTACCGGCGACAATGGCGATGCGTGGGTAGATGTTAAAGGCACAAAATACGCGCCGTCTCAAATCTCTGCCATCGTTTTGCAAAAAATTAAAGAGTTTGCAGAAAGCTATCTCGGCGAAAAGATTGAAAAAGCAGTAATTACCGTTCCGGCATATTTTAATGACTCACAGCGTCAGGCAACCAAAGACGCCGGTAAGATTGCAGGCCTTGAAGTTTTGCGTATCATTAACGAGCCGACTGCGGCAGCCCTCGCTTATGGTATGGATAAAAAAGCCACCGGCACTATCGCCGTATACGACCTCGGCGGCGGTACATTTGATATTTCTATTTTGGAAATCGGTGATGGTGTATTTGAAGTTAAATCGACAAACGGTGATACTTTCCTCGGCGGTGAAGACTTTGACCAGCGTCTGGTAAACTATCTTGCTGACGAATTCAAAAAAGAAAATAACATAGACCTTAAAGCAGACCGTTTGGCGCTGCAACGCTTAAAAGAAGCAGCCGAAAAAGCTAAAATTGAGCTTTCTTCCGCAACCCAAACCGAAATCAACCTGCCATTTATTACTGCAGATATGAGCACCGGCACACCGATTCCGAAGCACCTGAACATCAAATTAACCCGTGCCAAACTGGAATCTATCGTTGAAGATCTGATCGAACGCACCGTCGAACCTTGTAAAAAAGCAATGGCTGACGCCGGCGTTAACCCGTCTGACATCAGCGAAGTTATCCTCGTTGGCGGTATGACCCGTATGCCGAAAGTTCAGGAAAAGGTTAAAGAAATCTTCGGCAAAGAACCACACAAAGGTGTAAACCCTGATGAAGTTGTGGCTGTTGGTGCAGCAATCCAAGGCGGCGTTTTGATGGGCGATGTTAAAGACGTTCTCTTGCTTGACGTAACCCCATTGTCTTTAGGTATTGAAACCTTAGGTGGTGTGTTCACTCGTTTGATTGACCGTAACACAACAATTCCAACACGCAAATCTCAAGTATTCTCAACAGCAGAAGATGGTCAAACAGCCGTAACAATTCGTGTGTTCCAAGGTGAGCGTGAAATTGCCGCCCACAATAAATTGCTCGGTCAATTTGACTTAGTAGGAATTCCACCTGCACCGCGCGGTATGCCGCAGATTGAAGTTACCTTTGATATTGACGCTAACGGCATCGTAAACGTTTCCGCAAAAGATAAGGCCACAAACAAAGAACAAGCTATTCGCATTCAAGCTTCCGGTGGTCTGTCAGATGCAGACATCGAAAAGATGGTTAAAGACGCAGAAGCAAACGCTGAAGCAGATAAGAAGAAAAAAGAATTGGTAGAGGCAAAGAACCAAGCCGAAGGTTTAATCCATACCACAGAAAAAACTTTGAAAGAAAATTCTGACAAGATTTCTTCTGCAGATAAAGATGCGATTGAGTCTGCCATTACCGCCCTTAAAGGCGTTATGGAAAGCGAAGACGCTGCTGCTATCAAAGAAAAGACTGACGCTTTAATGCAGGCCTCAATGAAACTCGGCGAAGCTATGTATAAAGCGCAAGGCGCAGACGCCGGCGCAGCTGCTCAGGGTACCGAACAAGGCGCACCGGAAGCAGAAACCGCCAAAGACGACAATGTCGTAGACGCTGACTTTGAAGAAGTAAAATAATAATTCTTCAACATCAAAGCCCCGCCAGATACCAAGCGGGGCTTTTTTATGTTCACACAATCACTAACGCGTTTTTTGTTTTGCCTGCGCAAGAAAAAACACCGCTTATCTTTGCAAATCGGCAAACTTTTGTTTCTGCTCTTCGGAAAGCATATTCCAAAAAGCCTGAAAATATTGCTTTTCAATCTCAATAATCCGGTTACGGCCGCTTTCCACTTCTTCCCAAATCGGTTGGATTTCTGCCTTCAGCTGTTCCTGCATTACAGCAAGTTTCTGACTTTGCTCTGCAGTTAAATCCAAACTTTCCGCCCTGATTTCTGCTGCATTCGCTTTTATGCCAAACAAACACAACACCGCCAATAAACTTAAAGCCTTCTTCAACAAACCTCTCCTTGAATCATATTGTCAAACCATTATATTATGAAAAAATTCATATATAAGGTATATTTAGCACAATGACAAAAAACTTCAACGGATATTTATATGCTATAAGCGCAATTTTTTTCTGGAGCTTTAACGTCATCTACTCCAAATATTTGGCAAATACTTTCACGCCGTTTGAAATCTCTTTTGTTCGCTGGAGTATTCCCGCACTGCTTTTTTTACCATTTACCTTCAAAAGCATTATCATATATCGCAAAACATTTCTTAAACACTGGTTCATTATCCTCATCTTAACCTTAACCGGACTAGGCTTTCAAAATACCTTTGTCTATTACGCCGGACATACGGCAAACGCTGTCGATATGGCACTGATAAACGCCACCAGTCCGATATTTCTAATCATTTTCTCGGCAATTTTTCTTCATAACAAAATAAGATTTCCTCAAATCCTTGGCATTCTTATTGCTGTCTTCGGCGTTGTTATCGTTATCTTGGACGGCAATTTAAAAAATATCCGCAATTTCACCTTATCAGCCGGCGACTGGTGGATGTTGTTTTCTGCCATACTTTTTGCAGGTTATGGCATTGCACAAAAGATGCTTCCACCTGATGTACCGGCAATCCCCGCTTTTTCTCTAATGATATGTATCTCCGCACTGATGTTTTTACCTCTTGCTGCATACGACTTTACCACACACATCCCCGCAAAAATCACCAAAACCGACATTCTCATTTTATTGATATTGGGTGTATTTAATTCGGGCTTGGCCTACATCGCGTGGAACAAAGCCCTCGCCGCCATCGGCACGGTCAAAACCGGCATATCTTATTATCTGACCCCGATATTTTCAACCATTGAAGCCTATTTCCTCTTAAACGAGCATATCTATGCCAATCAGATATACGGCATCCTGCTGGTTTTAGCTGGCATCAGTTTTAGCAACTACAAAAAGAAGAAACTTTCCCAACCGCAGAATTATAAACAAAACCGAAAATAGCCTTGCAAATCGCCAACAAATCTCCTAGCATATCGTTATAAAATAAACTTGGAGAACTACAATGAAAGTAACTGTTATCGGCACAGGCTATGTCGGACTTCCGACCGGTGTCGGGCTTGCCGAACTGGGCAATGATGTCATCTGCCTTGATATAGACGAGAAAAAAATCAACACTCTGAAATCCGGCAAAGTCACCATCTTTGAAGAAGGACTGGAAGAACTGTTTGATAAAAACACGCAAAATGGCAAACTCGCCTTTTCAACTTCCTTTGCCGAAAGCATCCCCAATGCAGACTTAATCCTGATTGCCGTCGGCACACCGCCAAACCCGATAACCAAAGAAGCGGATATGAAATACATCAAATCTGCTGCCGAAGAGCTTGCCAAACATCTGAGCGGCTACACCGTTGTAGCCATCAAATCCACCGTTCCGGTCAACACCGGCGACGCAGTCGAAAACATCATCCGTCGTACCAACCCGACTGCAGATTTTGATGTCATCTCCCTACCCGAATTCCTGCGCGAAGGCTTTGCCGTACAGGACTTTTTCAATCCCGACAGAATTATTGTCGGAGCAAATTCCGAACGCGCCCGCAATCTGATTGCCGAGTTGTATAAGCCGTTTGAAAGCAAATGCACGATTCTCTATGTATCCCGCCAGTCTTCCGAAACCATCAAATACGCCTCAAACGCATTTTTAGCAATGAAAATACAATATATTAACGAAATGGCAGACTTTTGCGAAACCTCAGGCGCAGATATCTACGAAGTCGCCAAAGGAATGGGATTAGACAGCCGTATCGGCGCCAAATTCCTCGTCCCCGGCCCCGGATACGGCGGTTTTTGCTTCCCTAAAGACACAAACGCAATGGCATATATGGGCAAGTTTAACGGCGTTGATTTATCTTT
>CAJTWX010000078.1 GCA_910580155.1 uncultured Alphaproteobacteria bacterium
GGTGTACGTGCCGGTTTTGCAGCCATATGTACAGGTAACGCACGGGGTATCGCCGATGTAGCTTGTGGAGCTGTTGGTTGAGGTTACGGTGTGGTAGTTATCTGCCGCAGCGCAGGATTGTACTGCCGGAGCGACGCAGGTTTTGGCGGTACATTTACCGCAGGTTTGTCCGCCGGAGGTACCGGAGGATGTCCACGTCCAGCCTTTAGAGCCGGAAGTTCCGCAAGAGTTAAGGTTCGGGTAGCTGGTGCTGTAGCCGTTCGGGCAGGCTGAAGCACCGCCTTGTATCCAGCAGGTGATACCGTTTTGGGTTTGCTGGGTACAGGTATAGCCGACGTTTTCTGCCAGACAGGCTGATTCGGAGGTAAATGCGCTTGAGCCATTACACTGATAACTGCAGTTATAGCATCGAGTATTACCGGCGTAGTCGTTTGTTCCGATGGAGCTGGCTTGTAAATAAGAGTATTTCGCACAATTATTTGCATTAGAGTAATCGGTGCTGGACGGAGCCGGACAGGTTTTTGCGGTACATTTGCCGCAAGTTTGTCCGCCTGAGGTTCCGGACGAGCTGTAAGTCCAGCCTTCGGGGTGAGCTTCATTATTACAGTTATTTAAGCCGGCCGTGTAGCCTGTCGGGCAGCCCGCCGAGCCGGTTCGTTCCCAACAAGAGACGCCGGACTGTGTGTGTTCCGTACAGGTGTAGCCGCCGGTGGTGCACGCAGACTGGCTGGTGTACGTGCCGGTTTTGCAGCCATATGTACAGGTAACGCACGGGGTATCGCCGCTTTGCTCGCCATTTTCGGTTTCCGTTAAGGTATGGTAAGAGTCTGCTGCGGTACAGCTTCCTTGTTTTACTGCAGGAGGTGTACACTGTTTGATATTATCGTTATCTTTTCGCCAGCAGCCGGAACCGGAGGCGCTTTCTTCGCAATAGTAACCGGGGTTGGCTGTTTCGCATTGGGTTTTAGAAGTATATGTATAGCCGGACGGACACTGCGGGTTTTGATAGCAGGTTAAACCATCGGGCGTTGTAACTTCGATACAGGTTTTGCCGGCAGGGCAGGTTGTTTCGTTTGTTTTACAAGCGTATACGCATTTATAACAAGTGTCAAAGCCGACGGTTGTTGAGGTTTCGGTGGTGACATATTTGGTGTTGTCTTTTACGCACGGGGTACTGTTGGGATAATCTGTCGGGCAGTTTTCAGAACCGGTACGTTTGTAGCAGATAATGCCGTTTTGTGTTTCGGGTGTGCAAGTGAAGCCGCCGTTGGTGCAAACTGCTTCGCTGCTGTATGCGTTGGTGCCGTTACAGGTGTAATTGCATTTATAGCACTGGTCGTTGCCGTTATAACTGCTTTGGCCGCTTGAAGATGCCGTAAGGTTTGAGAATTGCGGGCAGTTTGCAGAGTTTTTATAATCCGTGCTTGTTCCGGTAGGGCAAAGTTTTGCCGTGCATTTTCCGCATTTGAGTGTTCCGGAAAAAGGAACAGTCGTATCTTGTTCCCATATCCAGCCGTTTTCGCCTTGTGCGCCACAGTCGGCAGCACTTTGATATGCGGTGCTGTAAGGGGTGATACAAGCTTTGGGTGTTGTGCCGTCCTTTCCCCAGCAGCCGGAGCCGGGGGCTGTTTCTACGCATACATAGCCCAAATTGGCTGCTTCGCAGGCAGCTTGTGAGGGATAGCTTTGTCCGGTCGGGCATTGCGGGTTGGAATTACAAACTTTGCCATCCGGAGTGGTTACGGTGGTGCAGACTTTGCCGGCAGGGCATGTGTCTGTCCAGCCGAGGTTTGTATCGCAAGCATATGAGCAGTTGACGCACATATTTTCACCCGCGTATTCGCCGTTGGGCGTTTCTGTTAAGATAATACCAGTTGCAGGCTGTGTGCATTTGCCGGTTTCAACTGCCGGTATGGTGCAGGTTTTAGCGATGCTTTTCGTCCAGCAGCTGCCGTCAACCCCGCTTGGCGCACAAGTGTAACCGCGGTTTGCAGCTTCGCAGTCTTCAATGGTGCCGTAATTTCCCTGAGTTATATCACAGAAACCTTTAATGAAACATCCGTGTTGCGGAATACAGGTGTAGCCGGCATATTGGGTGCGGCAAGCGTCATCGGTGTCATAAAAGCCGCCGGCAGTATCACATTTATAATTGCAGATATAACATTTTTCGTCACCTGAGATGTGTCCGGTCTCGATTGATTCGGTGACGTGGCCGAGTTTTTGGGGGCAGGCGCCTGGGGTTTCATCTTCCGGACAAGGAACAGGAACGCATTGTGTTTTATCGTGATTGGGTGTCCAGCCTTCTTCGCAGTCTTCTAATTTCTTTTTATCTTCGCACTCACTACAGATGCCGTGCGGCGGACATTCGGGCAGCGGATATTGGGAGATATCGCATTTGTTTTTGTCATCATCGTCAAGCAATAAATATGCGCCCGCGGCAGCACCGGCAGCCAGCAAAGCCCAGCCGGCAGGGTGGAGCTTAGTCTTTTCACCGGCTATAATAGCGCAAATCGGGTCGTTGTCATCGTGGCAGGGAGCTTTGGTGCTTGCACCGTAATCAAGCAAAAGGGAGTATGCTTTTTTATCTTTGGCTTTTTGTGCCAGACATAACGCCGTGTTTTTATTCTGGTCCATCAAATTTATGTAGCGCTTAAACTGGGTTAACCGCGTGGTGTTGTTTTCGTGTGCCCAACGGTAGAGGTGCTCAGGTGTGAGGCGTACTCTAGCGGCCTGTGCGTCATTAACCGATACGGCGCATAATGCGGCAATTAATCCGAAACTGATACTTAAGCATCTTATTATTTTCTTCATATAAATTCTCCCTTTAGTCGATATGCAGCGTCCTGCATACACAAAAATGGCGTTTTAACACACCTTGTTTGATTTTTAGCACAGGGACTTTGGAATGTAAAGAACTTTTTTGTATATAAATGGTTAATTTTAGGGGTGAGAGGCCTGCAATGCGAGTCTGTATAAGGAATTTAAAAGATTTAAAAAATATAAGGAGCGAATCGCACTTTGTGCAATATTAACCCAATGGTAATATCTTGTTAATACATTCTTAATTTTTTGTCTATTTTGTGAATGGCTTGCGATTCGGAATCCGACGGCGCTATTTTATTTCTTCGTCCTTTTTAACGCCATAGATAACGCTTCTTTGCATCCAGCCCTCAAGATTGTTTTCAAACTCCAAGAGGCAGAAAGCAGGGGAGCAGCGTTTGATTTTGCCGATGGCACCGTTTTCGGCGCGGGCAATAATGTCTGAATTCAGGCTGTCTTTATCGTAAACGTTGTTTTCTCCGGGTTCGGTGACAAGCGCGTAGCGGGCGTTGGTTAATAGGTTTTTCATAACCCAGCTGATGGTTCCTTCGTGGTCGCGGATTTTGCGCCATTGTTCATATTCGGCGATAATCTCGACCGGATAGTTTTGCTGTTGGTATATCCATTCAATCGGGTAGCGCATATTCGGCCCGGAGCGTGCGTTTACCTTGTTGGCACGCATTGCAACAAAACGCGTTTCTTTGGGCGACAGTTCAATGATTGCGGCGTTAGCATTTGCGGCAAATACGGCGATGAGCAATGATAAAACTATGGAGCGCATTTTTCCCTCTTTTTAGATTATTTTTTATCAGTCTAGGAGGCGGGGGTTAAAAAAAGATTAAAAGCGGATATTTTTTTAAAGGTTTATTTATAAAACGGGGAATATGATGGCGGAAATTTTGATGAAAGGATTATTGAGATGGATTTGATTAAAACAATTGAAGAATTGGTGCGTTTTAAAACCGAGACGGGAAATGCGGCAGAGATTGATGCGTGTCTGGACTATATTAAGGCAAGTTTTGACGGGACGGACGCTGTGGTGAAAATCGAGCGGTTTGAAGAGGCAAGTCCGGTGATTTATATTGCCAATAATGATGAAATGCAGCAAAATGCGCTGGTTTTAGGGCATATTGATGTGGTGAAAGCATCAGAGGAGATGTTTAACCCTTATATCAAAGACGGCAAGATGTATGGACGCGGCACACTGGATATGAAGTCTTTTGCGGCAGTTGCGATGCACTCAATGCACTATGTGCTGGAACATAAATTGCCGGTGAAATTTGCGGTTATTCTTTCTACGGATGAAGAGCAGGGGAGCAAGAGCACGCACGCGTTTTTGGAGCGTTATCCTGAACTGAACGCCGATGTGGTGCTTGATAATGATGTCGGCGGCGACATTGGCGAGATTATCAATAAATGCAAGAATCCGGTGTTTGTGAAATTGTTTGCCGAAGGAAAACAGGCGCACGGGTCAACGCCTTGGGACGGGCTGGATGCAAACGAGATGTTAATGCGGACGCTCGGGAACCTGCGCAAAGACTATCCGTATTTTGACATTAACAGCGGCAAACCTGAAAATACGTGGATTGATACGATGCACGCGGCAAAAATCGGTGGCGGCGAGGTGTCTAACATTATTTCGGGCAATGCGTATGCTTTGCTGGATTTTCGTTTAACGGAAAACTCGACGGTTGCCGGACTGGAAGAAAACCTTAAAAAGGCGTGTGAAACCGGTGTGCGTTATGAGATTGTGTCGGTGTCTACGCCGGTGGTGATGCGCGAGGATAATCCGCAGATTTTGGCGTATAAAGCGCTTGCGGAAAAAGTGATGGGGCGCGGGATTAAATTTGTGCAAATCGGTGGAGCGACGGATGCACGGCTGTTTGCGGAAAAAGGCGCAACGGTGATTATGCACTCGGGTACCGGCGAGGGGATGCACGCTGAAGGCGAGTATGTGGTTCTGCAGTCGGTTGAGGAACTGGCTAAAATTCAGATTGAATATCTGAAAAAGCTGGCGCAGCAATAAAAAGTCTGGACATCTCCGAAATCTTTCCTTATAGTGCGTTTGAAAGGAACGTATTATGCACTTCAAACCCGAATCCAACATCGAAAACTGCCGGATTTTAATTACCAATGATGACGGGATTGATGCATACGGCATAAAGCTGTTGGAATATCTGTTGCTCAAAATCACCCCGAATGTGTTGGTGGTGGCGCCAAAGGATGAAAAAAGCGGGGCGGGGCACTCGTTGACATCGGATAAAATGCGCAGTATGTTTGGGCATACGTCTATTGCCGAGTTTCCGAATGATATTTTCCAGTATGACAGCTACCATTATGCTGTGGACGGCACGCCGTGTGATTGTGTGCGGGTGGCGCTGAATATGATTATGCGCGGCAATTATCCGGATTTGATAATCTCGGGTATCAACAACGGGCGCAATATTGCTGATGACGTGACCTATTCGGGAACAATCGGGGCAGCGATGGAGGGGGTGTTATACGGCATTCCGTCTATTGCCGTTTCTCAGTTTGTGAAAAAAGGCGAGGAAGTCAACTGGCAGATTGCCGAGAAATATCTGATTGAAATTGTCAAAAAAGTCCGGCAGGGAACATTCAGCGCTGATACGCTGGTTAATATCAATTTTCCGAATATTCCGACAGAAGAGCTGCAGGGGATAGAAATCTGCCGTCAGGGGCGGCGCCGTTTTGTGGAAGGAACGGTAGAAAACAGCCTTTTATGTGCGAAGTTTTTATTGCATACCGAAAAAGAAGAAACGTGCTATCCGGACGATAACGAAAAGATAGATAAAAACATCACCATCACCGCGCTTAAAATCAATCTTACAGATGATGACGGACTGCAGGAACTGGAAAAAGTTTTTGCACAAACGATATAAACGCTTGACATTCGGCTTAAAGCGCGCCACATTATAAGCTGTAATGCAAGAAAGGATAATTATGCTCCGTGCTATTGTAAACAACTGTTGCTGTAAGACCTCTTAAAGCTTTCGCTGCCGGAGTTGTTTTAGCATATAGAACATAAAGGGCAGTTTCAAAACTGCCTCTTTTTTTAATATAGGATAAGGAAAACCAAAATGAGCGTCTATTTATATAACACCAAAACCCGCAATAAAGATGAGTTCAAACCGCTTTCAGACAAACAGGTGACAATGTATTGCTGCGGCCCGACGGTTTATAATTATGCGCACATCGGTAACCTGCGTACCTATATTTTTGAAGATTTGCTTGCCAATACTCTGCGTTTGGCCGGCTATAAGGTTAAGCACGTTATGAATGTAACTGATGTGGGGCACCTGACAAGTGATGGCGACGAGGGCGAGGATAAAATGGAGCTGGCTGCCGAGCGCGAGCAAAAAAGCGTGCTTGAGATTGCCCGTATGTATGAAGATGCGTTTTTCCGCCACACGGCGGCGTTGGGGTTAAGACGCCCGACGATTGTCTGCCGCGCCACCGAACATATCAACGATATGATAGAGTTTGTCAAAGCGCTTGAGGAAAAGGGGTTTGCTTACATTTCCAACGGCAATGTGTATTTTGATACAGCCATATTCCCG
>CAJTWX010000079.1 GCA_910580155.1 uncultured Alphaproteobacteria bacterium
ATGCGGGTATAGCTCAGGGGTAGAGCGCAACCTTGCCAAGGTTGATGTCGTGGGTCCGAATCCCATTGCCCGCTCCAATTAAAAAGCCGTCCTTTATGGGCGGCTTTTTCAATTGGTAAGCGGCGTGAGGATTCAGACCCACGAAAAAGTGGTCCGACTACCAGCTCAAGGCAGACGGAAGTATGCCGGTCAGCGGAGCTGATGAGCGCCCGTGCGGCGACCTGAGGGAGCCAATCCCATTGCCCGCTCCAATTAAAAAGCCGTCCTTTATGGGCGGCTTTTTCAATTGGTAAGCGGCGTGAGGATTTGGGGTATGCTCGGATAATTCTTAATCCGCCATAATATATGTTTTGATATATCTGTGCAGTGTTGCCCAAGTGCATCCCATAAGCCGTGCTATTTCTGATTTGGATACTTTTTTTTCTAATAGTTCACGAATCTTATTATGTTTTTTTCGCAGCTTTCTGTATGAAACCCCAAACGGCCTTCCTAAATGTTTACCCTCATTTTTTAATCGTTTTAAGGATTCTTTAGTGCGCTGGGAGATAAGTTGCCGTTCAATCTCGCTGGCTAAAGAGAAGGCAAATGCCAACACTTTTGACTGTATGTCTGCACCTAAATGATAATTTTCTTTAATAGTAATAATTTCACACTCTTTCTCGAGGCAAAATTGTAAAATTCCCATTACTTCAAGCATATTGCGTCCCAAACGTGAAATTTCCGTGGCAATAATAATATCGCCTTTATTGAGCTTTTTTAATAACCGATATAATTTTCTCTGTGTTAAAGGTTTTTTGGACGATATATGCTCTTCAATGTATTCATCTGCGATTATGTTTTGCTTTTTTGCATATGTTTCCAGTTCAAAACGCTGGTTGGAACAATTTTGAAATTCGGTACTGACCCGAATATAAAAATAAGTTTTCATATTTAGTCCTTTATATTTTTATTCTAATGAACATAAAATATAACAAATTGTCCTTAAGAGCTAAATAGAAATAACAATCTGAAAATTAACTAAATCTCAAGATAATTCAGACTAAATTAAAATAATAATATATATTAGAGGGAACAATGGGAATATTTAATAAAGATAAAAGTGAAAACAAAACACCTGCACCGGAAAGCAAAGCTGCCGTGCAGCGCAGTGATGCAAATGCCAGAAGTTCGGCATTAAGCAGTGCTGAGCTTTTGAAAAATGAGGCGGTTGTTGCTCCGAAAAAAGCAGAAGCTGACGAACTGCGATTATCAGTAAATGATGCAAATTTTTCGGATTTATATATAACGCCAGATAAAAGCTGTTATGTCTGGAGCGGTAAAAGCAATAGCGGCCTAATGGTTGCGTCATATACCGATTTATCAGAATTTGTAAATGAAGTCGTTAGTAAATATGATGGAAGAAACAGTAGTTATTCGTTACGCTATAAAGAGGGAAATTATCGTATAGAACGTACTGTTGCTTTGGAGGGGGAACAATATTGTGTTCGCAAAATGCCGAAAAGTATCCCTGATATTGAACGCCTGGGGTTGCCGTCTGGTGTATATAGCCAGCTTTTATCATTAGCGGGAAAGACTGGTTTGATCCTTTTTACCGGCGCAACCGGCAGCGGCAAAAGCACAAGTATTGCATCGCTTATTAAAAAATACTTACAATTAGAGGGGGGGTATGCTTTTACGATTGAAGACCCGATAGAAATGCCTCTTGACGGTGTTTATCAAACCATAAAAGGAGATTTGGGGCTATGCAAACAAACCGTTCCGCCGGAAGGACAATGGAGCGCAGGGATTAAATCTGCACTACGCTCAAAACCTAAATACATTTATGTCGGAGAAATTCGTACACCGGAAGCTGCTGTTGAATTACTGCGTGCAGCCACATCCGGACACTTGGTCTTTTCAACAATTCACGGCAATAACGTAACCGATGCTATTAATGCACTCGGAAAATATGCCGCTTCAAGCGGTATAACCGAAGAAATGGCCTATGAGCTTATAGCAAATGGATTTTTGGGTTGTATTCACCAAAAATTAGAAGGGTCACCTCGCAGGCTATCTGTCGAGTCGATTTTTGCTAATCCCAGCTTAGTCGCTGGCTGTCAGGTAAGAGGAATGATACGCACCGGAAAATTAAATCTGAATACAATTATTGAGCAGCAAAAAAGTAAAATGAGATTAGGCGCACCATTATTTGACTAATGCTTTTTGCCACTCATTTTCTTTAACGCCGATAAGAATAAAATCTGCGCCAACAATAAGCGGACGCTTAACCAACATACCATTGCTTGCTAAAAGCTGAGTTTGTTCCTCTTCGTTCATCTGCGGGAGCTTGTTTTTCAAGTCCATTGATTTATAAAGTAATCCGCTGGTGTTAAAAAAGTTTTTAAGCGGTTTGCCGGATATTTTTAACCATAGGTTTAGTTCCTCTGCTGTTGGATTTTCTTCAACAATATTCCGGTCATTAAAACAAATCTGATTATCCAGCAGCCATTTCTTAGCCTTCTGGCAGGTGGAACACTTTGGATATTGAATAAATAAAACACACATTTTTTATCTCCATTAAGTTATAAATGTATAATGGAATAAAAAAATATGTTTGCAAACAAAAAGCGCCAGTTACGCCGGCGCTTTAAAATTACTTTCTTAAAAAATTAGAAAATGTTATCAGAAAACAGATAAGTAATCCGCTTCCGTAGATGCACAACGGAACACTATTAATTGTAAAGCCAATTAAAAGAACGGCACAAAACATATAACCGGCAATACAGAAAAGTAATTTGTTCTGCAGGGCTTTATATTTACACCATACCGGAGAATCTTTTGGAGAAAGATTTATTTTATGCTTTCTTCGAAAAGAATAGATTCTCAATAATGCAAAAGTGCAAAGTAATATTCCGCCAAATGCCCATAAATAAAAAGGCAATAATTCTTTGTTAAAGTAAAATGTATTTTCCATAACCCAATAATTTAAATAAATTTATAAAAACAAAATCATCTTACTGAACTCATATAAAAATGCAATATTTTATTTTTGCTCAAATTGCATTGCACCGGAATTGATGCAATAACGTTGTTTTGTAGGAGTCGGGCCATCGTTAAACAGATGTCCGAGGTGAGATCCGCAACGCGCGCAGCTGACTTCGGTGCGAACCATATTATGACTAAAATCAGGCGAAAGCTTAACGCTGCCGTCAATGGCTTCGTCAAAACTTGGCCAGCCGCTGCCGGAGTCGAATTTGTTATCTGAAATAAAAATCGGATTTCCGCAAGCTCCGCAAACAAAAATACCATCTTCATCAATATGCAGTAAAGCACCGCTATAGGGGCGTTCGGTTTCTTTTTGTCGTAAAATGCGATATTGTTCTGGCGAAAGCCGCTCTTTCCATTCTTTTTCTGTAATAGGCATTGCCGAGGGGTTAGCCGAGCAAGTGGTTTTTCCTTGTTTTGCCAAATATTTTTGGTGGTATTCTTCTGCCGGATAAAATATCATTTCCGGCAAAACCTGTGTGACAATCGGTTCGACATAAATGCCCGAGTCGTTTAACTCACGGATTTTGCGAAGTGCCGTGGCTTCCTGCTCTTCATTTGCAAAAAAGATAGCCGAGCGATATTGGGTGCCGATATCTGCTCCTTGGCGGTTTAAGGTTGTTGGATTATGATTCGCAAAATATATATTAAGCAGTTCATCAAAGCTGATAATCGAGTCGTCATAGTTAATAAGCACAGCTTCGGCGTGACCGGTATCGCCGCTGCAAACATTCTCATATGACGGATTCGGTAATAGTCCGCCGGTGTAGCCGGCAGTTGTCGCGACGACTCCTTGAACCGCATCAAACACCGCCTGAATTCCCCAAAAGCAGCCGGCTGCAAAAATAGTGTGTGACATACTCATATTTTCCTCCTTCATATATAATATAGTGCGTGACCTGGTTTTTCCTAGAGAATGCAAACAAAAACATCGCCGGTGGGACAGCGGCGATGTAAGGGTTTGTTAAGGTAGAATATATATTTAGGAGTTATTCTTGTTCTTATTTAAGGCTAATATACCACATTTTTAAGGCTTATTCAAGCCAAAAATTAAAAATAAGTTAAAAAATTTAAATAAATTCAAAGAGTTCTTGAAAAAATAATTCATTTTGGTAGTCTTCCACAGTTGAGGAGGTAAAAATGTACGAGAACTTTTGCGGTATAGATTTTGGAACAACAAATTCTGCTGTTTCAGTTATGAGCGGTAATAGACCTGAACTTATTCGATTCGGCAATAAAGATACAATCCCGACGGCAGTGTTCTTTCCTGAAGATAAATCTGGAATTTTATATGGCGACTCCGCAATAAATGAATATATCAGCGGAGGCCTTGGGCGTTTTATGCGCTCAATAAAGCGGATTCTCGGAACAGACTTGATGAATGTTCGAACGGATGTAAATGGCAAACTAATCAGTTATGAAGATATAATCTTCGCTTTTATCAAACATTTAAAAGAAACTACAGAAAATAAAATTCAAAAACCGATTGTAAATGTTGTGATGGGTAGACCAGTACATTTTCAGGATTTTGCACCAGAGTTAGACGATAAAGCAGAATCGGTTTTAAAAAAAAATTGCCAGGCGGGCAGGATTTATAAACGTGGACTTTCTTTATGAACCCTTGGCCGCAGCTTATTCGCACGAAATTGCTTTGGAGTCGGAAAACTTGCCTGTGTTGTTGATATAGGCGGTGGTACATCAGATTTCAGTATTATTAAGCTGGGAGGAAATAAGCGGCAGGATAAAAATCGTCAGGCAGATATCTTAGCTAATGATGGTATGAGAATTGGCGGAAAT
This sequence comes from uncultured Alphaproteobacteria bacterium, assembly GCA_910580155.1. Taxonomy (GTDB): domain Bacteria; phylum Pseudomonadota; class Alphaproteobacteria; order RF32; family CAG-239; genus CAG-267. The sequence goes on from CAJTWX010000079.1 coordinate 4,822, forward strand.
GACTTTGATTTTGATTTGTCAGTCAACTGTTTTATGCCTCAATTCGGCTATGGAACACAATTAAAGCCGGATTCGTATACAAATAGAATCCTTCCTGTTCCTCTTTCTCCTTATATAATGCTCTCCGAATGGAGTTCGGTCAACACTTTGTATACATATAAAGAACAGAAGAGCGTCGAACAAATCTATAAAAATGCAGCAGAGCCGGAAAAAGTGGTAAATCTATATGAAACAGTCCAAAAAGAATTGGGGCACAGGCTCTTAAACAATATAGAAAAGTCTAAGATATGGCTGACAGAGCAAAAAACGATAAAATCCAAGCTGGACTTTCTAATGGCAAAGCCTGAAATAACCGTAACAGTAAGTGACTTTGAGGCTTCAATTGCTTCAAATGCAAATAAGATAAAGGCGGTATTGCAAGGCTGTATAAAGCAGGCGGATGTTTTATCGGAACAAATCGATATTGTCATCTTAACCGGCGGGTCAACAGCGATTCCATATATAAAGAGAATATTTACAGGAATCTTTCCTAACGCGGCGGTTTCTGAAGCGGCAAAGCTGTCGTCAGTGGCAACTGGTTTGGCATATGAAGCCAAACGGCTATATAAATAAGCCGGAGTCTGGCCGATATATTAGTAATAGTAGCCCAAAAGCGAGGTTGCAAACACTGCAATTTATTGTTATAGTGCTTATCGTTGGGTTGATAACACGGCTTAACGCAAAAAAGAAACACCATAAAACAGTAGTTTGAGATTTTTGAGCTAAAAAAGTTTAAAAAAGTGAAAAAAAGTTATTGACTTTGCGGAATGAGTGTCCTATAAGACGTTTCACCGGCAGGGACGAGCGAGTTACGAAAAACTTGATAAGGCTCTGCGGGTTGAAAAAAAAGAGATGCTCCTGCGGGAGTAGTTATAAGAAATAGTGAAGAAGTAAAAAGAGGATATGTAGGCAGTATGTATGAAAAATATATAAAGTCTATATATCAAGGAACCTATAAATACTTTGAGAATAGACAGGATGAGGCTAACTCATAATTAACATGAGAGTTTGATCCTGGCTCAGAACGAACGCTGGCGGCAGGCTTAACACATGCAAGTTGAACGGGATTTGTATGGTGCTTGCACCACATAATGAGAGTAGCGCACTGGTGAGTAACACGTGGGAACATACCTTGAAGTGGGGGACAACAGAGGGAAACTTCTGCTAATACCGCATAATCCCTGAGGGGGAAAGATTTATCGCTTTAAGATTGGCCCGCGGAAGATTAGGTAGTTGGTGGGGTAAAGGCCTACCAAGCCGACGATCTATAGCTGGTCTGAGAGGACGAACAGCCACATTGGAACTGAGACACGGTCCAGACTCCTACGGGAGGCAGCAGTGAGGAATATTGGGCAATGGAGGAAACTCTGACCCAGCCATGCCGCGTGAGTGAAGAAGGTTTTCGAATTGTAAAGCTCTTTCGGATGTGAAGATGATGACGGTAACATCTAAAGAAGCCCCGGCAAACTTCGTGCCAGCAGCCGCGGTAATACGAAGGGGGCAAGCGTTGTTCGGAATTACTGGGCGTAAAGGG
>CAJTWX010000080.1 GCA_910580155.1 uncultured Alphaproteobacteria bacterium
TCCCCCCCCTCTCCCGCGAGTCATTGCGAGGAGCAAAGCGACGCGGCAATCTCAATCGGCAAGGACACCCCCCATCCTTTTAAAACCTCCTACCCCAAAATCATATCGGAAAATCACACACGCTAAGCAAACATTCATTATAGTTAGCGCCATCATCACTCACACACCAACTCATACACTCATCCTCCCTCTTCTTCACATCAGTCGCATACAACGCCATCGCCAACACCGCAAACTTTGCATATTCCTCACTGAAAAAATCCCAGTTCCACCCCATCGAAATCACAAACGCCCGCACAATCCACGGCAACAACAAAATCGAAAAAATCACATCCGCTTTACCGACCATCTCAAACCCACGCGCAAGCTTAGGATGTTCTTCATCCAACTTATCCAAACTCTCCACATTCCGCCCCATAGCCAGCATAAAAGCCCCCGCCGGCACACACTTTTTCTTGTCCTCCCGCACAGCACCATCAGCCCCCTTATAACGCAAAACGCACTGCTCTTTGTCGCAGTCCTCAAGGTTAAGCATATACGAAACCTCCCCGCCACACATCGTCATCGCATAGCCCCTGTCAGACACCTTATTAAGCCGCAACACCCGCCAGTTAACCGGATAGCAAGATACCCTCCCCTCTTCGTTTTCTCCCTCATAGCAATAAAAATTCATCTCCTCGCGCTCACCTGTTGCCACATCAACAAACTCGCCATAGCAGCCCTAATTTCCACACTCCAAATCCGCCCTATCAGGGTTCTCCTCATCAGCAAAAAACTCAACTTTCATCCGCACGCCGTCTTTCTCACCGACATACTGAATGCGAACAAACCCGCCGACATCCGCCGCCCGCGAAACCTCCGCCACCTCAATCGCCTCACACCTCCAGTCTTGCGGCAAAGCCCTCGCCCCACCGCAAAACAACAAACCGCCAGCAAAACAAACCAAAAATTTCAGAGTTCCAAACATAATCAAAGAGCCCTTAATTGACGCAAATTTCCATCCGGCAAACCTCTTCATCCTGACCACCGTTCACACAGTCCACCATACACGCCCGCACAAAAAACCACCAATAAAGCCCAAACAAAAGCACATATAAAAACCCGAGAAACGCAAAAAAATATAATACAATACGCCCCAAAATCACCCACCGGCTCTTTTTTTTCTCAACACTATCCATTCCCCTTTACTCCACCAACGAATGCAAATACAAAATAAGCCCGCTCATAAACACCCCGATGAATGCCAACACCCACACAATCACCGTCCGCAATAACTTTCGGACATTCTTTATATTACCTGATTTTTTCATTTTCATCTTCACCGCCCCAAAAACTTCTTCATCCCCCAACGCCCGAGCGCAAACGCAATCAACACGCCCCAAACAAACGCCATAACATACACAACCATCTCGGCATATTCCGTCCCAATGTTGCCCGTGGCGCTGCCACCACTCCAGTTCCACCCCATCGAAATCGCAAACGCCCGCGCAATCCAAGGCAACAGCAAAATCGAAAAAATCACATCCGTTTTTCCGACCACCTCAAACACTTTCGCCAGTGCCGGATGCTCTTCCTCCAGCTTATCCAAACTTTCAACATTCCGCCCCATAGCCAGCAAAAATGCCACAGCCAAACACACGCCGAACAACACCGTCCCGACAACTGTCGAAAAATAAAACCCGATAACATCCAAAATAACGGAGGCAACAATAAACCCGCCCCACAACACAAAACTCTGCCTATTCATCATCGCCTCCCATCAGATAAACAATTAATCACAAATTGCCATACAGGAATCCATATTTTCACCCTCAGCCACGCATTTATCAATACACGTCGTCCCCACAAAGTAAAAATAAGCAACAGCAATCCCCAATACCAGAACAATCAATAAAAAATTAGGAAATACAATCGTTTTAAAAAAATATTTCCAATTACTTTCATCTGATTTTTTCATTTTTCATATTCTCCGTTCGCAAATAATCTAGTAAAATTTCACACGCTTTATCTAGATTATCCGAACCTACTTTACTTCCCAATTCATTATTTTTCAAGTCCTTTTCCGAGTCTTCCATAATTTCTTTATGTGTTTGACCTCTCAAACGTTTTGGTAAATAATCCATAAAATACTCTTTAGCATAGCCTAACAGAATACCATTTTTTTTACTTTGAGGACTAATTTTAGCTAATTCACACTGTAACAGCGAATGATAATAATTGTCAATTCCATCAGCCGCACCAATATTTTTGCCATATTTTTTAACAAGTTTGTCACCAACTTTTTTCATTGTGTCGTGATATTTTTTTGCAATCACAGTATCTGCCAAAAGTTCACCTGCCGTTTCTCCAATATTAAGATTATCTAAAGTACCACGGGCTATATTTCTTAAATCATTTTTAGAAATATTATTTTTTCTCGTATTTTCCCTTTGTCTATCCCCTCTCCTCTCTTCCAACACCTCATCCAAATAAGGCTTTGCAAACAAATACTCAAACGCATCCGCTCCCGCCGCATCCTCAAGCGCCGCCACATCGTCATTGTACTTATCCAACAGCGAATGCAGCTTTTTCATCTTCTCTTCCCTGTCCGTCTTATTCGTCAACACTCATACATCGATTCATTCATACCAAAATTCCTTTTTCAAAATCAAAAAAACAAAACAACTAATCCTTCCCCCCTCTCCCTTGAGAGGAGAGGGGGGGAGGGTGACAACATCAAGCACCTATCGAGCCAAATAGCCCAATGTCACGCGCATCTCACCGGAGTTCCCAGCCGCCGAAACCGCACTCGCCATCACATAAGCCTTAGTGCCCGCCGGCAATGTCGCCGTCGCCATCAACTCGCCGTCCTTAAACGTCTTGCCTCTGGCAACAGTAATCGTCTGCAATTCGGCAAAAGAACCTGTTTCGCTCTCACCGTCTTTAAGGGTAATCTCCACCGCAGCACCCGCAGTAGAAACCGCACCTTTCGCAAACACATTCACACAAAGCGCCCCCTGCGTTTCACCCACAGCCACCGCCTTATCAGAAGCAACCGCAGCCGCATTAAGCGCACCGTTAATCAAGTCTTCGCCATACACTTTCAAAATGTTATTCATCATCATACATACTCCAAAATCAAAATTAAGCCAAAGTCACCGCTTCTTCCGCACCGTTTTTGAAGTTATACGATGTGATAAAACGAATGCCGTTCCAAGCCGCAAAACTACGGTTAACGTCCATCTCCGCATTAGCCGTCTGCAACACGTTGCCTTTATATTTGTTCAAGAAAGACAATACTTTCGGATGGCAGAAAATATAAGTCGAAGCCGGTGTCGCCTTTGCGTCGATAAGCATATTGTCCACCTGTTCGGCCGTCGGAATTTTATCCGGCGTAATGTTAACAATAGCAGATACGGCATCCGGATTAGCCAACTGCACACCAATATACCCTTTAATACGCACACCATAACCTAATAAGCCGTTAGAGTTTTTATAGAGCAATCCGCCGTTAAGGGAAGTGCAATCCATAATCCCGTGCGAATGCGCCGCCTTGTCGGAATACAAACCGGTAACTTCGCCCTCAATAAAACGTACCGCCACCATCGAATAGCAGTTTTCCGTCCCGAGCGCGCTCACTGCCTTGCCGTTACCAATGGCATAAGGCAAAAAGTTATCATAAATGATTTTCTTTTCCGCAGTCTGACCAGCCTGTTTTAAGAGCACATTGGTCTTCTTGTCAAAATATTCGGCAACACCAACCACCGAGCCTTTGTCTTCCGGCAAAAAGATTTCGCCACCCAAAATCGAGAGGTCGATTTTTTTCAAATTAGAATCAACTTTCATCTCCGGCAACGGCTGGTTAATATCAATAAACGCCGGCCCGTCAATAGAAGCCACTTCTTCATACGCATTCCACAACCCGTGTGTAGACGGTTCAAAACGCATATTGTCCAAAATCGGAGACTCTTCAGTTAAATGGTTCACATAATGCGACTGCTTCGTAGACAAAGAAATCGCAATTTCCTTTAATGTATTAGACATTAAAAATTTCCTTTCAAAAATAAAATTAAAGATAAAAAACACAATAAGACATCCAACGCCTAGCCCCTCCCCCTCTTCTCGCGCGTCATTGCGAGCGAGCGTAAGCCCACAAGTGCGAAGCAATCCACAAACCGGTGCAACAGCACACAACTATATCACCTTGGAGAGAGAGGACAGAAAAGGGAGTCCCCCATCCTAAACGTTGAACATCTCTCGAAAAAATGCCACCCCGTCAAAAGGCTCGTCATTCTTAGCCCCGCGGCCAAACGAAACCGGATTATCCTCCGAAACAGCCTCACCAAGCTTGCAGAAAACTTCCATCATCCGCCTTGTCCCAAGCGCTTCCTCAATGTCATTAACCACATCAATATCATCGCCCGAAAAAAGCCGAACCCCGCGCTTGGCAAACTCCAGATTGCGAGGCGCTCTCGCCCCCCATTCTGCCTTAAGTTCGTCCATCTCGCGCGCCGAGTTTTCCATCCACTGTTTATCAGATTTTTCCACCATTTCGCCGCGGCTTTTCACAAACCACTCATACAAGCCTTTCGCCGCCTGTGGCAAAATATTATTGTTAAGACACGCCTGTTTAAAACCTTCGCCGAGTTCCTTGTCTTCATCGGCAAATTTAATATCAAACCCGTCCGTGTCCCGAGGCATTCCCAAACGGGAATAAAGTTTGTCAAAAGCCTCTTTATCGCCGTCCTTGGGCAGCGCCATACGCGAGGAATACCCGCGCTCCAGCTCACGATAAGATTTCAATAGCTCGGCCGGAGTTTTAAACCCCTTCTTGCCGAGATACCCTTTCTCATCGTCGTTTAGCTCTCCCCAACCGGATTGTGTACGCAAAAAGCCTTTCTCGATTCCAGACGCAGCAAAGTTATCGGAGGTCGTCTGCCCCTCCGGCTTATCAAAAATACTCATCACAATTTTCCTTAAAAAATGAAATTAAAAAAAAGAGCCGGCAACCTCGTCACCCGCTCAAAAATATTAATCGTCCGTTTTCTCCCTCTCTTTAAAATCCCGCAAGTCATTGCAAGAGCCTCAGCCCTACCTCATCTCTCCACACACTTCCCCGTCACTTCATCATACAACAGGTCAATATCCCCACAGCTCATCCTCATAAATTCCCTCTGCACCGAAGGCACCCATCCTTCCGTCAGCCAAATCAAACCAACAGAAAGCACCACGCCCCCCCACAGATAAAGCCGATACTTCGCCGCGCCAAACATCGCCCCAAACAAAAAAGCCGCAAATAACAAGCGGACTGCCAGATAAAGCCAATACTCCCCTGCTTCAGCTCCGCGATAAATCATCGCCACAATCACCAGCCAAAACGATGCTCCCGCCAAAACCAAGAGTTTCCCAACTAATCTCACACCCCGCCTTTCCATCTATTTTCCTTTTTTTAAAAATCTATCACAACTACCCTGTTGCGGATGCGATACCCCATAAAAAGAACCAATAAAATTATTTTTCATATCTTTAATCCCATCTTTTAGAATTCCTGAAACCCCTTTATAATTCTCTCGATGAAATGCAAACGCTTTTATTTATATATAAGGGAAACCTGTGATAAAGTTAAAATATAAAAACTGCCAAACGCAGCTAAAACGCCCAAAACCCCATCATACAAACTTTATATCACCGCCCTGACACCGAAGTCAATACTTTCAGCCCCTGCTAATAAAATAAATTTGCACGAGTTTTCAAAGCGTTATCAAACAAGCGGAAAAAACAACCCCAATTAAACGTCCATCTCTTCCTTAATCTCGTCCTCACTGCGCTTTTCGCCCGCAGCAAGGCGAAACACCTCGCGCTCATCAAGTGCCAGATATTTCACCACCAGATCAAACATCCGCCGCTTACCTAACAAAAACGCCGCCGCATTCGCATCAAAGCGATTCGCCCCGTCATAAAAATACGGCACACCGCCCCGCCCGAGTTCGCCTCGCGCTCCGGCCTCATCGCGCAAAAACGCAAGCACAACAGCCCCCTCGGGCTTAAGCCTCCCTTCCCCGTCCAAAAACAGCCCCTGAAACGCCTTCAAAAGCTTCAATTCCCGTTTAGATTTAGCAAAAAACATATCATACTCCATAAAAAAATTAAGCCACTCACTCTTTCTCCTCCCCCCGGAGGGAGAGGACAGGTGAGGAGGAAAACAAACCATCCTAATCCCCCTCTCCCCGCCACAGCCAAAGGTATGCAAGTGCCGCTGGCACCGTGACAATCTCCC
>CAJTWX010000081.1:0-445 GCA_910580155.1 uncultured Alphaproteobacteria bacterium
ATGCCGGACAAATTGTTTTTAAATTTTTATGGAATTTTGATTTGCTTGACCAAAAATCATATAAAGTACTTTATGATTATTGGGAAAAAGGCGGCGTTTTTAATACTTTCCGTGATTGTAGTCTGGGTGTTGCATTATTGTTGCTGCCGGTAATTTGGCTTTCAATAAGCCGGAAAATATATAAAAAAGGCTTTTGGAAAAGCGTAATATCGTTAATCGACAAGTCTTATCGCAAGATGACCCGTCCGCAAAATATGGAAATTGAACACGTTTCACTGAAAAATATTGGTGGAAAGGATAAAACGCTTGATGAAATCATTACCGATAAAATTAAAGAGCAAAACGGAAATACGACCAGCGGTCATACGTCAACCAATATAAGAAAACAAATTGCCGCAAAAATAGAGGAAAATGAAAAAGAATAAGCTCTTGTTAACCAATAGGC
>CAJTWX010000081.1:455-5972 GCA_910580155.1 uncultured Alphaproteobacteria bacterium
TATAATAAAATAATAAAGACCGGAGAATAACTTGAAACCACTGTTAATAATATTAAAAACTCTTCTAATCGGCTGTCTGTGGAGCATTGTCTTCATAGATGGAATAAGAGTGGTTTTGTTGGTTAACTGGCATTTTGATATATTTTTCAAAGAACACTGGGCTTTATTAAGCTATAAATGGAACAGCGGCGCGCCAATGAGCCGGTCTGAATTAGGCTTTTTATTGATTATCGTTAGTTCAATCCCGCTATGGTTAGCCGGCTGGGTCGGCTTATGTCTGGTTAAATGGCACAGATTCTTTAAGCAGGTCTTTTTCAGCCCGTTGTATTTATATAGAAAGCTTACCCTAAAAACTAAACCGCCAGTGGTAGTAAAGAAAAAATCAATTAATGAAGAGGTTAAAGCGGTCAAGAAAACACCGATAATTAAGAAAGCGCCATTAAAACGTCCGCCGTTACCGTCTGCAACACTGCTTCAATCAAACGTAAACGCTAATCTGACACCGTCAAGAACAGTTTCATCGCCGTATACAGCCGGCAAGAAGAATCCGGATGCTCCAATCGACCACGCACTGTTTAATTTTGATGACGATGATTTTGATTTGGATTTTGATTTTGAGAAAAAAGAAAAATCTGCAGCCGTTGAAGAGGCCATTCCTTCCGCATTAGTTGCAGACGAGCCGCCGGTTATTGAAGCTAAAGCTGAAAAGGTTTCAATGCCGAAACAAAAGTCAAATGACTCGCCGCGCCAAAATGACAGGCCGCAACAAACTAATAAAACCAGACAATCCAAACCGGATAATCAGCCTGTTCCTTCGCCAATAAAAGAATCGCATACGCCTGTGTTGGATGTGTTAAACCAAAAAGGCTATGACGTTATTCCGTCTGCAATTATTAAAAATACGAAAATTGATTATGTCGCCGTTTCCAAAAATCAGCTTATTTTATGTTTAATTGATAAAGAAGTTGGTGATTGGCTGGCTGATGAAGAGAAATTTAATGACGAAGAGCCGTTATGGTTCTCCGAGAGCAGCCACCGTATTTCACCTGTGCGCAAAGTTGATGTTGCAAGGGATATTCTCAAAACCAAACTAGCCGTAACAGATATGAAATATGAAATTATTACGTATGTCATTATTCAGGCTGGTAACATTATCAATGCGGAAGATATGTTTGAAATCTGGAGCAATATGAACATAAACGTAACACGCATTAACCGCGGTAGCCCGAAAGAAATCAGACTGTTTTCCAAAACCATAGATAACTGTGACGGCAAGACCGATGGCAGCAATTTGGAAAAACTTAAAAAGCTTATCAGAAGCTTGGCGTAATTTTTATAGATATTAGAGGGAAAAATGGCAAAAGAAAGAGGAAAAGAGTGGGAAGAATATGACAATGCCGTACGGTGGATGACCATAACATTTTTGGTTGCCATCGTTGTAACTGTTGCTTTGGCATATTTGGCTCAGCCGTTAGCTTTTCTGATGCAAAACGGTGTGTCCAAAAAAAGCGTGGATATTGTCGGTAAGTTTTTGCAACGGTCGTTCAGTGACCCCGGATTTTTATATGACCGCTATGTCCGCTGGTTTAAGCAGATATATCACTATAACGGTGCGTTTCGCCTCACGCAGTGGATTCCGATATTGCCGTTTATCTCTTTTCCAGTCATTTTGCTGGTCGGCGGAGTCAAATGTCCGTACCGCTTCCAATCAAACATTCACGGTTCGGCGCATATTGCAACGTTGCGCGATATTGAAAGAATGCCTTTGCTTGGTTTTGACGGCTTTTGTCAGGTTGTCGGCCGTTTTGAAGGCAAGATGCTAAAGTTAAAAGAGACGTTGTCAACCCTGTGCTGTGCTCCTCCGGGTACCGGTAAAACAGCTGGTGTGGTTATCCCGACAATTTTTAACTCTGAAGGGTTAAGTATTATCGTGAACGACCCTAAGCCTGAGCTGTGTTTCAGTACAACCGGTGCAAGAGCAAAAGTAGGCCCTGTGTTTGTGATTAACTGGGGTAAGGAAGATAATCCCGAAACCGGAGAGTATTATCCGAGTTGGAATCCATTGTCCCCCGGAGCATTACCAGCCCCAGGTCCTGAGCGCGATTTGTATGTCGACTCAATGTGTAATACGCTTGTAGAAGATCCGAAAGGCGGTGCAGACCCGCACTGGTCAAAAACCGGTCGAAGTGCGCTCTGCGGATTTATTCACTTTGTAGCCTCTAAGTGCGAACGGGCGCTGGCAAACGAAAAGTTTATTCAAAAAATCTATGAAGGTTCAATGACAGCTCAAGACAAAGCAGACCTTACCAGATATTATGAAGATATGAGTATTGGCGGTTTGCGCGCTAATGCAGCCAGAGCAATTCAGGATTTGCAAAGTGATAACTTGACTATTGAAAATTACCTGCCCATCGGCACGTGGAATCTGCTGCCTGAAAAGTGGATTAACCACGAGCCTTGTATGGCAATGATTTTGGAGTGGATTACCACCTCACAGATTGAGCAGACAAACGAGATTAAACGCCGTCTTGAAGAAGGCGACCAAATGGCAGCAATGGCCGATCCGATGCGTGATTTGCTTGATGCCGCGGTGGAAGAAGCAAACAACTATGGTTATTCGCGTCGATGCGTGACAGAGCTTAGTGCTTTGAGTGCAATGCCGGATAAAGAGCGCGGCTCGGTTATGTCAACAGGTTTGACCGGTATCGGTATTTTCAAAAACTCTGCGGTGGTTTCAAGAACAAGTTTCTCAGACCTTAAGTTTAAAGACTTGCGCGGGATGAAAGACCCTGTCACCGGCGAATGGAAACCGATTTCCGTTTACCTGTCCGTAAACCAAACAGACGCCCAAGCCTTAAACCCGATTAGTGCAACGTTTGTCGATTTAATGAGTGCTTATCTAATTTCTAACCCGCCAAACTTCGTCAATAAGACGGACGGTAAAATGGGGCCGTTTCCTGTTCTATTCGTGCTCGATGAGTTTCCGCAAATGCCAAAGCTGAAAGCGGTGATTGACGGGCCGGCGGTCGGGCGTGGCCAAAAAGTGTCATACCTGCTTATCGGACAAGATTTAGGCCAAATTTCCGGTAAATATGGTAAAGATGACCTTGAAACCGTTATCTCTACGACCGCTTGTAAAGTTATTTTGTCGCAAAACAACGAACAAACGGCACAGCGTTTTTCTAAAATGATTGGTAATAAAACCGTGCAGACGACCTCATACTCCCGACAAGAAGGAAGTATGAGCAAAGAGTTTAACCCGTTTGCGAAAAATGTGAGCTATCAGCTGCAAGGTGTTTCTGCCATCAGTTCAAACGATTTATTGAGCTTGCCAATGTTAAAGCAGGTTGTCTTAATGCAAGGTGCAATTGAAACGCCGATTATGGCCGATGCCCCGCGTTTTTATCTGGATAAGAAAATGCTTGCACAATCTAAAATTCCGCATTCGCCGTGGGTGCCGGATTGGATTGTTGCTCAGCGAGCCGATGAAAATGAGGATATTCTGTCTAAATTAGGTATAGACTATGACCCGAACGCCACAGAAGAAGGGGAAGAGTTTGAAGAAGACGAAGTCTAAAATAAAACTGAAAGAAAAGCGGAGTTTTGTGTTATCCGCCGTATTAAAGAGCAGTGCAAAGTTTGTCCTGCTCTTTCGGCGTACTTTTATTTTATGGTGTTTGGCAAACTTCACTTTTTTATTTGTTTTCAGCTTTATCCCAAACGGATGGACAAATTCGTTAAGCATTCTCTGGCTTGTTGCCTATTATGTTTACTGGTGTATTTTTATCCGCTATGTCCAACAGCATCCGCCGTATTTTTCTTTAATCCGTATTTTTAACGGACTTATTCCTGCCAGTAAAATAATGTTTATCAACATCAGTATCTATCTAATTGTGGTGATATTGCCGTATGTTCCGTTGTTTATGGGATTTCGTGATAAATATCTGGAGTTTTTTGAACAATATATGGGCATACTGCAAAGCTACGATTCGCTTTTCGGAAAGACACTATTTTATCTTTTTATGCTGTTACTTTCGCCTTATACGATAAGCCGCCCTTATTTGGCGTGGATATCTTCACTGATTGGCAAAAATCGCTCAATTATAGACGCATACAAAAAAACGCACGGCAATTACTGGAATTTTGTTTTCTGTGCCGCCGTGATGAGTTCACTGTTTATGGTATCGTATTATATCGATACGATTTTCCACCTAAATACGCTGATATATCTGATGTCCGTTTTTCCGGTATATTTTAATGTTGTCTTTATCGGTATTTATAAGATTTTTTATAAACGCAAGCCCAAGATTAAGCAGACATCTGATTAAACTCATCTTCCGAGATAATCTTAACGCCGAGTTCCTGCGCTTTTTTGAGTTTAGAACCGGCATTTTCTCCTGCAATCACATAGTCCGTATTGGCAGAAACCGAGCCGGATACCTTTGCGCCCATCGCCAGCGCTTTGCTCTTAGCCTCACTGCGGGTTAAGCTTGTTAAGGTTCCTGTAAATACCACAGTTTTGCCGTATAATTCCGATTCGGTATTGATAATCTGCTCAAAATCTTCTATCTCAATCACTTTCAGTAAATTTTCAATTACCTCAAGGTTATGCTCTTCCTTAAAAAACTCGACAATATCTTTTGCCATCGCCGCGCCGATTCCGTCAATACTGACTAACAACTCTAAATCTTGTCCGACCTTTGCATTCATAAAGTTAGCAAATGTATGGTAATGTTTGGCGATAAGATAAGCTGTTGCCGTTCCGACTTGCCGGATACCTAGTGAATAGATAAACTTTTGCAAGGTAACTTGCCGCGCCTTACGGATTGCCTCAAACAAATTACTGACAGACTTTTTGCCCCAGCCCTCGCGATTCTCCAAGTTAAGAGATGGCGTTTCTGAAAACAAATCAGCCGGCTTGTTGCGTTCTTCAAGCGTAAAAATATCATAAGGCGTCTGAATAATCCCCTCCTGATAAAACGCATCAATAACCTTATCGCCAAGTCCCTCAATATTAAAAGCCTCACGCGAAACAAAGTGTTTTAACCGCTCAACAGCCTGTGCAGGGCACGAAAGCCCTCCTGTACACCGCCGCACCGCCTCGTCCTCTTCGCGAATAGCGTGAGCGCCGCACTCGGGACAAATATCTGGAAATTGAAATTCCTTTGCATTATTATCCCGTTTGTCGACCAAAACCTCAATAATCTGCGGAATAACATCTCCCGCACGCTGAACGACCACCATATCGCCGATTCGCACATCCTTGCGTTTAATCTCGTCTTCATTATGCAACGTTGCGTGCGATACAATAACACCGCCCACATTAACCGGCTCTAAATCAGCAACCGGAGTCAATGCCCCGGTGCGCCCTACCTGTACGCGAATGTTGTTTAATCGTGTAATAGCTTTTTCTGCCGGAAATTTATGCGCCACGGCCCAACGCGGCGTGCGGGTCAAAAAGCCGAGTCGTTTCTGCAATTCCAAATCATTAACTTTATAAACAATCCCATCAATATC
>CAJTWX010000082.1:0-5037 GCA_910580155.1 uncultured Alphaproteobacteria bacterium
CAACAGATTTTATTGTTTGGGTTAAAGATTCTATATTTTCGGCGAGTTCGGCGTCTAATGCGGCGAGGTCTTGCGTTGGGGTGCCGGTTGGCGCGGGGGCGGCTGCCGGCGTCGGAGCGGCTTTTTTGAGTTCGGTCAGCTCGTCAGCGATTAAAAGCCCGACCATTGCCAAAAGCTGGTTTTCGTTTATCTGTCCCAAGGCTGAGGTGAGCGATTTGGCGCGTTCATCAAGCAAACGCCCGAGTTTCATAATATGGAGTTCTTCGCCGTTTTCACAAGAAATGGCGTATTCGCGACGTTGAATTGTAATCACGACCTGTGCCATTTATTTGATTGCTCCGTTTAGAGTGTTAATGATATTGTCGATGCATTGGGCTTTGTCGGCAAGTTGCACACGCAGTGCGGAAAGCTTTTCTTTGAGTTGCTGCTGCTCAGTGGCGGAAATGTCTGCGGATTGTTCCAAAAGAGCAGCGGATTCCTGCAGTTTAGCAAGAGCGGCAGCGGTTTTGGGCAGATATTTTGCGGTTTCCGACATTTTTGACTTCCGTTTCTAAAAACAATGTGTTATTGTTCTTTATAAAGTTTAAACATCTGATTGACAAGGGGCAAAACGACTTATGCAAAAAAATATTATCCGTGTGGGTGAGGAAGACAGTGCAATTTTGGAAAATTTGAGCGAAGAGTGCTATGTGCTGAATGCGGCGTTCGGGGAAGATTTTTGCCGCAAGTTTGTTGCTAGGGCGGCAAAAGAAGAACGGATAGTGTTGTTTTACGGCGATAATGCGGTTAATGCAGCAAAGGCGTTTGGTGCGGATGGCGTGATTTTGGATTTGGGAGCGGAAGAGGTGAAAGACAAACTGGCAGCAGTGCGCAAAGAGTTGGGCAAAGGCGGCATTGTCGGGTTGTTTACCCGCAACCGGCGGCACGAGAGTATGCTTGTTTCCGAGGCAGAGCCGGATTTTGTGATTTTCAAGGTATGGAAAGACGGTTTTGAGGGCGTTAAAGAGCTGACAGACTGGTACGCGGACTTTTTCCTCATTCAATCTGCGGCGTGGGTAATGGAAGAGGGCGCACCGGTTCAGGAATTACGGACGGACTTTGTGATAAAAAACGTGTAATTTTGTGAACTAGCTCGCGGATGGTACTACCCGTACGGGAGAAGCCTGATGTCGGTTGGTTTATGTAGGTTTATGTACGCTTATGCTCCTAGGAGGACATTTACTTCTATTCATCTCAAATTTTCACTTTTTAATCTGTGTAAAAAGTATGAGCGCTTAATCGTAAATAGAGAAAAATCCCCGCCATCTGAAGACAGCGGGTTTCATTATCAATCTTTCACGCTATACCGTGCATATTTTGACTGTGTTATCATCTCTGCAGATTGTCTTCCTCATCAATCAGCGATACGGTCAACTGTTTTTGATAAAACTGCAACAGTATTCCCGCCGTTAGCCAATTCATTTGAATTCCGCCAAACTCTGCATTTCGAATAAATTTGGAGCGCAAGCCAAGCAACTTAGCCACCTGCACAACCGTAAGCCCGCGCGCTTTTCGTTCCTCACAGAGTAATTTCCCGATTTTAAGCGTTACCCTCCGATACAAATATTGTCCTATGCTTTCTTTCTGATTTTCCATAATTTAAAACTCCTATTAATGTTAAAACAAAAGGCGCCAGATAACCTAGCGCCAGGGAGTTCAGAAATCACACAATTAATGACTCTTTTAGTCTTCAATATATAACTAAAAGCTCCCTGACTTTTATCAGGAATAAAATTGTGAGAGCCTCTGACAGCCCTGACGGCATTTTTGCCGACAGAAGGGAGTATAGAGAAAGCGGGGGCAAAGTCAAGTTAAAAAGCGAGGGGGAATTGCAAATTTTAAGAGTAGGGATTGGCACGAAAAAAGGTGGTTCTGTTGAGGGAACCACCTTTTTTCAAGCAAAATTTTTTAAATCCAGCCAAGCCGACCGGCTCTGTCTAAAGCGTGAATTTCGAGATATCCGCGGCGTTTGTAAAATTCAAGAATGAAGTTTTTTGCGTAGGGATATCTAAATATTCTGCACCAAGTATCAGCAAAGAGTGTTCTGTGATTGGTATACTCAAAAAGAATCTCTGCTGCATTGGGCAGCTCAAGGATTTTGAGTTCTACCTCCTGCCGGAAAAAGGCCTCAAGCTGTGTGTTGAGCTCAAGCGGCTGCTTTTTTGCACGCTCTAAGAGAAGCTCGTGAGCATCGGGTTGTTCAAAAAAATTAAACTTTTGTTTCTCTTTTGTGGAAACGTCTTTTTTCTTTGTTGCCATAATAACTGATGTTTAATAGGTTTGACATAATTTTATTTTTTACGCTCGGAATATATATAATTTATAAAAAGCAAGAGAAATTTGTCTATATAACAAAAAGCGATTTCCGAGGAAATCGCTTTTTGTGAGGGGGAGTTTCAGTCTTTGTGCCAGCCTCTTTTATAAGCGAGGCGGCGGAATTCTTTGCAGAGGTTGAAGTTTAGCGCCGTGTAGCGTTTGACCAGCTCCTTTGCATTTGGCAGGTCAAAGAGTTTAATCTGGGCTTTGTGGTTAAGCTCGTGCCGGTTTTCGACATAAAGCCTGAGGATTTCCGGCGCGCTCGGGAACGCAAATAACTTGAGTTGTGCCAGATTGCTATACAGTTGATTTTTTACAACATAGGCTGTCAAAATTTCCTCGGCGTTCGGCAGTTCAAACAGTTTGTATTCGATGTTGGGCGTGATGTTGTATCCTTGTTGGACATAGAACAAAACAAGCTCCGGCGAATCGGGACGGTTAAACATAAGAAGAATGTCATTACTCCAAGCAGCAAACGCATTTCTTTTCAGATACGCTTTGATTGGCTCGGTGGCATTTTCCAGTTGGAATAACATTGTCAGCTTTTCACGGGACAGCTTGATTTCGCTTTTTAACAACGAAATAAGAAACTCTCGGTCAGTCATAATTGTTTGTGTTTAATTGTGTGACATAAAGGTATTTAAGATATGGTCAGTATAGGGGGATTATTTTAAATGGCAAGAAAATTTTGTCTAAAATACGATTTTTGTTGCAAAATAAAAATTTTGGGGCTAGATTGCGGTGCAGAAAAACTTTTCTATGATAATATTAACATTGTAAATATGGAGAACAGATAAAATGAAACAATTAGCCGGAGCAATCAGAATCGGTTGGGTTATTGAATATAAAGGCAAACCGTGGACAATTACAAAAGCGCAGCATATCAAACCGGGTAAAGGCGGTGCGTTTATGCAAGTGGAGATGAAAGCCGTTGAAGAAGGCACAAAAACCAATGAGCGTTTTAGAACCGAAGATACTGTTGAGAAAATGATGGTGGAAGACAAAGACTGCCAGTTTTTGTTTGAAGACGGTACGGGTTTGAACTTTATGGAATCAGAAACATTTGAACAGTTCTCTATGCCAGCTGATATTTTGGGCGACTCGCGTCCGTTCCTTGTTGAAGGGATGACGGTGCGTATTTCTCACATTAATGACAGACCGATTTCCGTGCAACTGCCGCAGCAGGTTATCTGCACCGTGGTTGAAACCGAGCCGGTGATTAAAGGTCAGACAGTGACTTCTTCTTATAAACCCGCGATTTTGGACAACGGAATGCGAATCGGCGTGCCGCCGTTTATTGCTACCGGCGAGAAAATTGTTGTCGGTACTGAAGAAGCAAACTATGTTGAGAGAGCGAAATAATGGCATATATTTCTCCGATGCTCACTAATATCGTTACGGCGGTAAAGAAAGCGTCTGTTAATCTTAACCGTGACTTTAGTGAGATTGAACGTCTGCAAAATTCGGTTAAAGGCAGTCTGGATTTTACGCGTATTGCGTTTGATAAAATTCAGAAGAGCTTAAAGAATGAGTTTGCAAAGATTTTGCCGGCTATTCCGTGTGTGGCTATAAACGAGAAAGTTTCGCAAAACGGGATGTATTTGTTGATTTCGGGCATTGAAGGCTTGGCGAACTTTGCGCACGGCAATCCGGAATTTGCAATTTCTGCTGCTTTGATGAACGGGCAGACAATTTTGTGCGGCGTGGTGTATAATCCGGCGCGCGACGAGTTGTTTTTTGCTGAAAAGGGCAAAGGCGCGTTTAAAGAAGGATTCAGAAGCCACGAGCGTTTGCGTGTTGCCTCCAAGCAGGAGCTTGACGGTGCATTGGTGGCGGTTAAGCCGAATGCCGGTGATGTTGAGCAGTCTGCAAAGATTATCAATAATACGTTAGCATTATGCCGCGATGTACGTGTCAGCGGAGCCGTGGCTCTGGATTTGGCATATGTTGCAGCGGGTAAGCTTGATGCTGTTATCGCGCCGGAAACGATGTTGGCCAGTATGGCAGCGGGGCTGTTGCTCGTTAAGGAAGCGGGCGGTATGGCGCTGGATATGGAGCAGGCTGATACCCGTACAGAAGACTTGCCGATGGTGTTGAATTCGGGTAATTTGATGGCGGTAAGCTTTAACCTGAGCCAGAAAATTGCTAAAGTTTTAAAATAAATTTAAAAATTTGCAAAATTATGCTTGCAATCTATAAAAGTGCAGTGTATAAGAGGTGTAAATTTTTTTGTGAAGTTTAGTTTTTGGAGATAATAATGAAAAAAGGTATTCACCCTGACTATCACGAAATTACATATGTAATGACCGATGGTACAGTTCAAACAGTTCATTCGACTTGGGGCAAAGCCGGCGATAAGATGACTTTGGAAATTGACCCGAAATCTCATCCGGCTTGGACAGGTGTTCACCGTATGGTGGATTCCGGCGGTCAGGTTGGCAAGTTTAACAGCAAATTTGCTAAGTTTGGTTTGAAGTCTTCAAACTAATTCCTGAGGGAAGAACGGATTTTGATAAAAGCCTGTATGAAAATACAGGTTTTTATTTATCGTTTAAGCTCAAATGCAAAGTTTGTGTAGAAAACGCGAATATCCGCTTGTATCTTGTCGAAAAAAGTTTTATGGTAGAACAAAATTTAAGGTTTTGATTTAAAAAGAAAGGATAAAGACAATGACAGCACCTT
>CAJTWX010000082.1:5047-5906 GCA_910580155.1 uncultured Alphaproteobacteria bacterium
TGATGCCGAAAGCAACGGCGGTTTGGCTGGTTGAAAACACAACGCTGACATTTAAGCAGATTGCTGATTTTTGCGAATTGCACGAATTGGAAATTCAGGCGATTGCGGACGGCGATATTGCGTATAATATTTTGGGCGTAAGCCCTGTTTCCAACGGGCAGTTGTCTATGGAAGAGATTAAACGCTGCGAGGCGGATGAAAAGGCTGTGTTGGTTGCAACGCCTTTGGAGAAGAATGTTAAGGAAAGAAACGCCAAAGCAAAGAAAGTTTTGTCGCCGACACAACGTGCGGAAAAGCCGAATGCTGTTTTGTGGATTATCCGGAATTGTCCGGAAGTTATTGATTCGCAGATTTGTAAGCTTATTGGTACAACCAAGCCGACGATTGCGTCTATTCGCGAGGGGACACACAGCAATATGGCTAACCTGCGTCCGGTGAACCCGATGGCGGTTGGGCTTTGCTCTGAGAAGGATTTGGAAAAGGCTATGTTGATTTCTCAGCAGCAGGCTGAATTGAAGGAAAACAAGGCTAAACGCAAAAAAGGCGGTAAGAGTAAAGCGGCCAAGGCTGTTGCAGATGCTCCGAAAAAGCGCGGTCGTCCGGCTAAAGAAAATGTGGATGAAGCCCCAAAAAAACGCGGAAGACCGAAAAAGGATGCATAGGCTGTCGGGCTTTATGCGAAAGGCGCTCCTTTGGGGCGCTTTTTTTGTATATGGCGAAGGTTTGAGGAAAGCGCTGAGTGGCTTTAGCTTTGATTTGTCACTCCCTCCAGCCTCCCCTTTGAGGGGGAGGAGGGGGATGATGTTTCCTATTTTACTAATTCTTCAAGTTTGATTTCTTGGGGTCGGGAGATAAATTT
>CAJTWX010000083.1 GCA_910580155.1 uncultured Alphaproteobacteria bacterium
TTTGCTTCCCTAAAGACACAAACGCAATGGCATATATGGGCAAGTTTAACGGCGGTGATTTATCTTTGATCGAAACCACGATAAAAAGTAACGAACGGCGCAAAATCAATATGGCAAAGCGCATTTTAGATATGGTTGCAGATATCAAAAACCCGACCATCGCCGTTTTAGGCAGCGCATTCAAAGGCGGAACAGACGACTGCCGTGAATCTCCGGCACTGCAGATTATCGAAATAATGCTCGCCCACGATGTTAATATCAAACTCTACGACCCCGAAGCAATGCCAAACACCAAAGCCATTTTAGGCAATATGATAACCTATTGCAATTCGGCTTACGAGGCTATCGGCGGCACAGATGTCTTAGCCGTCTTGACTGATTGGCAAGAGTTTAAAACTTTAGAGCTTTCCCAAATCAAAACTTTAATGAAACGTCCGCAGATTGCCGATTTTCGCAATATGTTTGATATAAAACAAGCTAAAGAGCTGGGGTTTGAAATCAAATCCCTCGGTCGCAGATAAGTAAAAAGCACGCTCTTTAAAGAGCGTGCTTTTTTAACGTCCCGTCAAAATCGGACTTATCAGGCCAAATTCCTTTAACTTTTCCGCATAACGGCCATCTTCCCCAAGAGACGGATGTATGCGCAGATATTGGCGGATAAGCTTTATATCTCCTGTTTCAAACATAAGAAACAACGCTGTGCGCGAAAAGCTCTCCTCGGGATGTTTAGCAACATATCTGCTAAGCAATGCAAATTCTTTTTCGGCAAAAAGCCGCAAAAGGCTGCTCTGCCTTAAATGCCATTGCTCCAAATAAGCTTTTCTAAGCTTATTATTGTTTAAAGACATCAAAAGCTCCTCTGCGTCTTCAAACAATCCGGAGTTTTTATGACTCGCCAAATAAGCCAAAATCAGCTCCGTATCTCGCGTACGCATAAGCCATATCTGCATTGCCGACCCTAAAGAATGACTTTCCACATAATTTCTGACCATATCTTTGTTGCCATCAGCCCATAACGTTTGCAATTGTGAAACGCTTAACACAGGACCGGCAGTAACAGCATCAGACCAACGTACGGAAAGAGGGGATGTTTTTTTAACAATCCTTTTTAACATAATAACAAATTTAGTTATAGTAATATTTAAAAACGCGGCAACGCTATCACCCAATTTAAATATTGTCAATACTCTGTTATGTCAAAAAGAGAGTTTTATATCAATACGCTTCATTAATCAGCCGCAGCTCTTCAGGCGTCATCAACAACGGGCGTTTACCGTGGTCAAGGCTATAGCCTTTAATCGCCACATCTTTGTTAAACAATACTTTTGCCATCAGCGAACCATCCAGATTATACGCATCCAGCATACCGTGTTTCTGCCCCTTTTCGTAGGTTACCTCCCCCATCAGCTCACCGGTCGGATAATAGCGTTTGACCTTGCCGTCTTTACGGTTATTCACATATGGAACTTCGTATGACAAATTACCGTCTTCATCATATATCAGCGATAATCCCTCCAACACGCCGTTAACATATGCTGCTGTAGATTTTATTTTGCCACTGTCGTAAAACTCTTTATACTCGCCATTCAGCGTATCATCAGAATATGTGCTTTCCGAAACAAGACGACCGGTTTTATCATAATCTTTCTGTATTCCGTTCTTTTTGCCGTTTTTATAATTTGCCTCAGTTGCAAGTTTACCATCTTCATAAAACTTTGCCGCTCCGTTTGCAACCGCATTAACGTATGTCATCTCGGTCAGTAATCCGGCCATTTCATCATATTCTCGCCCGATACCGTTAATCACACCCTCAATATACGGCATCTCTGTTTTAACCGCTCCGCTCTCAAAATATTCCGTTTCCACCCCGTTCTTCACGTCATTCTGATAATTAACCGCAATTTTTGCTTTGCCGTTAGGATGATATGCCTTAGCAATCCCGTTACGCACATTGTTCTGATAAGTAACGGTCAAAACCAAAGTGCCGTCTTCCTGATAAAAACGTCCCTCGCCCTCAATAACATCGTTAACATACGGCACGGAAGCCTCTAATCCGCCACCTTCAAAAAAATTCTGCATTGTGCCGTTCTTTTTGCCTTCTGCATATTGAATGCGTGACTTAGGGTGACCGCTTTTGTAATAAACAATTCTCTCGCCGGTTACCTCTCCGTTATTATATTTCACATTCTCCGCAACATTGCCGTCATAAAAATAAACCGTAGCATTCCCTTGCTTTTTACCATCTGCATAGTCAAAAGTCTCTTTAAGTTTGCCATCTTCATAATATTCCTTAGCCTCACCGTTTGGAACATCGTTGTCAAAAGTAACTTTGCTCTTCAGATTGCCATTTGAATAATACGTCCGCATAATCCCGTTAATCTTGCCGTTTTTATAAGGAATTTTCTCTTTCAGCGCCCCATCAGCATAATACACTAACGCAACCCCCTCGGCTCTGCCATCCACAAACGGCATATCTGCAGATTTCACACCCCGTTCATCATAAAGCGTTCCTAACCCGTTTAACACCCCGTTAGCATATGGCATACGGCTTTTTTTAACATTATTTTCGTGAAATTCCTCATATATTCCCGTTACGGGATCACCATTAACATCATACAAAGTACCGTTCATAAATCGGGTATCGTCTTCCTTATATGTATATTCGCTCCACGCCGGACAAACACACAAGACACACCCCATCAAAACACAAAACGGCAAATATTTCATCGGATAATCCTCAAATTACTTTTTTTAAGATTTTAAAGACACCGCATAATATATTCAAGCAAAAAGATATTTTGACCACATCATAAAAAATCCCCCGATAAGCGGGGGACTTTGATTATTCTTCACTCGGTTTTTCCATCAGAATGTAAAAAATTTCCAACAAAACAACCACCCAGAAAATCTGAAAACCTGTAAAGGATATCCCAAGCAGTGTTCCACCCCAGCGCAATATCTCAAATGCAGAAATAAACACCGCACAAAAACGCATTAACGCCTGCATATCAAACTGCTTGGCCCTGTTCAAAACTTTTGCAGCTAAAAACCCTAATACAGCCGCTACAAAGGTTTTAAATAAGCAAACAATAAATAATATACCGATTAAAACAACTCCGATAACACCAGATACAATTCCCGTAATAGAATCAAGCAGCTTTTCAAAACTGTCCTTATCCCAAAAACCGTCTTGCAATTCATAGCTGCGGATTTGCCCCGGAGTAGCCGCGTATATCATATCTTTGTAAATATACAGCCCTTGCGCCCCTCTCGGCAGGCTTGACGCTGTTTCACGCGTGTTTAATACAATCGAAAAATTATCTTTCTTTGTTCCGGTGTTACCAAACTTCAAATCAACACGTTTATATGTATCCGCCGGCGCAACAATCTGCCCGCCTTTAACGGTAATCGGTAAAAAGTCATTTGCAACTATTAAAGCCTGCGGACGCATTTCGCCATAAAAATTTTTCGCTACCAACAGCATAACAATTGTAACCACAACCGAAGCAGCAAGCATAAACAGCAAACCAATGCCTTTGCCGTTACGCACATAATTAACAAACTTTTCCATAATATCCCTCAAAAGAAGATTAAAACATTATTCTATTGACGGAATACATCATTTTTTTTGAAGACTCAAGTTAAAATTTGTATTGTACGCCGGTATCAATCGAAAAAGCCTTGTTCCCGCCTGTTTCTTGTTCTATAACCGCATAAAGCATCAAATCTTTATAGGTATAGTCTGCCCTGAGCGAAAAGACTGCACGGTCATCTTGAGCCTTATTTTTCAGCCGGAATTTTCCGTTCATTCCTTGCATTCTCGCATCAACACCATCATCAGGGTCTAAGAATTCAACATAATAAACTCCGCCGATTTGAATTCCCAGCTTGTTGTCATTGTCAAAAATCATCTCTTTGCTAAGATATGCGCCAAGCCCGCCTTCTAATGACAAGCTGTTACCGCTGTCAAGTTGAAGTGCCCCGAGAGCCTTTCCTTCTTTTGCTCCGTCTTGATAAATTCCTAACAGATTAAGTTCTGCCAAAGGCTGAAAACTAAAGCCGTTCCCCAAATTCATCTTATGTCGCAGCTCGTTGCTGATACCGTATTGATATTCTGTCACATCCGCCGAAAATTTGCCCAATTCCGTCTTACGGTCATATGATCCGTCCGCATAACCGGCATAAAACTTAGAATACCATTGCGTGCCGTTATTAAAATCATACCCGACCGGTGCCCACAGGCCGAAGATATTGCTTTTGCGATTTGCCCCGTTATCATAATCGCTCTTCAAGTTAGCAATCGTTGCCCCCAAACCATACACAACACCACTATCTGTTTTTCCTTTAAGCATACCATAAGCGGCATTTACTTTTCCGTCACTACCGGTTAATGTGCCGTCCTTATCCATCGAAACATCAATATATTTATACCCGCCAATATAATTTTCATCCGACCTGTTAAACAGATTATCGTCAAACTGCTTGCTCAAATGACGGTAAACCAATGCATTTTCGCGCCTAAAATTCGGCAAAACATCCGCACCACTCAGATTTGCCGCTTGCCGGTTTAACGCACTTTCGCTTTCTGCTTTCTTCAAAACATCATAAACAGCAGCTCCGTTCTTCTGCTCATAATTGTCCTCAAAAAACTCACCCAAATTTCTATCTGTCAGTAAGGTATTTAAGTTTTTACGGGAAAGTACCACATCAGCACCACCATTATCATTAGCCCTCGTATCAGCTTCAAACATTGCCGATTTGGAATAAACATTCAGCCCGCTGATATTATCGGAATGCAATGCGCTGTCAACCACATATTCATTTTCAAAACTGCCCAGCACGACCTTTTCAGAAACTCCCATATCGCCGCGCAGTTCATCTGCAAAGAAATGTCCGCCTTTGCCTAAGATAATCTCTCCGCCTATTTCATTCAAATTAACCATACTGGGAACTCCCGTATTCTCTGCTGGGTTCTGCTCCTCTCCGTTAAATCTGACATTCCCCGAATTTTCAAGAGTAGCCCCGTCTTCAAGATGAATTCCTTTGCCGGCTCCGGCTCCGGTAATGGTAATATCGCCGGTATTGACAACACGGGCACCACTTTCCGCATAAATACCGTAAGCGACACCTCCTTTAGTGCTTAAAGGATTATACTTAATTCCGGTTTCACTATCTGTATAGGTATCACGGTGAATATTGATTACACCGCTGTTTTCTATAATCGAATCCCGTTCCCCGTAGATACCGATTGCCGTACCATAGCCCAAATTGTTAATATCAATCTTTCCTGAATTGATAATAGTCGTCTTCCGTCCGCCCCGTAAACCGGTTGCTGTACCGCTGCCAAGATTAACAATCGAAACAACAGATTCCGAACCGTTTGAGTTAATATTGCCGATAATGCCATCTTCATCCTCATCAGGCAGATACATACCAAAACTATCGCCATTACCTTTGTTTAAAATATTGATATACCCTTTAGCAATTCCATTAGGTTTACCGGTTTCTTCATTTACACCGCCATATGTCATAGCGTTAAACAGCTGCTGTCCGCCATACATTCCATAAGCATTGCCATCACCGTCATTGCGGATATTGATATTTCCGGTAACTGTATCCCCGCCTGAAGAATATGCATTAAACGCAAACCAGCTGGCCAAATTATTATCTCCCGCCCCGGCTCCCGGAATATCATCCTTGCTCACAGCCATTCCGTAAACATCTTTATTTCCCTGCTGATACAGATTGATATTGCCAACAACTTCACTGCCAAAGAAAGGCGAAACAGCATTCGTCGCTGCCACATATCCGCTAATACCGTAAATATCACCATCACCGTAAATTGTAATATCTCCATAAGATTTTCCGCCATTCATTGCATATGCATTATATGACCGCACATCGCC
>CAJTWX010000084.1 GCA_910580155.1 uncultured Alphaproteobacteria bacterium
TTGTATGCGCGTGATGAAGCCGCCGCATCAAAGTTGGAAGAAGAAACGATAACCTACTTAAAAGATATCGAGCGTAATGCATACTGAAATTTTAAAGTGGTTGCAAAACAATGCAGACGAAAAATACCGTGCATTTTCTGCCAAACTGCTGCCGCCGGAAACGAAACTATTAGGCGTGCGGATACCTGTATTGCGCCGTTATGCTAAAACGATACTCAAAGAGGGGAGGGGTGAAGCGTATTTGAATATCCCTCCGCAGGAAATAATGTATCAGGAAGAGCAAATGCTCCACGCAATGATATTGGCAAATGCAAAAATGCCGAAAGAGGATAAAATTCCGCTTATCAAAAAGTTTGTTCCCAATATTGATAATTGGGCCGTGTGTGATATTTTTTGTGCGGATTTAAAAGAAGTCAAAAAATCACCGCAGTTATTTTTTAAGACATTTAAACCCTTATTGGCATCTGGACAAGAATACCAAGTCCGCTTTTTTTATGTTTTGGCTTTAAGCTATTTTATCTCCGCCGGATATCTGGATGAACTCTTTTCTCTCATCGCAAAACAAAAATACACCGGCTATTACGATAAAATGGCCGTAGCGTGGTTCTTGTCTGTAGCGTACGTCAAATTTCCCGTCGAAACAGAAGCATTTTTATTCAATACACCGCTTGAAGATTTTGTTTTCCGTAAATCAATCAGTAAAATATGCGAGTCGTTTCGCGTCTCAAGAGAGGCTAAAATCCATCTGCGAACCTTAGCCTCAACGCATAAGCTTTAATCTTGATAAATCGGAAAAGCCGCCGTTAAGGCAAGGATGCGTTCTTTCACCATCGGCAAAACTGTTTCCGTATCGCCGGACACAATTGCATCCACCACATCGGCAATCGCATTGCCAATCAGTTCAAACTCTTTTTCGGTAAAACCGCGTGTCGTTCCGGCAGGCGTACCTAAACGAATACCGGAAGTCACCGTTGGCGGCAGCGGGTCAAAAGGAATGGCATTTTTATTAGCCGTAATGTTGACTTTTTCAAGCATTTCCGTCAGCTCTTTGCCGTTAATCCCTTTAGGTGACAAATCTACGAGTAATAAATGCGTATCCGTTCCGCCGGTTACAAGGTTTAAACCGCGCTTTTCTAATGTTTCACCTAACACTTTTGCATTTTTAATTACTTGTGCGGAGTAATTTTTGAACTCGTCGCTTAAAGCCTCTTTAAAACAAACAGCTTTTGCGGCAATAACGTGCTCTAATGGTCCGCCCTGCATCCCTGGAAAAATTGAAGAATTGATTTTCTTGGCAATTTCCGCATTGTTAGTCAAAATCGCCCCGCCGCGCGGACCGCGCAAAGTCTTA
Organism: uncultured Alphaproteobacteria bacterium; assembly: GCA_910580155.1. GTDB lineage: Bacteria > Pseudomonadota > Alphaproteobacteria > RF32 > CAG-239 > CAG-267. The sequence continues at coordinate 1,352 of CAJTWX010000084.1, forward strand.
TGTGTTGTTGTCGTCACCACATCGGCAAAATTTAGCGGATTCGGATAAAGTCCGCTTGCCACCAACCCTGCAAAATGCGCCATATCAACCATCAGCATTGCTCCGCATTCATTAGCAATCGCGCGGAATTTCACAAAGTCAATCTGTCGCGGATAAGACGAACATCCGGCAATAATCAGCTTCGGTCTATGATTCATTGCAAGGCTCTTGACTTGTTCATAATCAATCAATCCCGATTCTTCCATAACGCCGTATTGAATGGCATTAAACCATTTTCCCGACACCGAAACTCTCGCACCGTGTGTTAAATGCCCTCCGGCATCAAGGCTCATCCCGAGGATTGTATCCCCCGGTTTAAGCAGCGCGCCGTAAACAGCCATATTGGCCTGTGAACCGGAGTGGGGTTGCACATTCGCAAACTGTGCGTTGAAAAGCTGTTTCATCCGGTCAATTGCAAGCTGTTCAATTTTATCAACAAATTCACATCCGCCATAGTAACGCTTGCTCGGATACCCTTCAGCATATTTATTTGTCAAAATCGACCCTTGTGCCTGCAAAACCGCTTTTGAAACGATATTTTCGGAGGCAATCAGTTCCACATTGTCTTGTTGGCGTTTCAATTCTTCTTCAATCGCCGCATAAATATCTTTATCAAAATCTTTCAAAGTTTCGTTGTGCATTTTTTCCTCACTACATATCTAACAAATCGATTCTTTTTTGGTGGCGTCCGCCCTCAAATTCCGTATTTAAAAAAATGTCAATACGTTTGGCAACATCAACTTTCGTCATAGTCCGCCCGCCAAAAACAATGATATTGGCATTATTATGTTTTTTTACCATTTCAGCAGTTTCATCAGAATAGAGCAGGGCGGCGCGAATACCTTTATGCCGGTTTGCGCGGATGGAAATGCCGATTCCCGTACCGCAGACTAAAACACCTAAATCAGCGTTATTGTCAAGCACAGCTTTCGCTACCTTATCGGCAAAATGAGGGTAGTCAACAGATGCGGTGTCATTAGTCCCCAAATCAAGCACTTCAATCTTTTTTTCTTTCAAAACATCGCCGATAAAGTTTTTCATTTCCAGTCCGGCGTGGTCAGAAGCAATTGCAATTCTCATCTAAAATCTCCAAATTTCATATAGGCGAAACATTAGCAAATCCTGTAATTAAATATAATCATTTCCCAAGATATGCACAACAAAAATTTTTTTTCACAATTTTAAAAAAAATGTATTGACGTTCAAATTTTTTTATGTATATATACAACTCACCACGGTGACGTTGGTACGTTGAGTTGGCCGGTTGGCAGAGTGGCTCATGCAGAGGACTGCAAATCCTTGTACATCGGTTCAATTCCGGTACCGGCCTCCAATAAGGTTTATTCCGACTTAGCTCAGCGGTAGAGCAATCGGCTGTTAACCGATCGGTCATCTGTTCGAATCAGATAGTCGGAGCCATCAAAAAGCGTTCTTTGAAAAACAAAGGGCGCTTTTATTTTATCAGGTGCAAGAATGCGTTTTTTACTTCAGATTATAATCGTTTCAACTCTTTTGGCCTGCACTCAAACATCACCGTTTGTAAACGAAATAAAACACAAAAAAGCAGATATCGGAATTGCTATTGCAGATGATATGACTTATTGGGAAAACAGCTCACGCATCTATCCGTTAATGAGCGTATTTAAGCTTCATATTGCCGCCGCAATAATGGATAAGGTCAATAAAGGCGAATTAAACCTTGAGCAAAATATAAAAATTTCAGCAGAGGAATTAGATATAAACACTTGGACACCGATGTTAAAAAAATATCCTCAAACCGGATTTAATATCAAACTTCGCGACCTTCTGTATTATATGCTGGCCGAAAGCGATAATAATGCTTGTGATATTCTGATTGAAAAAGCAGGAGGAATTGCTGCAGTACAGGAATATGTGCAACGTATCGGTCTGAAAAACACCACCATAAAAGTTACCGAAGGCCAAATGCAAAAAGATAAAATGTCGCAATATCAAAACACCGCCACACTGGAAGATTTAATCTTGTTGTTAAAGAAAATAAATAATAATGAATTGTTTGTCCCGATTCTACATAAAGAACTTATTGACATAATGTTCCAAACCAATACCGGTGAAGATAAGATAAAAAAATATCTGCCGCAAACAGTCTGTGTTGCTCATAAAACCGGTTCGTCTTCGCGGCTGAAGAATAAAAAAATCGCCGATAATGATATAGCAATTATTAAAGACGGTAATAAAATTTATTATTTAGCCGTACTCATAACCGATTCGTATGAAACAGATGACACAAATGCCGAAATAATTGCAAAAATCTCAAAAGCGGCATACATAGCATCTGTGAATAAATAAATTTTCCACATTGACTTAGAGTTACCTCTAAAAATTATCATCTCCTTGTAAACAATTTTTAGGAGAGCAATATGAATATGAGAAAATTATGCGTATTAGGGGCAGCAGCCATCAGCTTTATCTGTGTTGCACCAGATTCGGCAACATCCGCCGCCTCAACCGCAAAGTGGGATAAAGTTTTCAAAAAAAGCGATAAAGTTGATGTTCAAAAAGTAACTTTCAAAAATCGTTATGGTATTGAACTGACAGGAGATTTATATACCCCGAAAAATAAAGCTGAAGGCAAACTTGCAGCCATCGCTGTCAGTGGGCCATTCGGAGCGGTTAAGGAGCAAGTTTCGGGGCTTTACGCACAAACATTGGCCGAACGCGGGTTCATCACTTTGGCGTTTGACCCGTCATTCACGGGAGAATCCGGCGGCACACCGCGTCACGTTGCCTCGCCGGATATCAATACCGAAGACTTCAGCGCCGCGGTGGATTATCTTTCTGCCCGCTCCGATGTTGATGAGAATAAAATCGGCATATTGGGAATTTGTGGTTTCGGTGGAATGGGCTTAAACGCTGCAGCAATGGATACGCGCATTAAAGCAACCGTTACCTCCACAATGTATGATATGAGTCGTGTTAATGCAAACGGCTATTTCGATTCGATGACACCGGAAGACAGATACACGCTGCGCGAAAAGCTAAATGCTCAACGTACCGAAGACTATAAAAACGGCAATTATGCCAAAGGTTCCGGTTTGCCTGATAAACTAACAGGTGAGGAGCCGCAATTTGTTAAGGATTATTATGGTTATTACAAAACTCCGCGCGGTTTCCACGAGCGTTCTATCAATTCTAATGGCAATTGGAACGAAACATCAGTGCTGTCATTTATGACAATGCCGATTCTCACTTATTCAAACGAGATTAAAAATGCAGTACTGATGATACACGGCGAAAATGCACAACCAATAATGACAAAAAAAGCCGTCTTGATGAAAGACAGCAGGAAGTTAGAAGCTATTGATAGAATAGTGTAGTATATTAGTTATAAATAACATATTTTACTACCTTCCTGCCGTTAAGCAAAAAGGTAGTTTTTTACGCCTGTAGTCAGACAACTATCAGAGGCTTCTAAACCTCACGTTGGTCATCAACCAATGCGAAATCAAAGTATTGTATGGTGAAATAAAAGTCAATACATATTTAAGAAAAGAATCAAAACTCTTCTTTGTTTTTCAAATTGTCATACCGCTTATGAATGCACCCGATACAGGTTTTATGCACGCCATCGGTAATCTCATAAATCATAAACCGCCCGTCGCGGGTAACGGTCACAAACCCGTCATCACGGAGTTTTTTTAGTTGTTGTGATACCTTTATCTGTTCCAGCCCCGTGCCGTTGACAATCTCGGTAACGTTCTGCGCCCCTTTAATCTCCAGCCACTCAAGAATACGCATTTTCTCAATATGGGCAAACAGTTTCATCCGATTCGCTGTCATCATTGTATAGTCTGCCGGTAATACGGCCTTAACCCCGTCCTGTAAAAAGAAAAAGCAGTCGGTCATATAGGCATAAAGCTTACGCAAACAAACAAAGATGCTCGCCGGATATTCTTCCATAATGTTATAATAGATAAAAATCCCTTTGCGCGTAGTCTTCACCAGATGGCTCTCGCGCATCTTTTTCAAGGCTTGCGATACAATAACCTGCTCAGCCCCAAGCGCTTTTGTAATCGCCGAAACCGACGAACTGCCGTTGACATCCAGATATTCCAAAATTCTGAGCCGCAAAGGATGGGAAATATAACTAATCCCCTTAACCGCTTTTTTCATAACCTCAATCGGCAGCTGTTCCATAATTTCCTCACTTGTCAATTTAATGCTAATATAACAAAATAAATCCCGATTGCAAACAAAAAAATCCCCCACTGTTTGGCGAGGGATCAGGAGGAAAAAGTTATGGCAAATGTATCATTTAATTTCTGAACTTCTTACTCAACTCGACCAGCCTTTGTGTGTAAAGAAATATATTTTGTCGCTCGACAACCCATCATCCGCCGCAGCCTTAAACCCAAACAGCACCAACGCTGAAATCAATAAAATTTTCCGCATAATTCCCTCCGTTCTACTCAATGCAACAATCAACGGCCTTGCGCACAAAGGC
>CAJTWX010000085.1 GCA_910580155.1 uncultured Alphaproteobacteria bacterium
CGGCTACTTCGGTTTTGAATGCTTTAAGCTGCTCGGCAAACGGCGTAATGATGGCGGAAAGCGTGTTTTTTTGCTCTTTGGAGAATGACTCTTGCTGAGATTTGATGGTTTCGGCGGAGATGTCTTTAAACTTTAAGGTCAAGTCTTCTTTGATTTTCTCTAAATAGGCGATTTTTTCGGACAATGTTTCCTTTTGGGCGGCAGAAGCGGCTTTGACGGCGCTTAATTCACGTTCGGAAGTGAGAATTATGGTGCGCAGGCTGGCGTTCTCGGCTTCAAGCTTGCGAATCTGTTCCAAAGAATCAGCGAATCGTTGTTCGGTGCGGACAAAACGGGTTTGCAGGTTGAGGTAATCCTCATTTAAATATTTGTATCTTATGGATTTTCTTAAAATAAGGAGCAGTAAAAGTCCGGTTAGAAAAAGCAAGGTGAAAAAGAGCGGCAACGGCGGCAGTGCGTGTAAAAAATTGGTCATAGAAGTGCTTTCAATTTGGTTTATTATCAGGATTTTATATTTTTAAAATTTTTTTAGCAACTGATTTTTATGACTTTGAGTATTTTAAAGATGCTCTAAAAAATTACCTAAAGTCTAAAATCAGCAGATAGAAATTGTGATTGTATATAATATGTTATTAGTTTTATCTCTTTATAGCCGGAGGAATGAGTTAATGGAAGAAAAAAAGTATTGCATTTTTTTATATAGCGAGTTATGGTTGAGAAAAATAACGAATAACATTTTTTTGTTATTCAATCTGTAAATTTTATTTAAGGAGATACGCTATGAAGACGATATCCAATGAATGTGGAAGTCGGAATAACTTTGGTTTTTATGATACCCGTGCCAAAGAGATTGTTTTAACCCGCCCTTGTACAAAAAAGGCTGATATTAACGAAGTATATGTTTGGCTGGAAGATGCAAACGAGCTGCGCAAGCTCTCCATCGGTATCGGACCGGTTGAGAACTTTGTGGCGGATAATACCGCAAACGGCCTGTATGTAGCTGCACGCAGCACTATCAGACAGAATATTATCCAGAATACGGCTGTTGACAATGATATTCTGAAAAATGTTTTATTGCGGCTGAACGGTAAAGAAAACCTTAGAAATATCGCGCTTAAATGCTTTATGTTTTCTGAAGATTTGTATTTGTTTGAATTGTTTTTGAGTGTTATTAAAGAATTACCGTCGTTGGTTTATCTGGATTTGACGGGATGTTACTTTACGGATGACCAGCTGATTGATTTGGCGCGGACGATTTCTGCAACGCGTATTGCACACTTGGTCTGGCCGGAAGCGAGAATGCCGCAACTGTTGGTTGACCAAGTGGTACGTGCTCTTTCGGCCAGCAGAGCTTTGGCTGTTGTGCATTGTGTTCCGGCAGAGATTACGAAAATTGCCGAATCTAACCGCAGACGGGCTTTTGAAATGGCTGAACATCCGAGCCTGATTGGTGAAAGAGAAATTACAGAGATGAAAGAATATGCCGATACTTTCCGTTTTGCAGTGGCATTCGAAAAACAACGGATATTGGATTTGGAAAAAACGATTGAGGGTGTGTTAGCCTAAATTATACTTTGTCATATTGTCATAAGAGCGCCTTTCGAGGCGTTCTTTTTTTGTGTATCTTCTTGAGTAATATTCTTTATTTGAATATTTGTCTATATATGAATATTTATTCTTTCGTATTGAATAATGTTTTGTTTTAATGTTTTACTCTTCAAACCTCTTAGGGTTTATTTAGAATAAAAGCATTGCTTGAATATTTTGAATATTTTTTAGGGGTGTGTAAACGACGGAAATTGGCGTGCCGATCAGAGCTTCTTCCCATAATGATTGGCGGTGAAGGGAGACGGATTTCGGTAAGAAAATCCCTGACGGTTGCAAGAATGCAGCCGTCAGGGATGACTATTAGGAACGGGGTGAATTAGAAGTTGTAGCGGATGCCCATATCAAAGTTTTGGGCTTTATTGCGCTGAAGCAGGTGGAAATACTTCAGGTACAGCGCCAACTTCTTGTATTCGTAGTTCAGCATTGCTGAGAGGACAGCACGGTCACGACTGTATATATTCGCGAAGTCGTTGATTTCAAAGCTCCCTACCCCGCCGTTTAAGCCGGCACGCATTTTATTATACGGGTCTGCAAACTCGTGATAATACATTCCGCCCAAGCGTGCGGTCAACCGGCCGTATTTGCTGTCCATTAGTTCTTTTTTGAGGTATAATCCGATACCGGCCTCTACTGAAAGATGGTTGCCGCTTTTAACCGTCAGCGTACCGTCGTCCATTTCATCCTGATAATAGCCGATGGCGTTGAGGACTAATGCGGGTTCGAGTTCGGCGATATCTGCCAGATTTATTTCGTAAACCAGCTTATTGGTAATACCGTAGATAATATCCTGAATATCGGCTTCCCTGTCATTGCCGCGGTCATAGTCGCCATAGCCGTAGCCGGCGGTGAAGACAGAGGCCAGACGCAGTTTGTCGCTGAACTTGTGAATCCACGGAATAAAGAGCGATACAAAGTTTTCTTTGCGGTCGACGCTGTTATCATACGAGGTGGACATCTGCATAAATGACAAGCCCAAGCCCAAACGGTTTTTGTTATTTAATCGCTTGTCGCCATACATAAAGGCGGTTGCAGCGGTTGTATCATAACCGGTAGCTCCACGGCGCCCGTTAGCATTGATGATGTATGAATCCGCACCTGACATAATGCGATTTTCTTCATCTGTCGGCGTTAAGGCGGATTCGGCAATAACTTCGCCCGCGTTGCGCAGGGCTGCCAAGTTTTCTGCCGGAATGTTAATCAGGAAGTCGGAACCAGTTTCGGACAAGATATCCTGCGACAAGTCAAAATCGGTTTCGTTGGACTTTAACTGCATAAACATCTCGGCCAGACGTTGGCGTTTGTAGTTTTCTTCCAGATATTCGGCAATAGACTCATTGGGGGTAAATTCGTTGAAGTTGCGGCGGGTGGCAACGGCATCATAGCCGTTATGGCTGTTCTTTTCTGCCGTTCCTTTGAACATTGCACTTTCAGAGGTGACTTCAAGCCCCTCGATATCTTCGGCGTCGATACCGTCCTTTTGCCGGTATGTATCTTCAAACCCTTCCATTACGACGGATTTGCCGATTTTGAGGTTGCCGCTTAAGCTGTCTGCTTTGTATTTGCCGCCCTTTTCAAGTGTGATTTTACCGTTTAAGTCGTCTAAGTTTTGCGCACCGATAAATTCGACCTCGCCGGCGTTTGCCAAGGTGCCGCCACCTAAGTCTATAGCGGTATTTCCGGCATTTTCCGCACCGTTGACGATAATGCGTCCGGTATTGGTGACAACAGCGTTTTGTCCGTTGGCCGCAACCTTGATGCCACGGCTGTTTTCATCACCTGTTGCGTTTATCAGTCCGGAGTTAATCAGCGTCATTCCCTCGCCGGCGTTTTCGATATAGATGCCGTATGCGGTTTTGGTGTCACTGGCAACAATGATATTGCCGCTGTTATCAACAACCTGCCCTTCGCCATTGGCGACATAAATGCCGTAAGCATTGCCGTGGGCAGCGTGAACATTGACATTGCCGCTGTTATAGACACTGCCTTGTTCGGAATAAAGGCCGTATAAATCGCCTTTGCCTGTGCCGCGAACGTTTACAATACTGGTTTGGTTCGGCGTGTTTTGGTTATATACATCCCTGCCGGCGTACATTCCGTAGGCCTGTTTGTCGGTAGCGGTGTTGATATTGATTGTGCCGCTTGCCTGTGCCAAGGTGCCGTTAGCGACTGCATTATAAGCATTGCGGCGTGCCATTATGCCGTAAATCACGTTGGTGGCGGCTTTGGTGTCCTCCACATCAATTATGCCCGAGGCTTTGGAGTTGCCCTCGGCAAAGGCATTATAAGCATTGCGATTTGTGGATATTGCCGCGGCGGTGACATTTTCAGCGCCCTCTTCCATTATGAGCTTGAGCGAGCCTTTGGCAGAAATGGTGTTTTCGGCGCCCTCGCCGTCGGCTTTGGCATTAAACACGGCACGGTTTGCTCCGGCCTGCAGCGTTACTTCGGCATTAGAGGCGCTGTTATAAACCGTGATTGAGCCTTCAGCGTCGCCGCCGGTGGTTTCGCCGGTCAGTTCATCCGTTACCGGTGCTGTTGCCGCAGCGTTAATGTTGGTATTGCCCAGATAATCTCCTTCTGTATGGCGGACTATCAGGGTTTGGTTATTGGCAATATCTGCCCGCAGGGACATAGATGCAGGTGTTGTGGCGGTTGTTTTGTAGCATTTGCTCGCACCGGCACATTTGTAATCATCCGTATCAGCCCCGTCTGAGTCTGACTGGTAGCCACTCGGACATTGAGGATTGTAAGCGCAAAGCCAACAGCTTTCACCACCGGATTTGGTGGAGGTGGCGGGGGTGAACGTGCTTTCTGCTTCGGTACATTCGCAGCTGACGCTTGAACATTGCGATTGGTAACAGTCTGATTTGGTTAAAGGATTGTTTTGTACGAAACCGTCACAGGCTTTTGCCGTGCAATAATAACAGCCTGTTCCGGAAATCGAGCCGCCGACCCAGCCGTCTGCATCGCTGCACGGAGAGCCGGTAAACTTATAGCCGTCCTCGCCGAACTCTATACCAGAGCAATCAAATTCACACGAACCGCAGCCGCCTTTTGTGCCGGGGGTGAATGTGACGTGGCTTGGGTGCTCGCTGTATCCGGGGCAGTCTTCTATTGTGGAGTAAGTGCAGTTTCGGTAGATATAACAGCCGTGGCCTTCTGGGTCGCTACAATATTTGGAGCCGATTTCCGCATCACTGATGCCGTTGACACATTCTTCGTAAGTCATTGTGTTGCGGTTACAGGTTATGACACATCTGTAACACGGCGTATTGCCGGCATAGCTGATAACGGTTGAGGTATCGGCTACGGAATCATAATATGTGCCGCCGCTGCAAGAGATTGAACCTCCGTTACACTCTCTTGCCTGACATTCGCCGCAGGGAGCTGAGCCGGCGTGGTCGACGACTTCAAACCGCCACCCTTCCGGATGTGTTTCGTAGCTGCAATTTTTTATATCTGCCGAACCGATGTCGCAGGTGCGCGCATCACATTTACAGCAGCTCTTGCCGTTGTTCGGGCTGGTACCGCTGCAATTATGATCATAACCGTCACTTGGAGAACACTCCGTAACACGGGTGCTGTATCCTTCCGGACAGCCGTCTTGCGCAATCCAGCAGCCGCTTGCGGCATCGAGCTGGCAATTGAGGTCGGTAACATTGGTTTTACAAGCTGATTCACTGTTAAATGCAGCCTGAGCCGGATCACACCAATAAATACATTCATTACAAGGTTCGGTGCCGGCATAATCTCCGGCGGCTTGAACCGCTACGGCTATTTTGTTTGGAACTATCGGACAGTCTGCTACGGTTTTGTAAGTTGTTGAGCCTTTGCCCGAACATTTGTTTGCTTCGCATTTGCCGCATTTAAGTTCGCCGGACCAGCCGTTTTGACTCCACTTCCAGCCATCAGGGATGCCGCCGATGATGGCGCAGTTGGACTGGCTTTGATAGGCCGTGCTGTAATTGTCTGCACATTCTTTTTCTCCGCCATCCGGAGCTTCCGGGGTTGCCCCCGTGGAACGATAGTAGCAGCGGGTATTCGGGTCTAACTGACAGTTATAGCCCTGCCCGCCGGATTCGTTGGTTTGACAAGTGGCGAGGGTATCGTATCCGCCATTTTCTACATTACAGCGATAATTACAGTTATAGCATTGTCCTTCGCCAGACCAGCCGTTTGGCGAGACATTATCGGCAACCATATATTTGCGGTACGGACAAGCATCTTTGCTGGTGTAGA
>CAJTWX010000086.1 GCA_910580155.1 uncultured Alphaproteobacteria bacterium
ATTTGCCGTTGGCTTCAAAAATTATTGAAGCTACTGTTAACGCGACTCCGCTAAAAGTATCGGTAAAATTTCGCAAAGGGTGGGATAACGGTTCTGTTAATGCAGTTGAATTTGCAAAAATGTGCGAGGAAAGCGGCGCGGCTTATGTTTCCGTTCACGGAAGAACGCGGGCACAAGGATATTCCGGACAAGCAGACTGGGATATTATCCGGCAGGTAAAAGAAGCTGTTAAGATTCCGGTTATCGGAAATGGCGATATTACCTCTCCCGAATCGGCAAAAGCAATGTTAGAGCAAACAGGTGCTGACGGAGTGATGATTGGACGCGGGGCTTTGGGCAACCCTTGGCTCTTGGGGCAAGTACATAATTATCTCCACGATGGAACAATGCCTTTACCTGTACCTTTCCGCGAATTAAAGGAAGCCTTATTACAACAACTGGCAGATATGGTTGATTATTACGGTAAAGAAATGGCTGTAGCAATTTCACGCAAATATGTGTGTTGGTATTCTAAAAATTTGCGTGATGCAAAAAAATTCAGAGAAATTTACACTAAAATTTATGATTATAACCTAGCTGTTCAGGCTATTGAAGATTATTTTACCAGACAAGAGGAGATGACAAACGTATGAAAATACTTATTGGCGGAGCCGGAAATGCCGGTCGTAGCGTTGTAGATTATTTATCACAAGCGAACAATGATATTGTAGTTGTTGATACAGATAAGCAACGGCTTGACGAGCTTGCCAAAGAATTTGATGTTCAAACTGTGGTCGGTTCAATTTCACACCCCGGAATTATGGAAAAAATCGGCGCAAAAGACGCAGATATTTTAATTGCCATCACTGATAACGACGAAGTTAATCTTGTTGCCTGCCAAGTTGCTTATACACTGTTTCAAATTCCGAAAAAAATTGCCCGCGTTGATTCTGAATACTTTTTAAATCCGTTATGGAATACACTATACAGTGATAAAAATATGCCGGTAGATTTGGTTATTTCTCCGGATGTTGAGATTGCAAAAGCCATTCTTAACCTTTTGGAGATTCCGGGGACAACAGCGGTTTTTCCGTTGGTTGATGAAAAACTATATTTGCTCGGCTTTAAGTGTGTAGAAACGTGCCCCTTAATTAACACGGAAATAAATGAAATCAAAAAATCGTGCAACAGTCCGGTTATTCATATTATCCGCGGAGATAAAAGCTTTTTTGCCAAACCTAACGAAAGTATTCACCGCGATGACGAAATTTTTATTTTGGTAGAAAAAGACAAGGTTTTTGATACCTTGCACGATTTCGGCATTATCAGCAAACAAAATGAAAATCTGGTTATATTTGGCGGAAATGCCGTTTCCTATTATATCGCAAGTGTTCTTGAAAAAGACGATATGATAAATTCGTGCAAAATTATTGAAAATAATTCCCGCATTGCATACGATTTGGCTGAAAACCTTGATGACACGCAAATTATTCAAGGAGAGATGATGAGCGATGTTATTTTAGACGAGGCGGAAATTAAAAATGCCAATGTATCAGTTGCTGTTACGGAAAATGATAAAGATAACTTACTTGCCTCTCTTATTGCAAAAAAAAGCGGCGTTCCTTATACGATTTCTCTTGTTAATTCACGAGCTTTTGACAGTTTATTGGAAGATGACGGCGAAAATGTCATTGTTGAGCGTTCGCTTGTGATTACTTCGGCTATGCTGCAAGATATCCGCAAAGCGAAAATCAATAACGCTTATTGCCTGCGACGTGGGATGGGGGAAGTTTGGGAAGTCCGGATTGATGCGGACAGTTTAAATACGGAAAAGACGATTGACGAGTTGGGTTTGCCGGATAAATGCAAAGTCAGTGCCATTTACCGCAATGAAGAAATCATTTACCCGAAAACGGATGACAGAATCGAAGAAGGTGACATTTTGATTGTCTTCGTATCTCCGCAAGCTATGCGCAAAGCTGAAGAAATTTTTAAGATTTAAATACGGTGTTTATCGTTTAAATACGCCATATTTACCATTCAATTATACCTGCATAACTATGTTTTTTGCGCCAATTGAGCAGCTCTTCATATGTTTGGACATTATCTTGAATGACGGCTTTATAATATTCAATACCGCTGATTTTTGTGTTATCCGGTGTTTCATATTTGAGCTTTAGTATGGTTTCTTTTTGTACCGGTGTCATTTGGCTTAAAATTTGCGTTGCGACGTTCTCAAAATATCCATCGTATTGTGTGCCGCGTTTGATTTGTATCATATCTATTTGCCAGAGGTCATTTTGCTCGTCTTTGTACCATATATGCCATTCAAAACAATTTTCTTCCGTATCTGCCAAATTATTGAACTCGCATTTTTTAACCCGCGGATGAGCGCATAACGCCGCTATAACGTCAAAACTTTCTTTGGTGTTTAATTCATCTGTATAAATATGAAAATCAATGTCACGGTGTTTTGCTAATAAACCAAGCTTTACAGACCCGACTTGGTTAACTGTTGCGCCAATATTTTCCCATACTTTGACAATATTCAGTGATTGAATAATTTTCCGCACTTTCTGCAGCTGTATTTCAGACTGTAAGATATAATTACTTTTCATTCTTTCCTCCGTATTTTTTTGCATTTATAGCATTATGCACTAAAATTATTCAATAAAAAAGGAAGGATGTTTCCCCCTCCCTTTCTTCGGGAGTTCACCCCTTGTTAATATTATACCAATAAAAAAAACCTTCCACATGGGAAGGCTTTTCTAATTGGTGGGCGTTGAGGGATTCGAACTCCCGACCCTCTCGGTGTAAACGAGATGCTCTAACCAGCTGAGCTAAACGCCCATCGCGTTAACAAGAAAGTTTATATATGATATTTTTTTATATTGCAAGAAAAAAATTGCATTTTGTTGATTTTTTATTTTTGTTTAATATCATATATTTAGCATAAAAATAGCAGGTTTCCGGCAGAAAACCTGCTTAAAATGTATTTTTCAAGACCTAATTTACAGAATCTTGTAGGGTCTTACCCGCTTTAAATTTCGCCTGTTTGCGAGCTTTAATTTTAATAGTTTCGCCTGTACGCGGGTTGCGACCGGTTGTTGCCGCACGTTTTGATACTGCAAAAGTACCAAAACCAACCAAACGAACTTCATTACCCTTTTTCAAAGAGCGAGTAACGGAAGATACAAAAGCATCTAATGCTTTACCGGCATCTGTTTTTGTCAGGCCGGCGTTGCTTGCAATGCCATCAATCAGTTCACTTTTATTCACTTGAGGACTCCTCATAAAAAATTAAGACAATGCGATGTTGTTCGCATTTAAATTTGAGGATGTTTTTTCAATTAAATCAAACAAAAAACATCTTTACGCACAGAAAAACATAATAAAAATAAGTATTTCCGCTTATTTTTACATATATTTTCCGATTGTATGATTCATTATCAGCAAACGACGTTTTTTGCTAAACCGCCAAGTGATGTTTCTTTATAATCACTCTTAAGGCTTAGCCCTGTTTCGTACATCGTCTTTATAATACTGTCCAGACTGACTTTGTATTGGCCATTACCACGCACCGCCAAACGACTCGCATTTACAGCTTTTATTGCTGCCATTGCATTTCTTTCAATACACGGAATCTGCACCAAACCTTTTATCGGATCGCAAGTTAATCCTAAATTATGCTCCATTCCGATTTCTGCTGCATTTTCAATCTGATTGATATTCCCCCCCATTACAGCAGCTAAACCAGCAGCAGCCATAGAACAAGCTACACCGACTTCTCCTTGACATCCGACTTCTGCACCGGAGATTGAGGCATTTGTGCGATATAAACAACAAATTGCGGCAGCTGTTGTCAAATAGATAACATCTGCGTTTGTGCCTTCGTACGCCTTTTTATGAGCAAAACGCTGATAATAGCGCATTACTGCAGGCATAATTCCCGCAGCCCCCATTGTCGGAGCTGTAATAATTTTTCCACCAGCCGCATTTTCTTCTGCAACTGCAAACGCCCACAAATTCACCCAATCCAAGATGAACAAGGCATCGTCTGCATTATTTTCAAAACGCTCCTGAAGCCGTTTATGCATTTCCGGCGCACGACGCTGAAGACGGATACTTCCTGGAAGTATGCCCGACTTCTTGATACCGTTATCAATATTTTCCTGCATTATAGTAACAATTTTATTGATATAGTTCATTGTTTCCTGCTCGGAATGCAGCGCTTTTTCGTTAGCTAGCACAACCTCACTTATGCTCATATTATTCTTAATACAAATATCGCGCAGCTCAGCAAAACTTGCAAACTGATATGGAACATCAAGCGGTTTACGCTCTATTTTTTGAGCCATTTCATCGATACGGGCAATAGTCCCCCCACCAACAGAAAAATATGTTTCTTCCAATATTTCTTTGTCATTTTCATCATAAGCAATGAACTTCATCCCATTTGGATGCTCTTTAAGAAAAATACTTTTTTCTAATATTACATTTTTCTCAATATCAAATGGTATATTTTGAATTTTACCCAGTAACAGTTTCTTTTCTGTTGTGATTTTTGTAATATAATCCTGTTCTAAATCAAGCTTATCTGCTTCATAGCCCAATAAACCATATATCACGGCATTTACAGTACCGTGTCCGATGCCAGTAAGAGCCAGCGAACCATAAAGGTATACTTTTATTTGTTTAACTCGACTAATTTCATCTTTCAAATTATCAACAAAGCGTTTTGCCGCTTTCATCGGACCAACAGTGTGAGAACTTGAAGGCCCTATTCCAATTGCAAATATTTCAGCAAGACTATAGTACATATTTATTCCATTCGAAAATTATACAAACGAAGTAAATATATGGCATCTTCTGCAAAAGTAAATATTTTTTTGGGGTTTAACCTACATAATCCAACATTTACAACACATTAAGCAAAAGCTGATTTTCCCAATTATCAATATATAAAAATTCTTCAGGTTGGAGCTGCTCTTTTACAAGTATTTCTTTAATCTTTTGCTCTTTTATTTTAACCGTATCAACGATATTGAGCACATCTTTAATTTGTTTAAGCATTTCCACATTTTGACCTAACGTTAGTTTTTCAATATTACCTATTTTTAGTGCTGGTTGATTTCTCATTATACGAAGAATGTTATGATAAAAGATTCTCGTAGCATTCAAAATTCGACAGCCGCACTCTTGGTATTCGCCAAAAGGATGATATAATATATCGTTGCAGGCACTATCTATCATTGTTTTTAATTCATCAATTTCGGTTGCTTTTGTTGTATTCATTTCATTCTCCTTTGAAATGTTTTTTATTTTTACAACATTTGTATATATCATTTATTTTAAAATGCAACCATTATTTATATTTTTAATAATTTAGCTCGCATTACTAAAATATACTTCATTGTTTTGAATTTTTCAGATTTTATTATAGTGTTTTTTTTATAATTTTCGCCTTATATCAACATTGCGAGTTTTTTGGTTATAATAATTGGTATATTAGTAAAAAGACCATAAATATTACAGCTGTTTTATTATCAAAATAAGCTAATTCCGCCCCAATACGGTGTTG
>CAJTWX010000087.1 GCA_910580155.1 uncultured Alphaproteobacteria bacterium
AACTCTCGGGCGGCGAACGCCAGCGCATTGCCATTGCCGCCGCTATCCTCAAAGATGCGCCGATTCTCATTTTAGACGAGGCAACCTCCGCACTGGATAGCGAAGCAGAAATTATGGTGCAAAAAGCGCTTGAAAACCTGATGAAAAGCAAAACCGTGATAGCGATTGCCCACCGCCTCTCGACACTTCGTTCAATGGATAGGATTCTCGTGATGGAAAACGGCGAGATTAAGGAAGACGGCGCACCGAAAGAGTTGCTGAAAAAGAAAAACGGTCTGTTCAAACATTTTTACAGCCTGCAAACAGAGGGTTACCTCTCTGCAAACACAAACAATAAGGAGCAAAACTAATGAATATCTGGCACTTTCTCTATACTCTTATCTGCCGCAACAAATTCTGGTTCATCGCCTCCTGCGTGTTGGCAATGATTCCCTCAACCTTAACCTCCATCAGCGCATTATATTATGCCAAAATTATCGGTATTATCGGCGCAAACCCTAAAGATGCTCTTTCCAACACTGTCATCACTTGTTTAATTATTTCAGCTTTTCTTTACATCAGCCAAGACCTTATTCAAGGCCTCCGTATTTATGTGGACGCGCGAATGAAAATCCGCTATCAGCGCACCATGCACAACACCTTGTTTCAACACACGCACAAACACTCCGCCCGCTTTTTTAACACAGAGCAAAGCGGCAAAATCCTTGCTAAAATGGGCGACGTTGTATTTGGAGTTTTTCAGCTTTTTGGTAATCTCCGTTCCTTTTATCTCCCGCATTTGGCGTTTTTAATCACCACGGGGGTATTGCTCATTAACATCAACGCAACCCTCGGTGTTCTCATTATGCTTTTAAGCCTAACCGAGCAGTCTATCCTTTATAAATTCTATAAAAAGCTTGCGCCGCACGTTCAAAAAACCGCCAAAGAACAGAGTAAAATCACCGGCATCTTGGCAGATAGTATCGCCAACGCCAGATTAGTCAAAAATACCGCAGCCCTATACCACGAGCGGAAAAAACTCTTAAAACAGTTAAACATTGTTCTGCGCACCCAAAAATCTTGCGACCAAGTAGGCGGAAAAATCAATGCGCTCACAACACTTGTCTCCGTTGTGTTCCTGATTGCCAAACTTGGCGTAATCTTGTATTTTTATCTGACACCATCTTCTCTCTCACTGGAAAGCATTATTTTTTGCGCCACGATGATTGTCCGCATAGACGAAAAGATTTACGAACTATGCTCCCGCTTTTATCAATTACAGGAACGCCTCGGCTCAATAAACGACGCGCTTGCCCTTTTGTATCGCCCGTTTGATGTGGTTGACGCGCCGAATGCGAAAAAGCTCAAAATCAAATCCAATAATATAGAAATCAAAAATCTCTCCTTTGCCTACACCAAAGATAAACCGGTGTTTAAAAAGCTTAATTTAAACATTGCGCCAAACGAAAAAATCGGTCTGGTCGGCCTTTCCGGCGCCGGAAAATCAACCCTTATCAACCTTATTCTACGCAGCTATGACCTAAACAAAGGCAAAATCCTCATTTCCAACCAAAACATCGCCAAGGTCACGCAATTCTCATTGCACCAAAACATCGCGCTTATCTCACAAGAGCCTTGCCTTTTTAACCGCAGCATAATGGAAAACATCCGCTTTGCCCGCCCGAAAGCGACCGATGAAGAAGTTATCAAAGCTGCCAAACTCGCCCATATTCACGACGCGATTATGAAAATGCCCAAAGACTACGACAGCGTTGTCGGCGAGCGCGGCGTCAAACTCTCGGGCGGCGAACGCCAGCGCATTGCCATTGCCGCCGCTATCCTCAAAGACACGCCGATTCTCATTTTAGACGAGGCAACCTCGGCACTGGACAGTGAATCCGAGCAAGCGATTGAAAAAGCCCTAAAAGAATTGATGAAAAACAAAACCGTAATTGCGATTGCACACCGCCTCTCCACCTTAAAAAATATGGATAGGATAATCGTGCTTGAAAAGGGCAAAATCAAAGAAGACGGCACACCAAAAGACCTCTTAAAAAACAAATCCGGTACATTCTACCACCTATACAGGCTCCAATCTGAAGGATACCTCTGACTGCCATTACCAATAAGAGAGTTGCAACAAAATCAGCTCATCCGTATCGGGCATATCTATCTCCTCTTTTCTTTGCACACCAAAAGGAACCGGTTGCCGCTTTTCGGTAAATAGCAGCGTATCCCTGCCCATACGATTATGTAAACGATTTTTATTCACACCAAAACCAGACTGTGAACAATCAAATATTGTTCCCTCTTCATATATCTCTATACCAAAAAGTTTATCTCGTTTCACGTTGAGTCCTCCAATATCTATAAAACTCTAATATAAAGAATACAATAATAAGTATATACACCAAAAATTGCCAAAATGCAACAACTATTTAATAATACGCCAAAAAAAATGGAGTGACATCACGTCACTCCATTTCTTACCGTTTTTGAAAGCTTTGTTATCTGCCGACACTATCTCGCTGGTTCTTGACGTATTTACGCAAGAACGGAGCTTTCACGGACATATAGCTCTGCATAATGAGCTGATATTCCTCAAGCGAAAGTTTCCATTTCTTGGCATATATACTCACCAACTCAGCCCGTATCTCCATAGAAAGAGGAGCATAGTCAGAAAGCAGCGCCTTAAACGAACTGCCCGCAAGCTTGACACGCTCAATATATTTGCGTTTCAGCTCGTGTAGCGACACAGCAGTCAAGTTCCGCGTCGTTAACAGATACAGAAATACCCTTTCGGCCTTTGGCAACAACTGTGTGGTTGTTACCAGTTTCTCTACATCATCTGTCGCAAGCGTATCAATTTGCGACTGTGTTTCCATAGCCTCAAAAGCCGCATTCCGAAGTGTCGGAGTTAGTTCCGACAGGCGGTTGATGAATAACGCAAGCTGTTTACGCTCAGCCATCAAAACAATCGCCCGTTTTGCCAAAGATGGCTTCCATTCTTTAAATGGGAAAGCAAATCCCAAATGAATGCTATGCTCCTCAACAACCGAAAACTGAATTATGCGGTCGCAAAGACGCATAAATTGCTCCGGATTCGCCTGTACAGCACTGCACACTGCATAAAGCTGTTTAAGCTGATCAGCAGTTTTTGAATACTGAATCATTTTCTCAAACATCTCGTTAAACATTTTTTTGTGCACGCGATATCTGAGAGTTTGCAAACAGCGCAGCATACAGTTGTAGACGTCCTTATTGTCCAACATATTGTAGACAATAAAGAGCCACACATAAGCTTCTTCCTTGTCTTCTACCACTGGCGAAAACTTGATTAGGCGGAAACTTTGCTTTTCCTCATCCGGTTCTAAGAACTTAAACAGTTGGGGAAACATCATTTCCACAAACGGAGCAAAGTTCTTGTAACTGGCATAATCTGCCCGAACCTTCAGATAAAGCTCAGGAAAGATGACATACAGATAAGGCATCAGATGCGAAATGTCAGACTTTGCCTTAAATGCAATGTCAAAGAACTTTTTCATAAGCTCCTCGCCTTTTGCCTCCAATTGCTGCGGAGGAATGTTACGCAGCTCCGTCATAAACAACGGCGCCCACACCGATTTAGCCTCGGCTAACGTCAATGCCAAATTCCATCGGTCTTTCTCTGTGTGGCACGGTTTTTTCTCATCTACACCGAGGATTTCCCACGGTTTAAGATTTTCAAACACCGCTGGAACAGCCTTGGCAATGCGGCACCACGTCGGAATGTCAAACTGACCGCAATTCAAGGCTTTTAACAGCCATATGCGCGACGGCGTATAAACCCGCATCGCCGCAATGACATTTTTAACCGTACCTCGTCTCCAAACAGCCTCAAACTCTTTTTCAGTGGTAATATCACTGGTAAGAGCACTGTTTAAAGCAGGATTACAATCTGCCAACAAGGCCAGTTTGGTTTCATACGTCCAAACTCTGTTGGCAATTTCGTCACCGGAAAAACCGAGTTTCTCGATGAGCATAAGCTCTTTCTCCTTGCCAGGGAGATACTTTACCGCATTTCTGCGGGTTTTAAGGGTTAGATATTTGACACAGTATTGTGCCATTAACACTCTCATTACGGCTGCCCATACATTCAGCACGAACTTGTTTTTTTCCATAAAAAAGAAATTAAAAGTTCATCAAGAAGAATACCCCCTCAATGATTCACAAAGACTGTGTTTCAAAACCCAAAAACCACCTTAAAGCAAAGCTCAAAAATGATATTCAAATCTATAAAACACAATAATCTTAGTAAACATTATGATTATATCACATTTTCTCCCTTACGTCAAATAAAAAGTTGACAAAAAAGTCATATTATCGCCGCCTCAAATACTCCAACCACTCAACCGCCCCCATTTCCTCAAAAAACTCTTCCAAAAATGCAACCATAAACAAATGCCGGCGTTCTGCCTCCCGCCTTCCCGTTTCAGTCTGCATTGCCCCTTTTAACCTCAAAAGCTTGTCAAAAAAGTGGTTAATCGAATGATTGCCACGCCGGTTCTTGTCCTTATATTCCTCGGGCGTTAAATGTTCAGTTGGAAACTCCGCCGCATTAAACAACTCCCGCCCTGTTGCCACCGAATACATCACCGTACGGCACACGCCGATAGCCCCCATCGCATCAAGCTTATCCGCATCTGAAACAATCTTCTGCTCAGGCAACTCAAACCGCGGCGTACTGCCGGACTTAGAAAAACTGATAACCCCGATAACTTCAAGTACTCTCGCAGCCACATCTTGCGGCACATTATTTTCCGCTAAAAACTGCTTTGCCCGCTCACCGCTCGCTCCAAGCTTATAATCATCCACATCGTGCAAAATCGCCGCCAATTTAACAACAAGCCCATCCACACCCGATTCGCCTGCCAATAGCCGCTCTGCATTTTTAAGCACCCGCTCAATATGCGCAAAATCGTGCCCCGAACAATCTCCGCTGTGACACGCCCGCGCAAAATCAAGCGCTTTCTCTATAATCCCGTCCATTATCTACCTTGTTTTCCTTTTGTTACCGACACACCGTTTTTCGCCCGTTTCTTTTTCATCTGCTGTTTATAAGCATTAACAAACTCTTCGGGATGTTCACGCAACAACTTGCCTTTACGTTCCCGCTCTTCATCCGTCAAACCTCTTTCTTCAGCTTTCAAAATTTCCGCAATCTCTTGCTCGGGGCGTACGCCATTAACACTCTCCTGAAACTGCCGGCGCCGTGTTTTAACATCTTCCGCACTCAGCACGCTTCGGGTAATATCGCCTGATTTCACCAAATCCATCGGCTTGCCGTCCGCCGTCACTTCCCCGTTTTTAACCACCACCACACGGTCAGCCAGCGCCACCTCTGTCGGGTTATGCGTTACCATAATGACGGTCTTATCTTTTGCCAATTCTTT
>CAJTWX010000088.1 GCA_910580155.1 uncultured Alphaproteobacteria bacterium
GGACATTTGGGGCTCACTACTAAAATTACGCGGTTTTTTACTACAACTGCTTTTGTGTGATTATCCGTGCGGCGGGGTGTGCTTTCATAAAATTTAATCAGCGGGTGGTTAAAGTATTGACATTTTGAAAATTATATATTAAAGTTCATACATAAAGTTAAAGGACTTCGGACTATTGTTAGTTTTGAAGTTCTTTTTTTATTAACAGCGGACTTGGGACTTGGTTGTTTCGGGTCTTTTTTATTTTATGGAGTGATTTTAATGTATAGTTTAAAAGATGAGTATGAGGCGATGTTTTTAAATAGTCCTGAGAAAGTTCGGGCGAAGAAGAAGCTTAATGAGCTGTTTGATAAATATGGGGAGAATAGGCAGGATATTGAAAACGGAACGAACAACGTTGAGTATATGGAATATGTGATGGCGTCGGCGTTTGCAGACGAGGTGTTAGCTGAACGCCGGCGGAAACGGAAAGAGCAAAATGCTCAAAATGATGATTGGGATGAATATAATCCGTACGCGCCGACAGATGTTGAAGAGGAAGAAGAGGAGGAAGAAATTGCAGCAGAGGATATGCCGATATCCGAGCAGGTTAAAAAAGTGACGGAAGATAAGGAATTGCAATCTAAAACCGGACAAATGGCTGTTGAGGCTTATAAAAATTTGGATAAAGAGAAAATTAGGAAAGATACGGAGAGACGAGCTGATAATGAATTATATGGAGAGATTGAGGCAGAGAAGAAAAGACGGGAGGTTATTGGTAAACGAAGTAAAATAAGAGTGCAAGGTGTTACGAAAATGCTTCCGGCAACGAAATTTGCAGAAGATGAAGAATTTAACAAATTGTTGGGGGATTTTGAGGGAAATCATAATTTTCCGTATTTGGATTCTCAAAATATTTATACTATTGGAGAGGGATTGAATATCAAAAATGAATTTTATGATTTGCCGTGGGTTGATTTGGATGGAAAACGTATTACGGATATGAATATACTTAAGCGTGAAAAAGCTAAATTGGATAAAATTTATTTAGTTCAAGAGGATATAAAGAAAAAGTATCCTAGGGAAAAATGGGCTATACATATGCGTGGTGCTAAGTCATTTGAAAAAGAAAGTATATTAAGATTGCCAGCTTCTTTTTTGAGTGAGGTTAAAAAGCAGAGAATAAAGGAGATGGAAGCAGAATTACAAATGGATATCAATAATTATAATAAACAGTATGCTCAAAAATATGGAAGAAAAATACTGGATTTGGATGTGATGCCGCGAGAATATGCACAAGTTCTCTTCGAATTGAAATATAATATTGGAGGGGGAAACTTTAATCCTGATGAATTTCCGCAATTATTTGATGGTTTGATTAGAGGGGATAGAGAAAAAATTTTGAAAAATATACATAGATTTGAAAAAAATTCGAATGATAAAAAACGTAATGATTGGGCTTATAAATTATTAGAAGGCGTATCAAAATTGCCATCAGTCCGAGTTAAAACGCAAATTCCCGATAATGTGGCATAAAATGAGATAAGGAAATCCGGTTTGGGTTTCCTTTTTTGTTGTGAAATAAAAATTTTTGGGGTAGTATTGTTTTATTATTAAAGGAGATGTTATGCGGAAGTTTGGTTTTATTTTGGCTTTTGGGCTTTTTTATGTGGCGGATGTGAGGGCGGCAGCGCAGTTGGAAGAGGCGTTGCGAGTCAGTTGTGTGCCGGAGATGAAAGTTTTTCGGGCTGAGGTATTGTCCTATTGGGTGGACAGGTTAAACGAAAATCCGGCGTTGTTAAAAGATAATGGCTTGTATTATTGGGAAAGGTTAGGGCTTGAACCACGGGCATTTGAAACACCACTTAATTATGATGTGTCGTGTGAGATGGATGGTGTGACATATCAGATGAAGTTTTATGACCTTGTCCTTAATCCAAAATTGGATGATTATACTAAAGGTGTTACGCTTAGTGCTGATGGAAAGTATATCGGAGATTTATCTCCGCTCGGAACAACACGCGAATATAGCTACGACAAATTGGAAGTTGTCGGGAAAAATATTTTAGTATCCGGCAATGGTTATTGGTGGGGGCATTGTTATCATAATTATAGTGTTTCATTAACAAAAGGAAAAGAGAGCTATTCATTTAATGCATTAAAGAAGGATAAAGAGATTATCCCGCAATATAATGTTGTAGAATTTTTGTGTTATCCTGATTTGGGGATGGCGGGAGCGCGTTTATATGCTTATGATGAAAAAATAAAATTAACGGGAAATTATCGTTGGTTGAAAAGTAATCCTCAATTTGAGTGTGGTGATGTTAGAATTGTGTTTTCGGATAATTTGGTGCGATTTTATAGAGAAGACAAAGAACCAGAGGAGATTACGCTTTTGAAAGAAAATGAGCAGGTGTTTAGTCTGGTCTATTTGACTGATTCTGGTGAGGTATATATTGATGCTTTTGATGTTAGGGATATTGAGCGTAAATGTGTGCCCAGTTATTGGAGAGAAGAGTAGCAATATGAAAAAATTATGCCTTGCGTTGGTGTTTTACTTGTTTGGGGTGGATGTATGGGCTTTGCCGCAGGACTGGCCTTGTGATGAGGTGGTATTGCAGAAAGCGGGGGTGAATGAGGATGGAAAGGGTATTTTTCGGGGTGCTGATGGGGTGTATCAAATTGAAATTTCATCCTTTGATGAAATGGCGGAACATCCGTTTTTATATAATTGCGGTAATGGCGGCTGTTGGGGGATGTTTAAAAATCTGGCGTCCGGTGTTGAGGAGGGGATGCGGTTTGATTGTTTGCTTGCAGAAGATAAAAAAACGATGTCTTGTTCGCGGATTTTGGGGGATGAATATTTATTTGGCAAAGTATCAGATAATGAATACAGAGCGGAGCTGTGCGGTGAATATTATTTATTTTTGGTGCTAAATGAGTGCGAAAAGGAACGTTGTTTGGTGCGGGATTCTCGCGGTGAGGAGGAGGGGAATTCGGTGCGGAAAATGAATTGTTTGCGAGAAAAAGAAACTTATATCAGGTGTTGGACAGAGGGGAAATAGGTAAAAAAGAAATTTATATAATGTGGCGTGAAAATTAAGCTATATTAAACTTTTGTATTATATTGTTAAGGAGATGTTTGTGATATAGTC
Organism: uncultured Alphaproteobacteria bacterium; assembly: GCA_910580155.1. GTDB lineage: Bacteria > Pseudomonadota > Alphaproteobacteria > RF32 > CAG-239 > CAG-267. The sequence continues at coordinate 3,135 of CAJTWX010000088.1, forward strand.
GGAGGCTTGCAGCGTATGTTCAGGGAGTTATCCTAAAGGCTGCAAGAGCCAACTAACACTGGTTTGTGAGACTTCCGGCTGCTTTTATTTTTTTACTTTACTTTAAACTTTTGTTTTATATAATGTTGTTGAGCGGCAGGGTTAAGTGCCGCTTGGGGTGTAGCAACTCCTGTTGTTGACGGTATAGGATATTTATCGTTAACGTTATATAATTTTTTATGTAACAAATATCTCCAGCTATGGTTTGTTTATGCTGTAGCTGGGGAGCCTATGGTTATATATTGAAGACCTAGGATCATTGTCAACAACGTGATTGCTAACTCTCCCAGCTACAGCGCCTTTAGAAAGGTGCTATTTTTTTTACTTGCTTTTTAATATAAAATGATGTATATTTATAAATTGTGGGGTATAGCAACCCCTGTTGTTGAGAATTATTATGAAATACTATATTTGCAGAATATATGGTTATATCCCGTTATAACCGGGAGCTTGCGCGTATGTTCAGGATAATTGGTTTTATCAATTATCTAAAGGTTGCAAGAGTCTAACTCAACGACAGATTTGCTAACTCCCGGTTGTCTTTTCGGCGACCGTTTTTTATTGACTATTACGGGAGACGGAGCGATGAAAAAAATCTTGATGCTGTTGTTGGTTGTTTGCTTAAACGGGTGTTATATCTTTAAAATGGATGATAACTTACGGGCGATGTATGGGCAGCCGATTGAAACGGCTTTTCAGGCTTTGGGACTGCCGGACAGCTCGGTGAATGTGCGCGGGATGACGGTTTATATTTGGAGTAGGGCGCAAACTTATTCATATACAACAAATGAATCTGCGGATATGTTCGGGAATGTCGGAATGACCAGATTTAGCTCTACGATGTTTTATGATCGTCGCCGTACAGGATTATCGACTTGCAAAATAAAGATTGCCGCAAACCAATGGGGCAGAATTGTGCACGCGGAGTCTGATGGCGGAATTTTGGCGTGTGATACGTATGCGGCAGGTTTGCAAAATGTGGTCGGGAGATAAGTGGAGGGGGGCAGAAGTTCCCTTGGCACATTGTTTGCCTTTTGATGAATGACGTTAAAGACGAATGCTAGGACGGAAAGCGTTTTAGCGGGCGTCTTTGAGATAGGGGGAGTTGATGCGGGCGAGGTGCGTTAAGAGCATTTTGTATGCGTTGGGGGCGTGTTTTTCAAGCCACGCGAAGACAAGGCGGCGCGGTTCCTGCACGTTTAGGCGGTTGGTGAAGGTGCGCATTTTTAAAAACGGCGCATTATGCTTGCTAAGCATTGTCAGCGGGTAGCAGTTTTTGTCGTTTAACGGCAGGTCTTGCAGTGTGTTATACGGGATGTAGGCGCCGCTTTTAAACCCGAGGTTTTCGAGATAGTTTGTAAACGGAACTTCATAACGGTAGGCGACGGTCAACCCGTCCTTTTCGGGTTTAACGGTATTGAAGTATTCGGCAAAGGCTGCGTGTTGCCAAACGGCGGGAGCAAACGCGAGGAAATAGCTCTGCAGGTGGTACGCGCCGTCTTGATTGGCGGTGATGCCGTAAAAATCAGCTTTATCCGCGGACATTTTTTCGAGGATTGGGGTAAATGTGGTTGCGATGGGCAATGCCGAGTCATTTGCCAATATCAGCTTATCAAAGGGGAGGTTTTGCCAAAGGTGGGCGATGCCCCGTTTGTATGAACCCCAGTCGTATTCGCCGTGACGGTAGGCAGTGAGATGGGTGATGTAGGGTTCGAGTTTTTTTATCTCGCCGCGGCGAATGGGATTATCGGTCACATAAACGATGTTGGGGGCGATTTGTTTGAGTTTGCGGAGATAATCCAGCACATAGTCGGGAACTGTGCCGTCGGCAGAATAAGCCGCAAAGACGGCGGCGTTTTCGCCTTTTGCATATGGGGCGAGCTGAAAGTCGACAGCTATTTGCTGACGGTCATAAAAAGCCCAACGGATGATATAGGAGAGGATTAGGATAATTCCGGCAATTTGTGAGAGGCGGGAGGTATGGTTTTTGAGCATATTGGGGTTCCTTTAGATGGTGGCGTTTTGCGTTTGTTGGTTGAGATTGCCACGTCGGCTGGCGCCTCCTCGCAATGACTCGCGAAAAAGAGGGGCGCTTCCTCGCAATGACTCGCGAAAAAGAGGGGCGCCTC
>CAJTWX010000089.1 GCA_910580155.1 uncultured Alphaproteobacteria bacterium
ATGCTGACGGCAGTGATTTGCCCAGCATTAAAGAGGCCAGACGCTGGCTTGATATTTATTTCGCAGGATGCAAGCCGGATTTTTTACCGCCGCTGGCGCCGGCCGGTTCGGCATTCCGGCAGGAAGTCTGGGATATTTTATTGACAATTCCTTACGGCGAAGTCTTAACATACGGAGAGATTGCCAAACATATTGCCGCCAAACACGGCAAAAAACAGATGTCTGCCCAAGCAGTCGGCGGAGCAGTGGGGGCAAACCCCATCGGCATAATCATTCCCTGTCACAGGGTTATCGGCGCAAACGGTAATTTAACCGGATATGCCGGCGGACTTGTCAGCAAAGTTAATCTGCTTAAGCTTGAGGGGATTGACACAGACAAGCTGATTATGCCGAAAAAAAGCAGATTTTTGTGAATCCCGCGGATATTACTGATAACACATAAAAAAATTTGCAGATACATAAAAGAGATGTTGACATTTTTGAAATATATATTATAGACTGTAGAATATGTTTAATGTGATGAGGTAAAAATTAAAAACAGATATGAGTCCCGCGTATAGTTATGTTATCAATTTGATATTGGTTTTAGTTTTAGTTTTTTGTAATGCTTTCTTTGTTGTTTCCGAATTTGCTATTGTAAAAATCCGCCGCACACGGCTTGAAGAACTTGCGCATACCGGTAGCAAACGCGCTAAAGTCGCGCTTAAAATCAGCGAACATCTCAACACTTATTTAAGTGCTACCCAGCTGGGAATTACCCTTGCCTCTCTCGGTCTCGGCTGGCTCGGCGAGCCGGCTGTTTCGCGGCTTTTGGAAAATGCGTTTGCAAATTACTTTGCCGATAATCCGGTTTTATTGCACTCGCTCAGTTTCGGTATTGCTTTTACTTTTATTACCCTGCTGCACGTTGTTTTGGGTGAGCTGGTACCGAAGTCTATGGCTATTCAGGACACCGAGCGCTATACGCTGATTATTGCCGTGCCGCTTTATACGTTTAATAAAATCTGCACACCGGTAATCTGGTGTTTTGACCACGTTTCACTGTGGATTTTGAAGTTGATGGGTTTTCAGGCAGCTGATGAAAACGATGAAGCACACTCGGAAGAAGAAATCAAACTGATTATTGACGCTTCGCAAAAAGGCGGCGTGATTGATGATACAGAGAGCGAAATTATCCAAAATGCAATTTCGTTTTCGGAGATTTTTGCTCACGAAATTATGATTCCGCGCCAAGAGATGAAATGTATCTACCAAAACAGCAGCTTTAACGAGGTGATGGAATTTGTCAAGCAAAACAAGCATACGCGTTTTCCGCTTTGTGCCGGTGACAAAGACCAGATTTTGGGAATGATTCACATTCGCGACCTTTTGGAATGTAAAAATACACAACATAAAGATATATTAAGCAAGATTGTACGCAAAATATTGTTTGTTCCGGAAAACAAATCAATTTCAGAGATTTTGCACGAGATGATGAAAAAGCGTATTCATTTGGCAATTGTGGTGGATGAATATGGCGGGACGGCTGGTTTGCTCTCGATGGAAGATATTTTGGAAGAGCTTGTGGGCGAAATTCGCGATGAGCACGATGAAGTGACAGAAGAGCCGGTTAAGGTGATTAACGAATGTGTGTGCGAGTTTGACGGGCTTTATTTGGTGGAAGATGCCTATGACTGTCTTGACCTGCCGTATTGCGAACATGAAGAGAGCACGATGGGCGGCTATGTATTTAACCTGCTAGGCCGTGAGCCACAGGTTGGCGACAAGGCAGAAGACGACTATTGCGTTTATGAAGTTATGACCGTTGATGCTATGCGCATTACCCGCGTGAAAACGACGGTTAAGGAACGACCGACTGAAGAAGAATAGAGTAATGTAATAATGAACAAAAACGCTCTTTTCGGGGCGTTTTTTTATTTTAAAATACCGGATTTTATACCCGAAAAGGCACACTATAATGCTCTTTTTAGCAAAATTATTTTGCGGCTGACTTTTTTTTGTTATGCAACCAGCAATATAAATATTCCAGTTTCGTATAACATATATTTTGTTGACATCTATATCAAATCGGGTATATCATTTTAGCTGATGAGATGTAAATATATTATGGGAGGTTTTATGTTTGATATTTTGTATGGAATTTCCGCATTAAACTTAAGTGAGCAATATGCAATATTCGGAGTTTTGGCGGTTGCTATTATCGGATTATGGTATACTTGGTTTTTGAAAAAACAAGTTATGGCCAATGATGCCGGTACGGGCAAAATGGTTGAGGTTTGGACGGCTATTAAACAAGGTGCAGACACTTACCTTAAAAAACAACTCAAATCCATTTTGCCGATGATTGTTATTTTGACGGTTTGCCTGTTTTTATCGGTTTATATTGTACCGGTTTCTGCGGAAGCTAAAATCAGATTTTCAGCTTACGATGACGGAACAATTAAACTTATCATTGCTTTCGGACGGGCAGGCTGTTTTATTTTAGGTTCTTTATTTTCTTTGCTTGTGGGGCAGATTGGTATGCGTATTGCCGTGGCAGCAAATGTGCGTGTTGCATCAGCTTCCAAACGTTCTTTCGGCGAGGCTTTAAAAATTGCTTACCGCGCCGGTACCTGTACCGGTATGCTTACAGACGGTTTGGGTTTGATGGGCGGTACGGTTATTTTCATCATCTTCGGCATTGCCGCACCTGATGCTCTGCTCGGGTTTGGTTTTGGCGGTACACTCGTAGCGCTGTTTATGCGCGTGGGCGGCGGTATATATACAAAAGCGGCGGATGTGGGTGCAGACCTTGTCGGCAAAGTAGAGGCAGGCATTCCGGAAGATGACCCGAGAAATCCGGCTGTTGTGGCTGACCTTGTCGGCGATAACGTTGGTGACTGCGCGGGTATGGCTGCTGATATTTTTGAATCTTATGAAGTTACCATTGTTTCGGGCTTGATTTTAGGGCTGGCATTGTGGCACGTTACGGGGATGTATGAATGGATTGTTTACCCGCTTTTGGTACGCGGTATCGGCGTATTCTGCTCGATTATCGGTACATATGCCGTTAGAGATAACGGTTTAAAAGGCAACGCGATGAAAGCCATTTTCAGAGGATATGTCACTTCCGCAACAATATCCATTATCTTGTTTGCAGCTGTGGCTTACTTCTATTTGCAGGGTTTAAACGGTGGTTGGTGGAGACCGTTTTTGGCAGTGACCATCGGCGTCTTTTTAGCTATGGCTATTGACAGAATTACCGAATACTTTACAGGCACAACGGGTGCTCCGGTTAATGAAATTAAAAAATCTACCGATACAGGCGCGGCTACCACGATTTTGAGCGGTCTTGCCGTCGGACTTGAGAGTTCCGTTTGGTCGGTTTTGGTAATTGCCATCACCATTTTCACATCGGTTTTAATCTTCGGTACGATTGACGGTTTAACGGCTGTTGAAAGAGTTACTTATATTCTGTACGGTGTTGCGATGACCGGTATTGGTATGCTGACCTTAACCGGCAACAATGTGGCGATGGACTCTTTTGGTCCGATTGCCGATAATGCCAACGGTATCGGCGAGATGTCTTGGCACGATGATAAAAGCGCCAAAACAAAAAAAGCCCGCCAGATTATGGCAGACCTTGACAGTGTGGGCAATACGACTAAAGCTATTACCAAAGGTGTAGCTATCAGTTCTGCAGTAATTGCAGCTGTCAGTTTGTTCGGCTCTTATATGGTTGATGTTAGTAGCGTGCAAGCGGCTTTAAATAACACTTGGGCTAAAGAAGGCTTGAACCAGAGTCTGGCTTTGCTTAAAGATATCGGTATTGTCGTATCCAACCCTGTCGTATTTGTCGGGATGTTGATTGGTGCGGCCGTACCGTGGCTTTTCTCTTCCTTTGCTATCAATGCGGTAAGACGCGCGGCAAGTTTGATTGTTGAAGAAGTGCGCCGCCAATTCGGCTTGGGCATTCTTGAAAACAAAGTTAAACCGGACTATGACACGACGGTTGCAATTTCAACAGCTGCAGCGCAAAAGGAGCTTATCATTTTAGCTATGCTCGGCATTGTTTCGCCGATATTTGTCGGACTGTCGTTAGGTGTTGAAGCTTTGGGCGGTTTCCTTGCAGGTATTATCGTTTCCGGCCAACTGCTGGCGGTGTTTATGTCTAATGCCGGCGGGGCTTGGGATAATGCGAAAAAGCTTATTGAAGACGAACCGAGCAATATTGCCCAAAACACCGGTAAAGGTTCGGAACGCCACAAAGCGAGCGTTGTGGGTGATACAGTCGGCGACCCGTTGAAAGACACAGCGGGACCTGCGTTGAATCCGATGATTAAGGTGGTCAATATGGTTGCCGTTATCGTTGCGCCTATTGTTGTAGCTTACAATAACGAATATACCAAACTCTCTGCTTGGGGATGGTGTGTTGTTATTTTCTTACTCGCACTTTTGACTTTTGTTATTATGAAGAGCAAGAAACAAGCATCTGAATAGCCGTTAAGCTGATTAAGCCCCCGTGTTTTATTCACGGGGGCTTTTTTTTGTTGCTAAAAAACAGGTATGTTCGAGTTTAATTAAGGGCGGAATTTCCGCCCTTTTATCTTTTAATCTTATACCAACCGGCTTTGTTTGACAGAGGCCTTAACGAACTCAACAAACAACGGGTGCGGCGCAAACGGTTTAGATTTCAGCTCGGGGTGGAACTGCACACCGACAAACCACGGATGATCCGGACGTTCGACAATCTCCGGCAATTTACCGTCCGGTGATGTACCAGAAATTAGCATTCCGCCTTGCGCGAGCTGACTCTTGTATTTGATATTGACTTCATAACGATGGCGATGGCGCTCGAAAATATGCGTTGTACCATACACTTCAGCAGCTTTGGAATTGGGTGCCAACACCGACTCGTATGCGCCTAAACGCATTGTGCCCCCCAAATCGCCGTCTTTATGGCGGATTTGCTTGGCACCGTCTTTATCCCACTCCGTCATTAAGCCGACAACAGCCTCGCAATCCTCTGCAAGCTCGGTCGTGTTCGCATTTTTAATCCCCAACACATTGCGCATTGTTTCTATGACCGCCATCTGCATTCCGAAGCATATTCCCAAAAACGGGATATTGTGTTCACGGGCATATTTAACCGCCGCAATTTTGCCGGCTGTTCCACGCAAACCGAACCCTCCGGGGACGAGAATACCACTGACATCAGCAAGCCACTCATCGGGGCTTTCTTTTTCCAAAACTTCAGCGTCTATCCATTTGATACGGACTTTATATTTGTTGGCATACAAGTCTTTGGGCGAG
>CAJTWX010000090.1 GCA_910580155.1 uncultured Alphaproteobacteria bacterium
GCACAAAGTCACGCGCGATTCCTTCTTTTTCCAAAGCCTCATCAATAGTCGTGTCTAAAATGACAACTGCTGTATTGTCCGGCAAAGCTTGTCCGCTCATTCCGCCGTTAATGACCAGACGCAGCTCGTATTCTTCAGCCAAAAGTGTCTGTCCGGCAATAGCAAGCGTACCATCTTCATTCTGGCTCCAGTCGTTTGTTTTGGATTTTGCCATAATATCTTTCATATGTGCGCCCAAACGCTTGCCGATAAGCGGTGTCTTCAGGTATAAGAAGCGGCTTGCCACGTCGGCAATGTCAGATTTTAAGATAACATCTTTAACGTTTACTTCGTCTTTAAGAGCCTCGGCAAAGTCTTTAAGCGCGCCCGCATCATCACCGGCAATTGTCATAGATTTGAGCGGTAAACGGTTACGGAGCTTGTGTTCTTCGCGAATGGCCTTTGCAACCGAAGAAATCGCCCGCACCATATCCATCTGGGAAATAAGTGCCGCGTTGTCTTCAATGGCAGCTAAGTTCGGAACATCCGTCAGATGTACGGATTCGCCGCTTGTCAGCCCTTTATATACAAATTCGCACATAAACGGCATTAACGGCGCAGCAATTTTAGCCACGTTAACAAGCACGGTATAAAGTGTGTTAAATGCACTCAAATCCTCGCCACTCCAAAAACGCGCACGTGACCGGCGGATGTACCAGTTATTTAAAATTTCCAAGAAATCTTCAACGGCAGTGCACGCGCGGGCAATTTCATATTCGCCCATATCTTTTTTAACCTCAACGGCCAAAGCTTTAAGTTTTGCCAGAATATAACTGTCAAGCACATCCGAAGACTTGCTGATTTCTTCAGCCTTAATCCCCTCCGCATTCGCATACAGAGTAAAGAAGTAATAAGCATTCCAAAACGGAATAAGTGCTTTACGCGCAGCTTTCGCAATCTCTTTGCCTTCTTTGTCAACAGCCACATTGCCGCCTTTTAATACCGGCGAAGAAATTAAGAACCAACGCAACGCATCCGAGCCGATAGTGTCCAAAATTTCATTTGGGTCAGGATAGTTCTTTAAGCGCTTGGAAAGTTTTTGCCCGCCTTCCGCCATCAGCAAACCGGTACAAATACAGTTCTTAAACGCCGGACGGTTATGCAACGCGGTGGAAAGCACAGTTAAGGTATAAAACCATCCGCGGGTTTGGTCAATCGCTTCCACGATAAAATCTGCCGGAAAATGGTTTTCAAACCATTCTTTGTTTTCAAACGGATAGTGAATTTGCGCATATGGCATCGATCCGCTCTCAAACCAGCAGTCAAACACATCGGAAACGCGGCGCATCATTGTTTTGCCTGAAGGGTCATCCGGATTCGGATAAACCACATCGTCAATATACGGCTTGTGCAGATTATCCACTGCAAAGCCGGTCTTTTCCTTAATCTCTTCAACCGAACCGAAAACATCGATTCGTGGAAACTTCGGATTGTCCGACTTCCAAACCGGAATCGGCGTTCCCCAAAAACGGTTACGAGAGATAGACCAGTCGCGCGCACCTTCAAGCCATTTGCCGAAACGTCCGTCTTTAATGTGCCCCGGAATCCAGTTGATTTCCTGATTGTTCTTCACCATCTGGTCGCGGAAATCCGTCACTTTCACAAACCAGCTCGACATCGCCTTATACATTAAAGGTGTGTCTGTGCGCCAGCAGAACGGATAAGAGTGGGTGTATTGTTCTTTTTTGACAAGCAAACCGTTTGCTTTCAGCCATTGCATAATCGGCTCGTTAGTTTCAAATACCTGCACACCCTCATAGTCTGGAACTTCCGCTGTAAACTTGCCGGCTTCGTCGACTGGGCAGACAACAGGAAAGTTCTCGTCATATGTGCGACAAGCGTCAAAGTCATCTTGTCCGAACCCCGGTGCAATATGAACAACGCCCGTACCGTCTTCGGTGGAAACAAACTCGCCCGCAAGCACTCTGAAAGCGCCTTTTTCTGCCAGATGCTTAAAATACGGGAACATCGGCTCGTAGCTCATCCCGATAAGCTCAGTTCCTTTGATTTTCTTAACCAATGTAGCATTTTCAAGCTGCTTTTTATAACTGCCGAGTCGGGCTTCAGCCAAAATGTACTCTTGTCCGTTTTCGCTCATAACGACATAGTCAATGTCTTTGCCAACTGCAAGCATAAGGTTGGACGGCAGGGTCCACGGTGTGGTGGTCCAAACCAAAATCTTCTGCCCGTTTTCAAGCTTAAACATAACAGTGATAGCATTATCGGTCTTATCCTGATAGCCGAGATTAACCTCAAAGTTGGAAAGCGGCGTTTCCGCAGCCCAAGAATACGGCAGCACGCGATAATCTTCATATACAAGCCCTTTATCGTAAAGCTCTTTAAAGTTATGGATAACACTTTCCATAAACGACAGGTTCATAGTTTTGTAATCGTGGCTGAAGTCCACCCAGCGCCCGATGCGCTTAAACATATCAACCCAAATGTTGGAATATTTTAAAACGTCTGTGCGGCAGAAATCATTAAATTTCTCAATGCCGTATTCTTCAATCTGTTTGCGCCCCGAAACGCCGAGTTGCTTTTCGGCAGACATCTCGGCCGGCAGCCCGTGGCAGTCCCACCCCAAACGGCGCTCAACCTTTTTGCCGTTCATAGTCTGAAAGCGCGCAACTGCGTCTTTAACGTATGAAACCATAATATGCCCATAGTGCGGCGTTCCGTTAGCAAACGGTGGTCCGTCATAAAACACAAATTCAGCCGCGCCATCGCGGTTATGCACAGATTTTTCAAAAGTCTTGTCTTCTTCCCAAAAGCTCAAAATTTCTTTTTCCATCTCCGGAAAATTGATTTTGGCATTTAATTCGGGGTAAAATTTCTTCTTTTCAGTCATCTTAAAAATTCCTAAAACTTGCAAACTTTTGCTACAATAAAGGCAAATTAACACAAAATCAAGTGCAATTTAAAAATCCTTTTAATCTTAACCGATTTTTTAAACATTTTGTCTTAAAATAAATCATAAAAAAGTATGTCTAAAGCATATCTGATAGGTAAGGCTATGAAAATAAAAAAGAAAATATTGGTGTTGGCGGCAGTTGTATTATCCTGTGTAACGGGGTATATACATCCGGCAAAAGCAGAAATTACTGTAGCGCAGGCATTTTATACACTGGCGCGCCAAAATAATTCACAAAAAATCGAGAGCTTGCTGCGTCGTGGATATTCTTTGGAAAGTACTGATAAAAACGGTTATAACTCTGTTTGCCTGTCAGTTGCAAAAAACGACAAAAAAGCTTATAATGCCTTAATCTCTTACGGGGCAAATCCTAAGCCGTCCTGTCTGAAGAAAATTCCGGTGGAGGCGTTTAGGCGTTTCTTCGGCTATTACCCGCAAACCGAAGTTCCGGCATCTTATGTCCCTGACAGTCCGTATTTGCTTGGTGCGGCGGCGTTGGCAGCCGGTGCGGTAACCGCAGCGTATTTGTTGCGCGGAAGTACAAGCGGCAATTCTGATAAAGACAATCCGGATAATCCCAATAACCCCGATGAGCCGACCCCGCCAACTCCTGTAGACCCTGAAAAGTGCCCGCCGAACAGCAGTTATAATTATCAGACCAAACAATGTGAATGCAACTATGGATATGACCATTTTGGCGATAAAAACCGTTGCTATCAAAAAATCAACAATTGTGCAGTGCAACAAGCTGATAAATGTACAAAATGCGAGGGTAAGTATGTACTCAAAAACAATATTTGCTATGCGCCAATTCCTTATTGTTTAATCCAAAACGGGGATATATGTGAACGTTGTGACAGTGGATATGGTGTCCATCACGGCGACGGCAGAACTTGTTATCGCAATATCGTAAACTGTGCGATACAAGAGCGCGATACCTGTACACAATGCAAAGCAGGTTTCGGAACACATACAGATCCGTATAATTGTTATGAAAACATTGAACATTGCGCAAATGGGCAACAGATTTTAACGGCTTGCCGCTTATGTGAAGAGGGGTTTGATACTTTTGGTGATCCGAATGCGAATGTTTGTTACAAAAATAATATCTGTGATAAATATAATGATCCGCACGCTGTCCCGACAGATAAAGGGCAAAAATGTATTTGCGATGTAAATAAGGGCTATGAGGGCGAACCCGGCAGTTGCACGCGTTCAGAAACCGGCGACTATCAGGAAGGCGATGGTATGCGTGATGAGTGGAATAATCTTAATGAGCAATACTGCAATGCGCACGGCAAATATATTGATTTAGGTAATGGTGCTTGGATGTGCAGCTGCTATCCGGGGTATGATAATGCTTCCAAAGACTGCTCTGCCTGTGATGTTAAAAACGGATATGATCACTTTGGGACTTCAACCGTATGCTACAAAGATTTAGGTTGTGAAAAAACTTATGGCGCGAATTTTACTCAGGAAGGCAATATGTGTATATGCAAAAAGGGGTATGTTTCTATAAATAGCCAATGTTATACGCCGGCACAATGCACAATAAACCAAATACAGATTAAAGATGCTTCAGAACCAGATGCCTGCATATGTAAGGCGAATTTTAACGAAGAATGCACGGAATGTATCAACGATAATTTCACCTATGACCCTGAAACAGGAAGTTGTAACCCTAAAGAATGTCCTGAAAAATGGAGCGGAACAATGTGTAATACCTGTCCGCCGGAGTTTAAAATAACTAAAGGGGAAGATGGTGAATATCATTGCGGTTTGGAATGTGCCGATAACAGAAAACCAATATCTGAAAATGACGATATGTGTACCGCCTGTGCTGACGGATATCGCTTAAGTCCGTTATTTGGAACGTGTATTAAAGACAACTGTTCAGACGGTGTGGACGGATATATTATCGTTGATGGACAGTGTGTCTGTGATGAAAGCAAAGGTTATGCAATGACGCCAACCGGTGAGTGCCTGAAAAAAGGTGATGATTTAATCGGTTTGTCCA
>CAJTWX010000091.1 GCA_910580155.1 uncultured Alphaproteobacteria bacterium
ATATGCCCGCACATCGCCAAACACACCATATGATGTACCGCCGCCCCGATGTAAAATATAAATATCGCCGTAAGCTTCTCCTTTGTCTTGAGTACGAACATTTATGGCCTCTTTGTATTGGGTAATATCAGAAATTTTGGAATACAAACCATACGATGTGCCCTTCCCCTCACTCGTGATAGAAATATTTCCGACATTTTTTCCTGTGTTGGTAAGTTCTCCTGATACACCGCTTGCAAAAGCATTCGTCACATTGCTGACGCCATAAACACCAAAAGCATCCCCATTACCTTTATTAGAGAGGTTGATTACAGCAAGATCTTTTGGATTTTTCGCAGTTGAAAACAAATTATACACGTCTTCTTTATTCGTTTCAATACCATACAGAGGGGCATCACCGACATAATCAAAATTAAGATCGCCGGTACTTACACAAACACCGCCCTGTAATTCCGTGTTCGGCGGACAATCTATTACCCGACACACCGTACCATCCCAAACTGTCCCCTCCGGACAATCTTTAATACATTCACGCCCGTTCCAAGACCACCCGTCAGGACACGTTGTTGATACGCATTCCCCATCAACCAATACAAATCCGTCTTCACATTTTTTCGGCAGACATATACCATCCACAAGCTCAAACCCTGCTTCGCAAACAATAGGTTTGCACACTCCGTTTACCAATTCAAAACCTTTGTCACATTGCACCGGTTCGTCATCTTTTTTATTATCATCCAAACTTAAATATATACCCGCCCCAATACCGGCTGCAGCCAGAGAACCTGCCGCCGACCAATACAGCGTTTTCGAATCATCACTGATTTTTTCGCTTCCGGCCGCACCTTCATCAATCGGAGAGTACAATTCGTCAAAATCAGTAACCGTCTGAGCATCAAGTGAAGAAATACATTTATGCTTCGCATTCGCTCCCAGCCGGCGCAATTTTCTGTATGTTGCATAATCTCTCGCTTTAACAGCCTGACATAAAGCAGTCAGCCCCTCCGAATTAACCGCATCAACCGGATATCCTTTATTCAAAAAGGATTTGACAGCACCCTCGCGCCCTTTTTGGATATTTTGAAACACATAATCCGCAAAGCTAATTGCATATGCAGACCCCGCACCTGCTATCAATAAAGCCAAAACAAAACACACGCCGAACAGATATTTTTTAAGTGCCATTTCCCAAAATCCTTTTTATCATTTTATATATTACGATACCTGAAAATTCTTAATATTCGGTTTATGGCATATAAAAAAGCAGCTCAAACTTTCGTTCAAGCTGCTTCGAGGAGATAGTTTACTAATTAGAAACCCATTCCTGCACCCATACCGCCGGCAGCACCGTGCCCGCCGCAGTTGCATTCTTTGGTTTCTGGAATTTCGGTAACCATTGCCTCTGTTGTGATTAACAGACTGGCAACAGAAGCGGCATCTTGCAAAGCCGTACGAACAACTTTGGTCGGGTCAACAATACCGGCTTTAATCATATCGGTATATTCATCGGTTGCCGCATTGTAACCATAGTTATAATCGGTGCCTTCCAAAAGCTTACCGGCCACAACCGCCCCGTCAACACCAGCATTTTCTGCAATCTGGCGGATAGGAGCTTGCAGTGAACGACGGATAATATCCACACCAACTCTCTGGTCTTGATTTGCCGGTGTAACCTTGTCCAAAGCTTTTGTCGCATATAACAGAGCCGTACCACCACCGGCAACAACGCCCTCTTTAACTGCAGCGCGTGTTGCGTTTAACGCATCGTCAATACGGTCTTTCTTTTCTTTAACTTCCACTTCGGAAGAACCGCCCACACGAAGAACAGCCACACCGCCGGAAAGTTTGCCCAGACGTTCTTGCAATTTCTCGCGGTCATAGTCAGAAGTCGTCTTCTCGATTTCTTTCTTAATCTGGGTTTTACGAGCTTCAATCAACTCTTTATCACCGTTACCATCAATAATAGTTGTATCGTCTTTAGAAACAATCACGCGTTTTGCCGTACCAAGCATATCAACCGTAGTATTTTCAAGTTTCATCCCCAATTCTTCAGAGATAACCTGACCGCCAGTCAATACAGCCAAATCCTGCAAAATGGCTTTTCTTCTGTCGCCAAACCCCGGAGCTTTCACCGCGCAGACTTTCAAGCCGCTTCTAATACGGTTTACAACTAACGTTGCCAAAGCCTCACCATCAATATCCTCCGCAACAATAAGCAAAGCGCGACCGGATTGCAAAACGGCTTCCAACACCGGCAAAATTGCCTGCAAATTAGAAATTTTCTGGTCATACAGCAACACAAACGGGCTTTCGTATTCAGCCGTCATCTTGTCTGCATCGGTTACAAAATAAGGCGAGAGATACCCTCTGTCAAACTGCATACCTTCCACGACATCAAGCTCGGTTTCAAGCCCTTTGGCATCTTCAACCGTAATCACGCCGTCATTGCCAACCTTCTCCATTGCACGCGCCAGATATTCGCCGATACTCTTGTCACCATTGGCAGAAATCGTACCCACCTGTGCAATTTCTTCCGAAGTTTTAATTTCTTTTGAGCGGGATTTTACATCTTCAACCACCGCTTCCACCGCCATATCAATACCGCGTTTCAAATCCATCGGGTTCATCCCCGCAGCAACTGCTTTGCAACCTTCTTTGATGATAGCCTCAGCCAAAACCGTAGCTGTAGTCGTACCGTCACCAGCTTTGTCAGCTGTTTTCTGAGCCACTTCTTTAACCAGCTGTGCACCCATATTTTCAAACTTGTCAGCCAAAACCACTTCTTTGGCAACAGACACGCCGTCTTTGGTGATTTTCGGTGCACCGTAAGACTTGTCAAGCATAACATTGCGCCCTTTCGGCCCTAATGTCACTTTAACTGTTTTTGCCAAAACTTCCACGCCTTTAAGCATCTTCGCTCTGGCATCTGTTCCGAATTTAATATCCTTTGCAGCCATATCTTAAAATCCTTTCTAATTATCTCTCAACAATTGCCAAAATATCGCCTTCTTTGATAATCAAATGCGGCTCGCCGTCCACCTTAATTTCCGTTCCCGACCATTTGCTGAACAAAATATGGTCACCGGCTTTCACGCTCATCGGCAAAGTCTTGCCGTCTGTCGTTCTCGGCCCTTCGCCCGCAGCAATAACCACACCTTCGCTCGGCTTTTCTTTTGCTGTATCCGGCAGGATAATTCCGCCGGCGGTTTTGTTTTCTTCTTCAACACGTTTAATCAAAACGTTTTCACGTAAAGGCTTTACTTGCATTTACATCGCTCCTGTAAATAAGGTTAATTTTAACTAATACTTTAGTTAGTGTGCAATTTTCCGAAAATCAAGCACCAAAGCCCAAAAACCGCATTATTTTTTGATATTTTTAAAAACTCGATCAAAAATCTCCGCCGCTCTGGTGTTTGTAAAGTTTTTAAGCGTAATTTCTCGTGCCTTTGCAGCCATTGCTTTGCGCTCTTCGGGATGATGCTGATAATATACCAGTTTTTCTTTAAAATCATAGTAATCTCTATATGTCGCGATACTATCGCCATACATCTCGGCAATCTCGGGCAGATAATCCGTCAACACAAACCCGCCGGACGCCGTCACATCATAAATCCGGTTGGAAACAAACCCGTAAAAAACCATATCTTCCCGATGGTCGTTCAACACAATTCCCGCATTGGTGTAATACCTGTTCAACTCTGCATTGTCAATATATTGCCCTTTTAAGACCTCGGACGTTAAGCTTTTCTCCCAAAACTTACCGAAGACGCTTAACGGGGCATTTGCAAGCAACGCATAATCTACCGATTTGCGCCCGAACCCGCTGTGATTAGACCCGACAAATAACACCGGATATGCCTTATCCGCCTCTGCTCGCGCCGGTTTAAACCGCTCGGGATTGGTAAATTGCGGCACAAACACCGCAGCTTTTCCCCGCGGAATAACCACATCGTTTACAAACCGTTTTGACGCACTCGCCACCACATCTACCTCATTCAAAATCTCTAAATTCAATCCCTCAACATAATAGAGATACAAAACGCGTTTGCGCCCGTCGTCCTTCACCGCTGGCAAATGCTCAAAATTATAATATCCCTTAAAATAAAGCACATTCCCCACATTGCCGAGCTTTAAATCGTCATAATCTTCCCGAAAGCGGTATTCAACCGTATAGCCCAGTTTCTCAAACCCTGCTTTGAGGTCATCTGCCAAAAAGAAATCCCCGTCTTTGCCAAAATAATACGGCGACGACACCCGCTCTGAAGACGGTAACACAAATACGATTTTCGCATAGTCCAAGCGCGAGAGATAAAGCCACCCCACTCCCGCCGCAATCAAAACAAACACTAAAGCTATAATCTTTTTAATCATAACTCAAGCATACCCCGCCCTGCCAAATCCGCAACCTAAAAAACATTCCGCACACATTTTTG
>CAJTWX010000092.1 GCA_910580155.1 uncultured Alphaproteobacteria bacterium
GATTCCCTCTGCCGCTCATTTTCGGCGCTCTGGTATAAACCGCCACAACATTATGCTCGGCAACCAGCTTTTCCAAAACCGGAACAGAGAAATCCGGCGTTCCCATAAATACAATGCGCATTATTCGGAAAATCCTGCCAAATCATAGTTGATTTTAATTTTGTAGTCCGCTGCGTAGTTGTCAAGTGCAGCTTTATTCATATCCGCTGCCATCAATTCTTTGGCGCGTTCCTGAACGTCTTTGAGTTTGTCTTCGGTCAGTTCGTCTTTGTAATTGACCGTTTCAAACGGTGCCGCCAGAATATAAGCGTTACCGCCGCGTT
This sequence comes from uncultured Alphaproteobacteria bacterium, assembly GCA_910580155.1. Classification (GTDB taxonomy): domain Bacteria; phylum Pseudomonadota; class Alphaproteobacteria; order RF32; family CAG-239; genus CAG-267. Next base: position 324 of record CAJTWX010000092.1, read on the forward strand.
CAAACAGTTGGGCTTTGCCTTCTTCAGCAATAAACAACTCGTTGATTTCACTTTTGGTTAGTCCGGCAAATGTCTCGTTGCGGCTGAGTGGCGAAGAGCGGAACACCTCAAGCCCGCGAGCCTTAGCTGCATCGGCAAGCGAACTGCCGTCTTCAGTATCGCTGATAATGTTCTCAGCCATTTCTTTGGCAAGGGCGTTCTTTTCCTGAACCGTCCATAAATCAACGATTTTATCTTTAATTGCCTCCATCTCCGGCAAATGCGCATCAGTAATTTTACTAACCTTAACCAGTGCTACACCCTCGTCAAATTCTTCCGCTGAGCTGATTTCATCCAACCCGTAAGAAAAGACAATCTCATTAAAATCAAGCGTCTGCAAACCTTGTGGCGCATTTTTAACCGGCGTTTCCTCACTGATACCGCTCAACATAACCGGTTTAATGCCGAATTGTGCGCCGATTTCAGCCATCGTCTTGCCGGCGTTAGCCGCGTCATCCATTTCTGCTCTGGCCTCGCGTAAAGCCTCATACAGATTCTCATTTTCCAACAACTCAATAATCTGCGGCTTAACCTCGGCAAAAACAGCCTCTTTTGCCGGAATAACGTTTTTAACGCTGATAACCTGCCAGCTGTCAGCTACTTTGAGCATTTCCGGCGTGTTGGTCTTCATTACAAAAACTTTGTCAGCCAAATCTTCAGCAAGTTCATCCTGCGCCACAATGCCCAGAGTCGGCTCGTCCGCATTTTCGGCTTTTAATGTTTTGGCAACATCGGCAAAAGCTTTACCTCCTTTAACTTGCTCCAATGCTTTTTCTGCTGTTGCTTTGTCTGTAAACACCATCTGCAAAACTTCGCGTTTTTCAGGCTGGTCAAGTTCGGCCTTGTGCTGTTTGAAATAATCTTCAACCATTTCTTCGCTTGCTGCAAACTTTTTCAAAACAACATCATTTGGCACAAACAAAACTTCAACTTCTCTGGTTTCCGGAACAGTAAAGTTTTCGGAAAAGTCGTCAAAATACTGTTTAATCTCGTCATCGGTAATTTTACGCTCGATTTTAATGTCTGCCGGCGCAATAGTAACATATTTAAAAGTCTTGCGCTGGTTGTCCATTTTATGAATAGCTTCGCTCAAAACCTGCGGAACACCGAAATCTTCCACCATATCTGCCACTAAAATCTTTTGTGCCATCATCCGTTTGATCGAAGCCACATATTCGTTTTCGCTCATTCCGACCGAAGAAAGGTAACGTTTAAACAGTTCGGGATGAAACTGTCCGTTTGCCGGATTCATAAATTCCGGACGGTTGAAAATAACCTGCTGCACAAATGCTTTCGGGAAGTAAATGCCGTATTTTGCCATTGTCTGGTCTAAAACATTTTCATTAACAATCTGCCGCAAAACGCCGTCCGCAAGGGTATTGCGCATTTCATCGCTGATTTCCAGCTCGTCTACGGTAAGGCTTTTAAGGGCGCTGATTTCTTTTTGCAGGCGGTAGGAAAATTCGCTCTGCGATGTTTTTTGTCCGTTCACGTTTACGATTGTCTGGTTCTGGCTGGCTGTGCTGATATATCCGGTCACACCGAACAGCGAAACAAAACTGACGGCAACAGCGATTGAAATAATTTTGAAAAACCAATTGTCTTTTGCTTTAGCTAATTTACTTATCATTTTTTCCATCCCAAAATAACTTAATTGCGCTCATTATAAAAGCCAAAAAAATTTATGCAATCTCATTTATAAATCTGTTCAACGTTTTTTTTGATATTTTTTCTGTAAACAACTTTATTTTTTGGCTGGAAAATAAAAAAGCCTGTGGTAAAAAGGGATAAGTTTATAATTTAAAAAAGGATTACAGAAATGGTAAGAAAAACTTTGATTGCCGGCAACTGGAAAATGAACGGCCTGTTAGAAGACGGCATCGCTTTGGCAAAAGGCGTTGCGGCAGAGGCTAAAAAAGCCGCCCGTAAAGATTGTGAATTTTTGATTTGTCCGCCTTTTACACTTTTAACTTCTGCTAAAAAAGCAATTAAAGGGTCACGCGTGCTTTTGGGTGCGCAGGATTGCCATTTTGATGAAAAAGGCGCGCATACCGGTGATATCAGCCCGCTGATGCTTAAAGATTTGGGCTGCCAGTACGTTATTGTTGGCCACTCCGAACGCCGTACCGACCATCACGAATCAAACGAGTTGATTGCCAAAAAAGCCGCCGCTGCCATTAACGCCGGCTTAAAAGTGATTATATGTATCGGCGAAACTGAAGCCGAAAAAGACGCCGGTAAAACAATTGATGTTTGCACCGCGCAGATTATGGGGTCTGTTCCGGAAATCGCAACTGCTTCAAACGTTGTTATTGCGTACGAGCCTGTGTGGGCAATCGGAACCGGCAGAACACCGACTGCGGCAGAAGTAGAAGATGTTCACGCTGCTATCCGCGGTGTTATCGGCAAAAAGCTTGGCCGTGCTAATGCCAACAAAATGCGTATTTTGTATGGCGGCAGTATGAAACCGTCTAACGCTAAAGAACTTTTGGCTCTGCCCGATGTTGACGGCGGCTTAATCGGCGGTGCGAGCCTCAAAGTGGCAGACTTTATGGCCATTGGCGAAGCTTGTAAACAATAATTAAAAAAGGAAAAGAAAATGGGATCTGTATTGTTAGTTATTCATTTAATGGTAGCCATCCTGCTTGTAATGCTGATTTTGATGCAGCGCAACTCGGGAAATGCGTTGAGCGGTTTGGGCGGCGGCAACGGAGCCGACAGCTTTTTGTCTGCCCGCGGCAAAGGTAATCTCTTGACCCGCACGACGGCTGTTTTGGCAACGATTTTCTTCTGCACATCTATTTTGCTGTCATTGTATTATAAAGGGGAAACCAGAGCAACTGAATCTATTGCCGATGTTGCACCATTACAGCAAACCGCGCCGACAGTGCCGGCAGTACCGGACGCCGCTGCAGAAACGCCAACCGTACCGGCAGCGGAATAATCGGATGACGATAAGAACTCAAAATAAGGCACCTTTTCAAGGAGGTGCCTTTTTCACTGCAATTATAATCAAAAAAGGGTAAATAAATGTCTGAACTAAATCCAAAAACCAAATTTATATTCATCACCGGCGGTGTCGTTTCTTCATTAGGGAAGGGGCTGGCGTCCGCATCATTGGCATCTGTGCTGCAATGCCGCGGTTTTAAAGTCCGCTTAAGAAAGCTTGACCCGTATTTGAATGTCGATCCCGGAACGATGAGCCCGTTTCAACACGGTGAAGTGTTTGTGACCGATGATGGCACGGAGGCGGATTTGGACTTAGGACATTATGAGCGCTTTTCTGGTGTGGCTGCAAAAAAGACAGACAGTATCACCACCGGTAAAATTTATCAGCGCGTGATTGATAAAGAACGCCACGGCGATTATCTCGGTGCCACCATTCAGGTTATTCCCCACGTAACAAATGAAATTAAAGAATTTATAATCAGCGATTTGGAAGACGAAGATTTTGTTTTGTGTGAAATTGGCGGCACGGTTGGTGACATCGAAGGGCAGCCGTATCTGGAGGCGATTCGCCAACTGGCATATGATTTGGGCAGAGAACGCACAATGTTTCTGCATTTAACCTTGTTGCCATATATCCCGACGGCGGGCGAGCTGAAAACCAAACCAACCCAGCATTCGGTGAAAAAATTACAAGAATACGGTATCCAGCCGGATATGTTGCTCTGTCGTTCGCAAATGCCGATTCCCGAGAACGAGCGCAAAAAGCTCGCACTGTTCTGCAATATCAAAGAAGAAAATGTGATAGCGGCATTAGATGTCAGCAACATATACCAAGTTCCGCTCGCATATTCCAAAGAGGGGATGGATAAAGCCGTCTGCCGTTACTTCGGGTTGCCTTGCCCCGAGGCAGATTTAAGCCGTTGGGAAAAGATTGTCGAAACCCTGAAAGCTCCTGAGGGTGAGGTGCGCATAGCCGTTGTCGGTAAATATGTACAATTGCTGGAGGCATACAAGTCTTTGGGCGAGGCGCTGAATCACGGCGGTATTGCCAACAAATATAAAGTCCGTATCAAATGGATAGACGCTGAAGTTTTGGAAAA
>CAJTWX010000093.1 GCA_910580155.1 uncultured Alphaproteobacteria bacterium
GGAAATTCTTGCACCAAGTCCGCTATCGTCAACTCAAATACTACACTCACCGCTCGCTATGTATGCATTAGTGACTGTAGAGCCATGGGGGAATATTCTGGTTGGACAGAATGCGGTACAAAGATATGTCCTCCCAGATCATCTTGTAGTAGTTCTGGTTGCATAGAATGTTCTATTAAATAAATTATTAAATATATTATGCTTATAGGATTCTACCTGATAGGAACTAGACAGAGATTTTTCTCCAAGTATTCATAACAGGTTATATAGAATAAAAAAATCTCTTGCAATATGAAATAAATCTGTTTAGACTATTATTGTTACTGAGTGAGATGTCCGCAATAATTTTTCATAAGTTATTGCGGACTTTTTGAATCTTAATTACAGAAAAAGCTTAATCCATTTTATGAATATGTCTTGCCGGAAATAGATTTTATAAAAGAAAACAGGCCATACATTTCTGTATGACCTGTTGCTGACATTCTAACTTTTTGAAAAGGTGATATAATTAACCAAGTTGCTAAAATATCAGAAAAAGTTATTAAGCCACTTAATATTTTTAGGGAGGGAGACTGATTATTGAGACAGTGGCTTAAAAAGTATAAACCGACTTCGACGATATCCAATAGAAAAGCCGGTTTATTACCTACAAGAGAAAGTGTTATTTTTTTAATTATGTTTCTCTTACCAAATAACTTAAATGATAATACCTATACCATCGTTTATATTGACAAAATACCCAAAACACATTTAAATGTCAACAAAAAAATTATATTTTTTAAAAAACTATTAAACAATTTTAAATCTTGTTTATTTTCAATATTTTGTCATATAGCAAATATTATAAAGATAATACTTCCGGCTCCTTTTAAGTTTATAATTTAACATTATATTATCAAAATCAGAAAAAAGGAGGGTTTAAAAAATGGATGAAGAAAAAATTGTCATAATAGTTGTATTCATTTTTGCAGTAATCATATCTCTGGTGCTTTAGGCAAAACAAAACGCCACCGAAAGAATCGGTGACGTTTTGAATTAGCAGAGTGAAAGGGTCATTTCGCTACATAGAGAGAATCAGTAACCGAGTGGTCGAATTGTTTGCCCAGATAAGATATATGAGTTTTCAATGTTACAGCTACTCCCTCCCTATCAACTTGAGAAAAATTCTCTTGGTTGAGGGTGTGATTTATTTTTAGATTATGTAATGAGGTAAAATCAATTCGCCTTCCATCAATAACTAAAAATTGATCGTAAAAATTGAAAACAGAATCTATATCTGTAAAAGCAAACAAACTAGTGCCATCTATCTGCCATAGTAACTCGTATGTAGTCGTATAAATAAACGGAGCAAAATACCAACCGCAAGGACGATTATCTGGCTGATGAGGTGTAAAAACGTCTTTCGCAACATTTAGTTCATCTCCATTATAAAGCTTACTGTCGGTATAAGCGTTCCAATTGTTATCGGTAAGAGCATTATTTGAAGTAAACTTTTCGTAATACAGACGACTAGACCAGCCACCCTCTTTAGATGAAAACTGTATGGAGCGGGTAACATTTATAGCACTATCACCAGCAGATACGACTGTTGCAGGATAATAAGTTATAGATTTATCACCAACTTGGGTTGTCCCCGGAAGACATTCATTTGTCATCCATTGTATTGGATGCCCAAAGTCTCTAAACTCATCTTCCTGCACAGCGCCGTTAGAATAAGTCCTTCGGCGGATCACCTTTGCATAATAGCCAAGTGTCATATTATCGTGCGGGTCTACCCATTCGCCTCCAGGGAAATATTCCACCTTTTCCAATTTGATTTCAACCGCGCCAACATAGCTGACGACGTATTCAATCTCTTCGGAAACTGCTTTGCCGGTAATGTTTTGCGGCGTTGCTTTTTGGCGAAATGTAGCTGTTACTTCATACAAATTGGCTTCTTTGCTTTGATAAACTTTATAGCCAAGTTCCTTAACGGAAACATTTGCAAGAACAGCACCCTCCAACGCATAATAAGGCATCGGAATTTCCTTACCCTCAGATTCGGATGTAAGCGTTTCGTAGCTCCAGTCAATAGTAATCTCCTGATTTTCTGCACCAAAAACTTGTTTAGCTTCTTTGGTTTCGGAAACATCTCCGGATTTGCTTACTATATTCTTAAGTATATCGACATTGCTACTCCAAATAGTATCCTGAGCTACAGAAAGTTTGATTTTAGCCGTTGGCTCTTTAAGAACTTCCTGCCCGTACTTATCCGTATATCGACTGCTTTGTTTCATCCAAATTTCCATTGTATTTTGGGGAATTCGAATAAACGGAGAGGCCTTACTGTTTGTGCCACTTTTAACATCCCAAACAAAAGATACAATACTTTCCGGATCACTAATTTCCCGTACTGCGCCAACATAGCTGACGACGTATTCTATCTCTTCACAAATAACCTCGCCGGTAATGTTTGTCGGCGTCGCTTTTTGGTGGAATGTAGCAGTGATTTCATACAGGTCGGCAGTCTTTCCCTGACAGACTTTTTTGCCTTGTTCCTTGATGGAAACATCAGCAAGAGATACACCCTCCAACGCATAATACGGCATCGGGATTTCCTTGCCGGCTAATTCAGCCGTTGCCACTTCGTAGCTCCAGTCAATAGTAATCTCCTGTTTGTCATTTCCAAACACCTGCGTTGCCGCTTGCGTTTGAGAAATATCACCGGTTTTATTAGCTATTTTCTCAAGGTTCTCGCGAGAGTTTGTCCAAATCGTATCCTGTTGAACGGAAATCTTGATTTTAGCTTTGGGTTCACCTACAGCCTGATTACCATATTCATCAGAATAACGGCTGCTTTGATTCATCCAAACCTCAAGCGGTTTGCCGATAGTTCTGACAAACGGCGAAGTCGTGCTGTTAGTTCCACTCTTAACATCCCACGCAAAAGAAACGACACCTTCCGGCCCGTCCAGCTCTGTCGTTGTTTCAACAATGCCGATATAAGTCACGGAAAAAACAAGAGTTTGTTTCGTATCTTTTTTCGCATTTACGCTTTCAATGTCAAGGTTAAACAAGGCGTTTACCTCATACATTGTCGAGTCGGTAATAGTGATTGCACGAGACGTTGCCAGCGGGCGAACAGTTACCCCTGTAAGCGCGACGGCAACAGAACGCCCTTGCGGGGTTTCCTCTGTTGCGGCAGTATTTCCAAGCTTTGCCTGATTGATTTTGATGTATGGCATCTCTATTTTATCCCTCATCGAGTTGACGTAGGTATAAATTTCGTGCGATAAATCAAAAACGATGTTTTGTCCGCCGATTTCAAACGTTTGTGTCGTTTGATGACGCACAGGAGTTGTTCCGTCGGTATTAGATTTTATGTCTGCACCATCTTTCACTTTTGTTAAACTTGCAATATCTTTCGCAACAACAGTATCCAACTTAGCAAAAAGCACTATTTCAGCTTTTGGTTCGCAGGTAAATACTGTTCCATCAGGGTCGGTGTAACTGCTCTTTTGACTGATAGTCATATCAAGCGTTTCACCTTTTTGAACTTCAGCAGGAGAATCTACTGTTCCGTTGCCGTTTCCTTCGGGAAGTGTAATGTCGAAGACAACTTCGCCATTTTCCTTCGGGTCAGGAATAGGTTTGGGTTCGGGTTCCGGATCATCAGAGCTGCACGCGGAAACACATACACACATCACAGCGATTATGCTCATAAGCACAATTCGCCAAAAAAAGCTTTTTTGTTCCATAAAATGTAAATTTAGAAGATTATGTAATGAAGAATTAGTATAAACCGTCCAATTTTACTTTGTGCTGCAGATAAATTGCGAAAAAAATGCTTTCAATTATACAAATCATAATTCTGCAAGACAAAATAAATATTAAAACACATTCAACATAGCATTTAATATTTATTAGTCAAGAATTATTATTTTTTGTCAAAATTGTTTTTTAATATTGTATCTCGCTTTATTTCTTTACCACGAATAGTCATTTGTTTCGATATGTAACATCTATATATACTGTTGTATTTGATTCATTCTATTTTAGACTGGTTATTATTAAACGTTATTGTATTCATCCCCAAAGTATAAAGAATTTGCAGCAGAGAGAATCCTCATTTCATTTGCATAGATAGTGGCAAAAACTTTTAACGCCGTATAGTGTTGTCTGTGCATATAAAGTTATACTGATTTCTTATTCCACATCCTTTTTCTGCAAACGGTTGCCAATTTCTATCACCAACATCATAAAATATTTCTGTTATACCAATCTTAACCCCGTGGCAATCTTCAGCCCAGCCGGTTATATATACAGTCTGTATGCTCTGAAGAATCCCGTCAACATTGGCTGATATTTCTACCATTCCATTTGCAAATTGTGTTATGAAACCATCGCCCGCAGAG
>CAJTWX010000094.1 GCA_910580155.1 uncultured Alphaproteobacteria bacterium
TCGCAATGACTAGAGAAAGGGGATGCTCCTCGCAATGACTCGCGGAGAGATGGGGGGGGGTTATTTGCGGCGGAATTTGTTTTTGCGGGTGGTTTCGGCACGCTTGCTGAATTTGAACAGGGATTGGTCGAGCTTGCCGTCTATGACGGTGTCATATAATGACAAGGAGACTTCAAGTGACTGCGGGGTGATAACTTTCCACTGCTTCAGGGTGAACGGGTTGTTGGAGAAGACCAGTGTGAACGGGCCTAAATCTGCCGCGTCGGTGTATTGAAGGCTGATTCGCGTCATTCCGGCGTCTTTGTGGAAACCGGTGACTTTGATGGCGTCGCTGCCAAGGCTTACGGTGTTTGCCAATATCATTGCGGCGGGGATATCGTCATAATCTATATTCGTTATTTGTTCTAACTCTTTGTCATAATACACAATATAGTCGCCGTTGCCGACAACTAAGATGTTTGAGGGTGGGGCGTATTCCATTCTTATTTTGTTGGGTTTTTCGATATAGATGCGTCCTTCGGCCTTTTCGCCGTTGCTCGCTATCTGGATGAAGTTTGCCGACAGGGTTTTTATCGAATTTAAATAGGTTTCGATGGCTTTGATGTCTTTTTTGTCATCAGCGTGCGCACTAAAGCTTAACAGGGTGACGAGTGTCAGGATAAGTTTTTTCATTATGCCCTCTGTGGGAATGGTGGGTTTGTTTTGGGATAAGATAATGCGTTTTGGGGCGATGTTCAAGAGGGACGAGGGGGTTTTCTACAGGTTTTTTGGGGATGAGGAGGGGGAGATTGCCACGGCTTGCAGGCAAGCCTCGCAATGACGCACGGGAAAGTATAAAGCCCTCGCAATGACGCACGCATAAAGAAAAGGGTGTCTCGCAATGACTAGGAGAGGGGGAGATTGCCGTGGGCTAGAAGAGGGGGGCGGTGGCTTCGGTACGGATATACTCGGCGTATTGTTTTTCGAGGCGGTTTTTGTAGTTTATGCCTTTGCGATAATTTTTGGAATGGTAATGCATTGCTGTTTTTTTCCAGTCGGCCTTGTTGCGTTTGTATAATTGCTTTAAGAATTTGGCACTGTAGGCTGCGTTTTTTTCGGGGTCAAATGCATCTTCTACCGAGCTGAACTGGCTGCCGTGATATTTTAAATTTATCTGCATACAGCCGACATCTATATTTGTGATGCCCTGTTTTTGCATTGCTTTAACAGCGGCGACAGCTTCGGCTTTGCTCTTATAATAACGGCCTTTGCCGTTGGCGTGGACTGTCCACGGCCAAGCGGTGCGTTTGGCAAGCTTATTATCCCAGCGGCCGCTTTCGACCATCGAGATTGTTTGCAGCAGGTGCGGCTTGATGGCGTATTCCTGTTCGGCAACGGACGCAGCATATGCGCACAGCTCATTGTCTGCGTGCGGTTTGCTTTTTGTCTTTATCTGGGGTTCGGCTTTATACCCGCTGTAATTCGGAGTATGGATTCTGTATGCTTCATAAGCTCTGGTTGGTGTGGTCAGGAAGAAAAACAAGACCAACATAAATAAGATGCTTTTTAGCACGATGTTTTTTCCTTAATACCGCCTTAAGGCAAGATGGCGTCCCTGTCTTTAAACTTTCGGCCATCGGCAGCACGGGGCTGACCTTAAACGCGGGTAAATTAACAAGTTGTCAGGTTTATATAATCGGTATCTGACACGTTACAAGTGGGTATTATAGCACGTATGATTTTAAAAATCCAGCAAAAAGTTTGCCAAGTTGGTGATTACTTTGCTGATGTCGTGGCTAACGCGTTGAAAATCCGTGTTTTTGGTGAGCGCTTTTTCGTTGGCGTATATTTCGCGGTTTATTTCCAGCTGCAGCGTATGTGATTGTTTGCGCGGTTCGCAATAATTAAATGTTATGTATGCGCCGGAATAGGGGCGATTTTTCGATACATAATATTCACGTTTGCAGAACTCGTTTTCTACGAAAAAGCTGATTTTGTTTGGGCAGCTTTGCTCGAAAAGATTGCCTAAGCAGAAATCTATGCGCGGGCTTTCGGAAATTATCGAGCAAATCTTCGAGGGCATTGAGTGGCAATCAAGCACAAGGCAAAAGCCGAATTTTGCGATGGTTTGTTCTATGAGTTCTTTTAAGCGGTTGTGGTAGGCGTCATAGACGTTTTGGATACGTTTTTCGACTTCTTTATATGATATCGGGCCGGCGTATATCGGGGTGCTGTCAGCTGTGACCTTATGTATCAGCCCCAAGCCATAGCGGGCGCGGTGACGATTTAGTCCGAGGTCGTCTTTCGGGTAGTCATAAAACATATTCGGGTCAACTTCCATTTTGGCGCGGTTGACATCAATAAACGTGCGGCTGATATTCATATTCAGCGCCGTTATTCCGTTTTCTATGGCGGGAGTGAGGAGGTCTTTTACGAATATGTCCTCGTTTTTGCGCAAGTCTTGCTCTGTGGGGAGGGTGTTTTGCAGAAATTCCTCCGGAAAGATGGTGCCGCAATGGGGAATCGACAAGATGAGCGGGTATTTTTGGGTTTCGGTATTATATTCGCTCAAAATGTCGAGGTTTTTGTAATCAACTATGAAATCTATGTTTTTACTCATTTTTTCCCTTTGACAGCGGTTTGATTTTGTTTTCTTTATGAGAGTTATACACAAAAAAGGTTAACTTTTTCATAATTTTTGGAAAAAGGTTGCAATCTAAAATTTGTGTGATAAAAATGTCGGTGTTATGTGATTTATATTTGATTTGTCGCACGGACCGTTAGTTTAAAAGTAGAACGCATCCTTGACATGGATGTAGCAGAGGAGCGTTACCTCTACGGTCCACCAATACAATAGCCCCCGTTTGGGGGCTTTTTGTATTGGTGGGGCGTAGGGGCTTGTGGAAGGAGATTGCCACGGCTTGCAGGCAAGCCTCGCAATGACTAGGAGAGGGGGGATTGTTACGGTGGCAGTCAAACCCGCTTCTGCGGGTCTTGCTCCGTAGGGCTCGCTATCGCTTGCCAACTACGCTTCGGTCAAGCCAGTTGTAGAGTTCGCTTTGTTGCCGTTACCGGCAAGTCGCGGACTAACAACTGCTATAGTTCTCGGCAAAAAGAGCCCGCCGGGCTTTTTTTGCTCTGCGAACCGCTTCCCTTATTTGGGGGGAGTGTGTGGGAGATTGGAGCAGGTGACGGGAATGACCTTCGGCTTTTTAAGCCTCGGCCGCGCAGGCGCTCATCGGCGATGCCGACCGGCGTTCTTCCGCCCGCCTTTCGCTGGCAGTCAAACCCGCTTTTGCGGGTTCGCTTCCCTTGATTGTGGGGAGAGTTTTAAATTGTGGAGCAGGTGACGGGAATCGAACCCGCATTAAAAGCTTGGGAAGCTCTCATTCTACCATTGAATTACACCTGCGGTGTGGGTGTGTTTGTAGCAGGGTATGGGGTGGTTTGCAAGTGTTTTTTGGGGGTGTGGATAAGTTTTTTTGGGGGGATTAGGGGAGGTAGCGGGTTTGGAGGTCTTTTAGGGATTCGGGCGTGAGGATGGTCAGGAGCCAATAGGTGCCGGTGGCGGTGCTGTTTGTAGCGGGGTAAGGCGCGGCGTGGCGGAGGGCGGCTTTTGCGGCGGCGTCGGGCTGGAAGGTGTAGGTGTATGAGGTGGTGTCGGCATAGTCTGTCGGCGAGAGGTAGTTCCACATTACGCCGGCGTTCATTCCGGGGGTGTAGGAGATGTTTAAGAGGTCATCGCTTGCGTATGTGTGGGGGGTGTGGTAATATTTGTGTCTGAATGACGGGGAGCCGGCCTGCACGATGATATATCTGCCGTGGGGATTAAACTGCGGGGATTGCTCGTGGCGTTTTAATATCCGGCGGTAGAGGGATTGTTCGGCATCAAAGCCCAATTTCCAGACTTTTTGGGCTTCGAAAATCTGATTGGCGCTGATGATGATGGTGAGGATGGCGGTGGAATGCGCGAGGTTTCTTATCCATTTTTGCGGGGAGCGCAGGGTGAGGGCGAGCATTGCCATATAGACATAGTTTAAGCCGAAGAAGTCTATCCGCGGGGAGAACTCGGTTTCGGCGGTTGAGGTGGAGATAAACAGCGTGGCGAGAGCGGCGAGCGGGATGGCTGCGAAGAGGAGGGAGGGGAGGATGTTTGGGGTGGGGGTACCCTTGTTGGTTGAGATTGCCACGT
>CAJTWX010000095.1 GCA_910580155.1 uncultured Alphaproteobacteria bacterium
CTCGCAATGACTCGCGGGAGGGGGGGGAGCTTCCTCGCAATGAGTCGCGGGGAAGGAAAGGGGGGTGGCACGCTTGGAGTTTGTTTTTTTTAATGTTTTGGGTGGCGGTTGCCATCCTTTTTTTATTGGAGGTTATATGTCTAAAATTGAGATTATTAACCGTGCTTTGTTGAAGCTCGGGGAACCGCCGGTATCATCTGTTAATGATGCGGCTTTTGGGCGGGTGTATGATATTATTTATAAAGATGTTAAGGATTTGTTGCTTTCTTCTTATCCGTGGCGGTTTGCCGTTGGGGTTAGGGAGCTGGCGATGTGTGAGGAGAAGTTTGGCGATAAATTTATGTATCGGCTGCCGGCGGATTGTTTGCTGCTCTTGAAGGTGTTTGGGGCGGAAAAAATGGCTCTTGATGAGGTGCGGGCGGTGAGTTCGCAAAATTATGAAATTGCCAATAATTGCGTGGTTACAGGCGTTAAGGGCGGTATTCGTGCGGAATATGTGAAGATTATTGAAGATGACGGGATGTTTCCGCTATTGTTTCGGGAGGCTGTGGCAGCAAAAATGGCGGCTGAGCTGGCGATGCGCTTAAAGCATTCGCTGACAATCAAGCAGGCGATGGAGACGGAGTTTTTTACGCTTATCAGGCAGGCGGAGCTGAACAATGAGATTATGAAAGATGTTGAACTGGTGCCGGAGAACAGCTGGGTGTTGGTGAGAGAAGTTTGGTAAGGTGCTTGTTTGGGGGATGGGGGCTTTCGGATGGGGAAGGTTGGGTGTTTAATTTTTTTTTATGGAGAATGGTATGAGTATGAAACCGACGAAGGTGCAGTTTAACGGCGGGGAATTAAGCCCGTGGCTGGAGGGGCGCACCGATATTGCTAAATATGACAAAACGGCGAAATTGTGCCGTAATTTTATTCCGCTGGCGGAAGGGAGTTTGAAACGGCGCGGGGGAACACGCTTTGTGGAGACGGCGCCGCTGGGGGAAGATGTGATTTTTCAGATTGAGGCATATCCCGAAGAGGCTGTCGTTTTGATTAACAATGAACCGCAAAATAAAATCAGTGTTAACAGGGGGGATAAAATCTCTTTTGAAGTGCGGGCAAATGGGTATGCAAGCCAGTCGGGCGAGGTGGTGATTGCGGAAAGTGTGACGATGACCGTTAAGCTGATTTCACGCGTGGTGCGCAGCAAGCTGGAGATTGTGCCGGTGCCGGAAGATGCGGTTGTGAAAATTGCCGGATTAAAGAGATTGACTTATCAGGCGTATCAAAATGAGGATGTGCCGTATATGGTGTATAAAAACGGGTATGAGGCGCAAAGCGGGACAGTGTTTATGGACACGGATAAAACGCTGACGGTGACGCTTGAAGAGTCGCCGGTGGTGAGCGGAAGTTACGGTGACTGGGGAATACCTGAATATTTTGTGGCTTGTACGGCGGTTGGCAGAGCGGACGAACAGTTGAAGTGTTTTTGTATTCGCTTTACCAACGGGTATTTGACGATTTTGTTTGAGGCGCATAAGAAGGTTCCGGATGAAAATGCACAATGGCTGTTTTTCAGGCTTAGCGGTAAGAATTATGATTCGGTGGCTTATAAAAGCGGGACGTATTATCTGACGACATTGACGTGTATGAGCAAGGCTTACTATTATTACGGGGCGAGCGAACTGGTGGCGGCGTTTGACAAAGGGCTTACGATGGTGGTTTGCGGATGGCAGTTGGACGAGGATGGAAAATATGCTTCTTATTATACGCGCTATGACGGCACGGTTTCCGGTACGGTGGTGAAGATTTTTTATGAAGGGCAGAATGTCTGGACGATGAAGGAGAGGAAAAAATGATTAGTGAAAAATGTTTGTTGGTGCCGTTTAAATATAGCAATAAGGTGGCTTATGTGGTTGAGTTCAGCAACAAGTTTATCCGCCTTTATGCGCAAGGGGAGCTGGTGCGGAAAAGTTCGGGCGGGACGGCGGCTTTGTCGTTTGTGCGTACGAATGATGTCGGAAATGTGACGGTGAACGGGTTGTCGTATTCTTCGTCGCAGCCGTATGTGCAGCCGTTGGTTATCAATACGCCTTATTCATATGCTGATTTGTGGAATGAAGAGGAGCAGGTTTGGAACATTCAGACTATTCAATATGGCGATGTTTTGTATGTTTTTCATAAGAAATATCCGATTATGGTCTTAAAGCGCTATTCTAATACGGATTGGAGATTTGAAGAGCTGGAGTTGAAAAACGGTCCGTTTATGCAGGTTAATACGACGGAGATTACGGTTTCGAGTTCGAATTATGACGGTGTGGTGACACTGACGGCCTCTGAAAGTTTGTTTAAGGAAACGGATGAGGGGCGGTTGATGCGCTTTAAGATGATGGAAGACAACATTAAGCCGTGGGCTGCTTCTGAAGAGGTGGAGAAGTATGATGTGCGCTATTCGGATAAGAAATATTATGTGGCGATTGAGGCCGGAAAAACCGGTGCGCATAAACCCGTGCATTCGCAGGGCGTGCGCACAGATGGCGGCGTACGTTGGCGTTATCAGAATGACGGAACGGGCGTGGTGAAGATTAACAAGTTTATCAGTCCGACTTCTGTTAAGGCGACGGTGACGGCAAGGCTGCCTGAGGGGATTATTGACGGAACGCCTTATTGGGAGATGGGATTATTGCACAAAGGGGCGGATTTTCCGATTTCGGGGGCGTTTTTCCGTAACAGGTTTGCGTTTTTGGTTAATACGGAAAACGGGCCGAATGTGTGTTTGTCGATGAACGGTGACTACAATAACTTTGCCGATCAGGAACTTGGAGAGGCTACGGCGGAGACGGCGATTACCGTGCCGGTGCTGAACAAGGAGTTTAATGAGGCAAAGTGGATTTTTGCAGGCGATGTGTTGTTTGTGGGAACCGGCGCGGCGGAGTTTTATATTGATTCGGTTTCGACGGCGTCGGCGCTGGCTTCTGATAATGTGAAAATTTCACAGATTTCTACGGTCGGGAGCAAGGCGATTATGCCGGTGGCGGTAGGGGCGCATATCTTTTTTGTTGACAGGTATGGTTTGAGCCTGCGCGATTTGACGTTTAACTATTATAACGACGGGTATGATCAGACGGATGTGTCGCTTTTGGGCAAGCATTTGTTTTTTTCCCGCATTGTGGCGATGTGTTATCAGGAGGTGCCAGACAAGGTGCTTTGGTGTTTGATGGGGGATGGAACGCTGACCGCGCTTACTTTTTCTGCTGAGCAGGAAGTGGCGGCGCTTTCCAGACACGACTTCAGCGGTAAGGTGGAGAGTATTGCGGTTATTCCTAATCTGGATGCTTGCCGAGATGAATTGTGGCTGGCGGTCAGACGCTTTTCTAACGGAACGACGCTGCGGACGATTGAGTGGATGGAAAACGGGATGCCGCAGAGTTATCCGGCGAGTATTAATGTACCGGCTAATATGTTTGAGCGCGATGAACTCAGGGCGGAATATGTGCAGCGGATGGCTTCGTATCTGGATGCGGCGGTGTTGTTTGAGCGCGGACTGGATGACCAGCGAAATTATGTTGACGGTTTGTGGCATTTGGAAGGGCTGGAAGTTGCTATTTTTGCGGACGGAGTGGTTCAGCCGCCGCAGGTGGTGCTTAATGGCAAAGTGAACATTAAAAAGACGCATACGCGCGTTTTGGTGGGGCTGAAAATTATGAGCCAGTTTGTGCCGCAGAATTTGTATATCGGCGATAATGTTTCTTCCGGTATCGGGCAGAAACAGCGTATCAATCATTTGCTGTTAATGCTCTATTACTCGGGAGGCGGCAGAATCGGGCAGGATAAAAATACGCTTTGCGATATTCTTTATCGTCCGGCAGACGGGCAGATGAACAAGCCTTATCCGCTCTTTTCCGGCAACAAAGAAGTGCTCTTCAACGGTTTTACCAACACCGACGAGCAGGCCGTGACGATATTGATTGAAAACGACAGTCCGCTGCCGATGAATATATTGGCGATTGTGCCCTCGCTTGATGTTTCTTAGTAAAAACCGTGAAATTTTGTGAACTAGCTCGCGGATGGAAGCCCCACGTCGTCGCGTCGTGTACGTTTATGTACACTCGTGCTCCTTGGGGGG
>CAJTWX010000096.1 GCA_910580155.1 uncultured Alphaproteobacteria bacterium
ATTGATTTCATTCATAAATTTAATCAAATCAAATGTTTTTATAAGGTCCGCATTGTTTTCAGAACACATCATAATGATGTTATCGGCAATTTGGCATAGGCTCAGGGTTTTTTCAGAAATATTAGTTCCTGCATCTATAAGCGTTTGCCCATAATTTTCGGCAATAATGTTCAAATCATCGGCAAAAAGATGGATTCGGCCTAAAGGTTGTTCATCCAGATAACCATTGCCGGATTTTCCGGTTAGAATATTAAAATCTTTGTTTTTATAGGCGGAAATAAGCTGATTAAGTGTCTTATGACCGGAAATATATTGTTCAAGATACTGTGGCGCCTGCAAGCTTAAATAGGAAGCAATGTTCGAAAAATCGCCATTGCCGTCAACCAGCAAAACTTTTTTCTTTTCAAGGTTAAAAGCGTGCGCAATCGTCAGGGCACACCAACTGGTTCCGATATTGTCCGCACCGGAAATAAACACGGAAATATGCCGCTGAGAGCCGTTTTTAAGAAACAAGCGGTTATAAATTAAATCTTTTCCATCGCTCACAGCCGTCTGCCATCCTGATTATACTTTAAATTTCATAGATAAATTATTTTTTAACATAATAGCATCTATACTTTAAATATCAAAGATTCTTTTTAAAATCGGGGATTATTTATGAAAGCTATATTAATTGCGTTAATAATGTCTGTTTGCAGCCAAATGGCAAACGCTGCCGTGATGCAGATGTATGGTAAAGAAATTTATGGATACAACCAGCCGAAATATATTGATAATTTTTCTGAGGATAATAGATACACATTTACGCTTATTGCGCTTGCAGACCACGAAAATTTCCCTTTTTCATCAAATGAGCAGGGGTCTGTGTTCAGTAAGATATTTATGGATATGAAAGAAGCTATAAATACCAAAATATTGATTAAATACGATAAAAAAAGATATGAAGAGAAAATAAAAGAGTTTGAGAGAGGAGATGTTTTGAAGGGGGAGGATGCAAATGTACGTTTCGGCGTTTATTATGAACAATATCCGTATTCCAAAAACAGCTACATATATCCGGCATTTTTTGAAAATACAATACACCTGATTATGCCGGCAGGAAATAAATTAAAATTACAAGGGAAAAGCAGTCTTAAAAATTATAAAGGTGTGTATGCCAAAACAGATAAACTTCCGTCGCACGTTTTAAAGGATTTATCTGCTCTGGGTGCAGAAGAAGTTGAAAACCTTCCGGCAGCCTTTGAAAAATTGTTAACTGGAAAAGTTGAGTATATTGCAGCAAGTTATTACCCGAGTTTAATTGAAAGTTATAAGCAGGGAATACGCAATTATGTCTTATTCAGTAAAGCACCGGTATGGAAAGCGCCTATGTTTTTCAGGGCTTTGCCGGAAGTAACGGATGACGAGAGAGTGAAAAGCCTGAAAACCTACTTAAAAAGTGCCCGTTATAAAAAAGTCAGGGATGATGCTTTTAAAGAACTTATAAAAATATATGAAGAAAATACAAGAGGGATTGTTCCGCCAACGTATATCGGTTCATCGCGAGCGCAGGATGATGAAGAGATGGATGAATAATAAAATCTTGAAAAATATAAATTTTAAGTTTAGCATACAACATAATTTTTAGGAGTAATAAAATGGTTCTTTTGGTTCACCACAGTGTTTCACCGCAATCGCGGAAGATTCGCCTGATTATGGCAGAAAAAAAAATGCTGTATGTTTTAAAGGAAGAAGAACCGTGGAATTTGTCTGAAGAAATGCAAGAAATAAATCCCTCCGGAGAATTGCCGATATTAGTTTTTGACGGAACGGTCATTTCCGGTAATAATGCTATTACGGAATATCTGGAGGAAAGTAATCCTCAATATAAATTATTGCCGGAAAATCCATTGGAGCGGGCAGAGGTACGTCGTTTGACAGAGTGGTTTGATTTAAAGTTTTATAATGAAGTTTATAAATATATTGTGACCGAAAAAATCGTAAAACGTTTTCAATTAAAACAAGCGCCGAATTCCAAAATATTAAAAGCCGGTCTGAATAATTTAAAATTTCATTTGGAATATATAGACTATTTGGCAGATAGAAATAATTATCTTGCCGGTAAAGAATTAAGTCTGGCGGATTTAACTGCCGCCGCCCATCTTTCAATAATAGATTATCTGGGGGATATACCGTGGAATGATTATAAATATGCCAAAATATGGTATGCAAAAATAAAATCGCGCCCGAGTTTTAAGGATATACTTAAAGATACAATCCGTGGTATCCGTCCATCCGGCAATTATACAAATTTGGATTTTTAAAATGAAAAAAAAGTTTATATTGGGAATAATGGTTTTGTTAAGCGCCTGCAGCGGACCTAAAGGGCAGGTGGTTTTCCATTGGGATAGATATAATACCGGCGGCGTTAAATTTGCCCGCGATCACTCAGAGTGTATGCGTGAAGCAGAAGCCTTAAAACTTATGCCGAATTTCCGCAGTTGGTTTTATACTGAAGAACAACGTTACGAGACTGTTGTAAAATGGCACAAAGAGCACGGTATCTGGGCTAGTTTCGTGCCATATCCCGGAGCAATGCCGATAATGGTAAATTCTGTGCGGGATGACAGTCGCTCAAGTCCTGCAAAATACCAAAAATGTATGTTAAGAAAAGGTTACGTCAATCGTACAACGGATATTCCTGAAGCAAGCAACCTGTTTGTGTATAAGCCGCAGAGTGTAAATCAAGGTGCTCCGCTGGATGATACCTACAACTATTAAAACCTATTTGCAGTTTTTTAAATTATAGCCTCCGCCTGTTGCTTTATAAAAAGCAGTCAGGTATTGCAAAATTGCAGCATTGCTTTCAGCTAAAGCGTTTTGTGCATTAAGGTAATCTTGTTCGGCAATTGCAACATCAGTAAATTCGATTAACCCATTTTCGTATTTATTGCGTGTTAGTTCCATAACATTGCGCATTTTATTGAGTGATGTCTGACTGTATGCATTGGTTTTATACGATTGTTCGACAGCGGTGATGGCGTTTTTTAGTTCTGCCAATGCTGTGAGCATAGCTTCATTGTAGTTAAGAAGATACTCTTCTTTAATATGCTTTTGTAATTCAATATTATTGGTCAGCTGTCCCCAGTGCCAAATAGGCAAAGTAACCCCCGGTGTATACCCGTAAACCTGACTGTTTTTATCAAACAAAGAATGCCCGCTTTTTGAAATAAAACCAAATGTCGCGCTTAAACTAACATTGGGATATAAGCTGGTAATAGCCTCATTGACCGAGGCATTTTGCGCTCGGATGGACATTTCTGCAGCCATCACATCTGGACGCGAACGAATAACCCCTAAAGGCAAATTGTAAAGTTTTTGAACATTGTATTTAAATGCGGTATTGGTAATGTTTCTTTTGTGCTTATTCAAATTAACCGGTAAATTATCGGGCAAAACTCCTAAAAGAACAGCTATAGCATTTTGATAGTTTTCTATTTGCGTTTTAAGCGGTGGAATGCTTGCTTTTGTCTTCTCAACAGCAAATTCAGCCTGATTAAGGGCTAGAGCATCCGCAATGCCGGCATTGTATTTATCTTTTACTGTTTGCATAATATCGCGTTGCAAACGCAGATTTTTGTTGGCTATTCCCAACTTTTCCTGCGCTAGGCGTAAGTTGATATAATTTGCAATGACTTCTGCAGTGATCGACACACGAATGTTTAACAGTGAATAGGCGGCATTATTCATAAGGTTATAGTATTGCTCGGAAATATATCTGCCTTTTCCCCAAATATCTAATTCCCACGAAACATCAAATCCGGCCT
>CAJTWX010000097.1 GCA_910580155.1 uncultured Alphaproteobacteria bacterium
TGTGTGGCAAGAGGAGAATAAATTGTGACGTATAATAACTCTTATGTATCTTCTACCCCGCTCGTAACTATCGGCTCCAAAAACTATTACTTTGGAGATATCTTCACAGAATCCACTATGTCCGGTAATTGCAACGGTACACAATGCATCGTCTCCTGCTCCTGTAAGGCCGGATGGACGGATATTAAGCCATCCTCGGGAGGATATGCTATTGTAAATTCCCCAAGAATATATGCACACACTAGCACTACTTATTCAACAAGAAGCACGTATTCAGTTTCTTCAACACCGCAACAAAAAACCTGTTATAAGAAAGTAACCTGTGAAGATATAGGATATTTTTCAGCAGAACCCGCGAACTATACTTGTAATAAATTCACGGTTAAACTGGGGAGTGTTGACGGAACCTGTTACCGTAATTGTTATGGATACTTTTATCTTCATATGTCATATGCATCAACATTAACATCAAGGAAAGAAAGTAATTTCAAAAATGATGCCAATGTTACAACTTGTTCCGGTAATAAAATTCTTGTCGGCAGATATCACAGTGGTGATGAAAATGGAACTTCACAACTAAAATGTGGTGTATTCCATGTTCACAGCAGTGAAACGACCTCAACAGGTTCCTGCTATTCTGGGCTTTATGGATTTACAGTTACCGTTGAAGATGCTTATTGGACAGACTGGAAAGGTGAAAAAGGCAGTTCTTTTAATGCTCCTTATGGATATGTTATAATTGGACGTGAACATTCTGGCGATGAAAGAGGAAAAACGCGCTATTTAGTCGGAAAAGTTTATGTTAGTAATGGAAAAAATAAATCTACCGCTACACTTTATGATGCTACTACCACAGCCAGCTGCAAAGAAAGCAAATGCGGTTGGGTTGAAAAGACCGGTCCGTATATGATGACAGGACGAAGACACGATGGAGATGAGAACAGCCAAACGACCTATACTTTTAAAAAAGGAAAAGTATATTTAACCTATTAACGCATATAAAGTCTTTGGGATATTATATATATGATGAGAGGATAATGTAAAATTATAACAACAATTACTAATTTTTGCTTCGGGTTGAACCACCCATTAGTTATGAAATTTCCATTTATAATTATCGAAATATTTCCTAAACTCAACCTCTTCGACATGAATATATGGTTATATTTACGTTTTACGACTGGATTGTTGATAAAATAATAAGAAAAGCTTATTTTGGGATATGTAACTTATCAATTAAGACCAACCTTGAAATACTTGACAATTACACTTATTTCGTCTAATATAAAATAGCATTTTAGATCAGACGGAGGAACAATGTATATACAAAGAACGCTTGAGCAAAGCATTCAACAGTTGGCTGAATTTTATCCGGTACTCTTAATCACCGGACCGCGGCAAGTCGGAAAAACCACGGTTTTAAAAAATTGTGAGGCAGAAAAGCGCACATATGTTTCGCTTGATACACTTGAAAACAGGGATTTGGCAAAGCGTGACCCAGCGTTATTTCTCCAACGTTTCCCTTCACCGGTTTTGATTGATGAGATACAATATGCGCCGGAGCTGTTTCCATACATTAAGGCAATTGTGGATGAAAAAGGCGATTCCGGGATGTTTTGGCTGACAGGTTCACAGCAATTTCACCTGATGAAAAATGTTTCGGAAAGCCTAGCCGGACGAGTCGGGATTTTACGTTTGCAAGGGTTTTCACAATCAGAAAAAACTTTAATCCCGTGCTCAACTCCCTTTTTGCCGACACCAGAATATATTACAGGAAAGGAAAATACGGCGATTTTGCAAGATCTAAACTCTGTCTTCCACACAATCTGGAAAGGTTCGTACCCTAAGCTTTTTAATGCAGCAGATAATCTTTGGGAAATCTATTACGAATCATATCTGCAAACATATATTGAAAGAGATATTAAAGAGTTAAGCTCGGTTAATAATGAGCTTGATTTTCTGAAATTTATGCGCACATTGGCTGCCCGTACCGGACAATTGTTAAATTATGCTGATATTGCTGCCGATGTTGGCGTTTCACAGCCGACAATAAAATCTTGGTTATCGATTTTATCTGCTTCCGGGTTGGTTTATATTTTGCCGCCCTATTCAAACAACGTCACCAGCCGAATCGTCAAAACGCCGAAAGTTTATTTTATGGACACAGGGCTCGCGTGTTATCTGACCGGTTGGAAAACACCGGAAACGCTTGAAACCGGCGCGATGAACGGAGCTTTTTTTGAAACATACGTTGTTTCTGAGATTATCAAGAGTTATTGGCACAACGGCAAAAACCCAAATATCTATTTTTACCGTGATAAAGACAAAAAAGAGATAGATGTTATTTTAGAAGAAAACGGTACGCTATATCCGATAGAAATTAAGAAAAAGTCTAATCCGACTCCGGATGATATTAAGGCTTTCAGCCTGCTTAATAAATTTAACACGCGAATCGGCGCCGGCGGTGTAATTTGTATGGCTCAAACACACTTGCCGCTGATAAACAACATCACAGTTATTCCGGTAGGGTATATTTAGTTAGTTATAGTATTTTTGTCTTATGCTATTCGTAAATACAACCATTGTATGAGATTATTTTGCTGTATAGGTTTTGTTATTATGAGAGACTTTTTCTCCGTTTTTATAACAAGTTCCATCAATCTTAATACAATTAAATGTTATTGTCTGTAGCACAATTTTTTACATTTGAGGATAAAACCTCAATCTGAACAGATATACCCTTTGAAATTTTACTAATAGAAGTACTATTGTTGTTTGTCGTCATTGTTTCTCTAGTCTGATTTCCGGCGGTAGCGCGCAATCAAAATCGCATTTTTCCACACGTTCCTCCTTTAATAGTAAGGATGAAATATTCTGGTTTTGGATCAGATTCTTCAATTTTCATATACCAAATCTATGTGTTCATTTAAGAAATAAGGTCCGTTACGAGTGGTGGTATGAGTATAGAATCTTGTACATTCAAACGGATAAAGTTTTTGTGCTTGGTTGCTACCGGCACTTGCAGGGATATAAGAACCAGTACTGCTTAAAGGGATTGCAACAATTCCGCCACAACTTGACATCGCAGTTAAGTTGCTAACAGCTATCTTGGTACCTGAATATTTGCCATGACTGCTTTGATCATAACCAACACTTATCGTAGCACCATTGAAATCCTTACAGTTGCTACTGCTTGCATCAAAATTAAATGCGCTAACAGAATAATCACCATTACCAATTCGGTTATATTCTAATTTATATACATTTAACATCGTTTTAGGGGCATCCTTGCTATATATGTATCTGTAATAAATATCATAATAACCGGTTGTATATTCTGTTGAACACCGATATCCATTAACTGTTTTGGGTGTTGTACATGGATTATAGGCATATCCGCGTCGGCAACCATTAACAGTTTCCGTTTTACAGCTTAGCCCTGTTGCTATATCCTTTGAAGATGTTGTATAACTAAAGATATTTTTATCTTCAGCGGATAATATTGTGTTATCTTTACAGCTCATATACTGACATTCTACATTACCAAACTCTGTAGACGGCCCTCGAGTAATGTAATTGGTCAGATCGTTACCTGTAATTTTCAATGTGGATGTATCATAAGCTCCATTACTGTTCTTACAACCTTTTGACTTATAGCAAGTTAGATTATCTGATACTTTTATTTCTTTTATATTATGGAGTTCTTGTGTTATACGCCAATCGCTAGAAT
>CAJTWX010000098.1 GCA_910580155.1 uncultured Alphaproteobacteria bacterium
AGAGTCATAGTATAGTGATTTTCGAACTCCCTGGCGCTAGGATACCCCCTGCGCCAGTTTTGTTTTAATATTTAATATGGAGTTTTGAATTATGATAACAACAGAAGAACGTAATCAATATAGTAATCAAGGTGAAAAGCTAAAACAAATTTTCAAGAAAACAATTGGTGAACAGCTTTTAGCAGAACGCAAAAAAAGAAATATGTGTTTGGAAGAAATTACCCGCAAAACACAGATAAAACAACATAAAATCGAAAAGATGGAATTTGGTATTCACAAATTTCATTGGTGTATTTTAGCAAGACTTTTAAAACTTTATAAAAAGAAACTGGAGATAAACTTTATAGATATAAAATAAACAAGAAAAACCCGCTGTTTTTAACAACGGGTTTTCTTTTTATCCAACGGATTAAATATCCAAGTTCACCACATTAAGTGCATTTTCCTGAATAAAGTCTTTACGCGGCTCAACCACATCGCCCATCAACGTAGAGAATACCTCGTCAGCCTCTTCCATCTGGTCAATCTTCACCTGCAAAAGAGAACGAGCCTCTGGGTCAAGCGTTGTTTCCCACAGCTGTTCGGGGTTCATTTCGCCCAATCCTTTATAGCGTTGCAGCGTAATGCCTTTCTTACCGGCTGCCATAACGGCGTCAACCAATGTCACCGGACCGGCAATCACCGTCTCACCGCCACTCTTAACCACCAGTTTAAGCGGCTTAGAGAAGTTCTCCGCCAAAAATTCTTTCATCGTATTCAGCATTTTGGCCTCAGCACTGTCTAAAACCGACGCACCGACAATATGTTCTTCTCTAACACCGCGCAAGGTGCGATAAAAAGAAATATTGCCGTTTTCCAACACATCCGCTTTCCATCCGCGGTCATATTCTGCTTCCAGATTATCCAGACGAACAGTCAGCTTATCCAGTTCCATACGGAGTCGCGCTTTGTCAGCCAACAACTCTTTATCAAACAAACCGCTGATAGCCATCTGCTCCACAATATGTTCCGGTGCTTTAATGCTTAACATCGCAATCAGATTACGCGCTTTTTTTGTGCTTTCAACATATGCAACCAAATCCTGCCCCATAATGCGCTCGCCGTCAGCCGTCTGCAGATACGCGTCATCACACCCGCCGTTAATCAGATAATCTTCCATCTCGCGGTCATCTTTTAAATAAATAATCGAGTTGCCGCGCTTGGCCTTATAAAGCGGCGGCTGGGCAATATACACATATCCGCGCTCAATCAATTCCGGCATCTGACGGTAGAAGAATGTCAACAACAACGTTCTGATGTGCGCTCCGTCGACATCGGCATCGGTCATAATCACAATCTTATGATAACGACACTTATCTGCATTAAAATCATCACGTCCGATTCCCGTTCCGAGAGCGGTAATAATCGTTCCGATTTCTGCCGAGTTCAACATCTTGTCAAAACGCGCGCGTTCCACATTCAAAATTTTACCGCGTAACGGCATAATTGCCTGATTCTTACGGTCACGTCCTTGCTTTGCCGATCCGCCCGCGGAGTCTCCCTCCACGATAAACACTTCTGAAAGCGCGGGATCTTTTTCCTGACAATCCGCTAATTTCCCCGGAAGGGAAGAAATATCCAAAACGCCTTTACGCCGTGTCAGTTCGCGAGCCTTACGCGCTGCCTCACGCGCAGTCGCTGCTTCCACAATTTTGCCGACAATCACTTTTGCCTCTGCCGGATGTTCGTCTAACCACTCTTTAAGCTTATCGCCCATCACGCCTTCCACAACCGGACGCACTTCAGACGAAACAAGCTTGTCTTTGGTTTGTGAAGAAAACTTCGGATCCGGCACTTTCACCGACAAAACGCAGGTCAAACCCTCGCGCATATCATCACCGGTAATAACCGTCTTATCTTTCTTCAACAAACCATTTTCCTGAATATAGTTGTTGATTGTACGCGTTAATGCCCCTCTAAAACCGGCCAAATGTGTTCCGCCGTCTTTTTGCGGAATATTGTTTGTAAAGCAAAGCATACTTTCATTATATGCCTCTGTCCATTGCATCGCCACATCAACCTGAATATCGTTTTCATCACCCGAAAAGCTAATAATATTTTCGTGCAGCGGCGCTTTTGCCTTGTTCAAATGCGTCACAAACGCCTTTAAACCACCTTCGTAATGGAACACTGTTTCTCTCGGCTCTGCCCCGCGGTTATCAATCAATTTCAGATAAACACCAGAATTCAAAAAAGCCTTTTCACGAATCGAGCGTTCCAACACATCATGACTGAACTCAACTTGCGTAAATGTTTCAGGCGAAGGCAAGAACGACACTTCTGTACCGTGTTTCCCCGGAGTTGCCTCAGTCACGTGAATATGCTCCACCACATTACCATTAGCAAACTCTGCCTCATATTGTTGGTCATTACGCCAGATTCTAAGCCGCAGCCACGTTGACAAAGCGTTAACCACAGATACACCCACACCGTGCAAACCGCCGGAAACTTTATAAGAGTTATTATCAAACTTACCACCGGAGTGCAGTTCGGTCATAATCACCTCTGCCGCAGACACGCCTTCTTCCTTGTGCATATCCACCGGCATTCCGCGCCCGTTATCACGAATTGTCGCCGACCCGTCCGGATTTAAAATAACTTCGGTTTTATCACAATAACCGGCTAATGCCTCGTCAATTGCATTATCCAGCACTTCATAAATCATATGGTGCAAACCAGAACCGTCATCCGTATCGCCGATATACATCCCCGGACGTTTTCTGACCGCATCCAAACCTTTCAAAACCTTAATGGAATCAGCATTATATTCCTGTTCACCTTTAATCATTTCTTCTTCTGTCAAGTCAGCCATTCTAAAACCTCTGTTATCATAATTTAAGCCGTATTCAATATAGCACAAGCTCTGATTTTACCAAGCAAAATCTGCAAAAAACGCAAGGTTATCAACAAAAAAATCCCAATTTTATCAACCTCTCAAACAAAAGAAAAAAACACAAAAAATAAACCGGTTTTTCATACCGGTTTAAACACTCTTTTAGTTATATAATCACACCCTCACATCAAAAATATCAAAACTATCGCGCAAATATGCCAATAATTTTTCATCTTCCACCAGCGCCGCACACTGCTCCTCAGTTGTGTCCGTATCGCTTGGAACTTTACGGTATTTTTGCAGGTAATACTCCTTAACTCCCATATTTTTCAACGAGTCGGCGATTGTATATATATCATCAACGCTTAAAAACCGCGGGTCACACGTCGTTCGGCATTCAAAGTGCTTACCCGAATCACACAACACCAGCAAGCTCTCACATACCTTTGTGACATCGGCAATCCCGCCCGTAACCGCTTTATAAGCCTTTGCCTCAAACGGCGCCTTGACATCAAATCCAACCCAGTCTGCCAGCGGCAAAACCTCTTTAAACCGCTCCGGCAAATAACCGCCGGTATGCAACCCGATTTCATACCCGAGCGCCTTAACCTCTTGAATAGCCGCACACAGCC
>CAJTWX010000099.1 GCA_910580155.1 uncultured Alphaproteobacteria bacterium
GAGGGCTGCCCTTGCAATGACTCACGATAAATAAAGGTGCCCTTGCAATGACTCACGATAAATAAAGGTGCCCTTGCAATGACTTGCGGGAAAGGGAGGGTTGCCCTTGCGATGACTAGGGTATGCTAGAGGGGGGGGGAGGTTAGAGGGGGTGTGGGGAGAGGCAGCAGAGGGCGCGGCCCAATATCTCGACATCCAGATTTAAACACGCAACGTTTTGATAGCGCGGGTTGTCATTTATTAACAGGTAGGTGTCGACATAGGTTTTTTGAACGCGTTTGACCTGTGTGAGGTTATCGGAATGAACAACGTATATGCCGTCCCCTTTGTAGGCGGTGGAGCTGGTGTCGTATAAGACCAGACTGCCGCGGGCGATGACCGGTTCCATATAATCGCCCTCGATGCGGATGATGCGCAGGTTTTGCGGGTTGGCGCCGCACCAGCTTGCAAACTCTTTGTAATTGAGAGCCATACGGCCGACGACCGAATCGAAAAAATTAACATTCGGGCGGGGGGCGTAGATATCTACCATTATATAGTCTTTGCTGTCGCCGATACAGTTTTTGTGGTCGGTGATGACGGGTTCGCGGACGCCCTGATTTATCAGTTCGTCGTCGATAAGCTCTTTTTCGTCAATGTTTAAAAATTGGCAGACGCGTTTGCGGTCTACTTCATTCAGGCGTTTGGGAAAGCCGTATTTGACATATTGTTGGATGTATGAGTCTTTGCGCCCGATGTTTAACGAGACTTCGCGGAAGGTGTGGTTCGTGCGTAAAATGTGTTTTTCCAAGCGTTTGCGTATGGTTTCGGTATCTGCCATTGTCGTTCTCCTTTTTCTGCTGCAGTATAACTAAAAAATTTTTTTACGCAAGGGGGCATTTTAATATTGACATTGTATTATTTTTCATATAAAAAATTCAACTACAGGGTGCATTTTGCTTCTGAAGACTACCGGCGGACTTTTCGGACGTTTGGTTTTTTGAACTATCTTTACTATTGAACTATCTTGTGACTGCGGATTTTTGGACTTCGGGCGGTTTTGCTTTGGCGGCAAAATCTGGGGTAATCTTTTTTTTATGAGAGGAGAATATGGAGCAGATTATTTTGAATACCAATCTGCGTTTTGTGACCGCGGGGCTGGCTGCGGAGCAAAAAGGCGCGCTTTTGCAGGCGCTGTTGGAGGGTAACGGGGAGACGCTTGTGGGAGAGGCGTTTAATATTTATCAATATATTATGACACTGCAACAGGAAAAAGCGGATAGAAAACAGCGGATGCGAGAGCTTTCTGCAAAGGGTGTGGCTGCCAGAAAAAGGGCTGCTGATGCGGGGATGGCGGATTTGTTTGAAGAGGAAACAACCGCCGGTGTACCGTTGGTGCAAGATGGAGAACCGGCGGTTGAGAACGGTGATGATGAAAGAAAAGAAGCAAAAGAAAGTAATTATAATAAAATAAAAAAAATATTTATTTCTTCGTTTGAGGAGAAAAAAGAGAAGAAGGTTGCGGCGCGGAAGGGCAAAAAAAAGAGAGAATGTTCTGTAAAGAGCGGGGGGATGCAGGAAAAGAGAGCGGAAGAGCCGTTTGTGCCACCGTTTGCGGATGAGGTGCGGGCGTTTGTGGAGGAGGAGGGGCTTTGTGTGGACCCTGAGACGTTTGTGGATTTTTATGACTCGCGAGGTTGGAAGGTGGGGACGACGGCGATTAAAAACTGGAAAGCGACAGTGAGACTATGGCACAGGCGGGCTGTGGGGAAGGAGGGAAAGTTATCCCCTTCTCCTGTCTTTCCCCCGCAAGGGGGAGGGATGAAGACGGAGGCGGCTTCTCAGGGAGGAGGGATGCCGCAGAGGGAGGAGGAGGAAACGTATTGGCACGAGTTGACGGAGAAAACCCGTGCGGTTAGAACTTGCCCCGATTCTGATGACAAGGAAGAGGCGGTGACTCGGGCTGTTGGAGGCGACAGCTGTCCCGAGCCGGACGACGGACTGGAACTTTCGCCTTTCGCACGCTTTATGCGGCGGATTGAAAACAATGACGTATGACAATTATCGGAGAACATATTATGAGCCAGAAGAGCGATTATTTTTTTGTGACTATCAAGCAGGTGTATCCTAATTTTGCTAAACCGTCCGAGATGGATGTGGAGATATGGGAGGAAGTGCTGGAACCATATAGTGTGGAGACTATCCGCAGAGGCATTAAATCTTACCGCAAAAATGTGGATACCGGTTTTGCGCCGACACCGGCCAAGTTTCGGGAATATTTGTATGCGCCGGCCGAGCCGAAGAGAAACCAAAAGCCTGAGCTGCCGCTTTGTCCTGAGAAATATTTGATGGAGGCTGATATTAAGGCAGGTCGGTGCAGGCACTTTTTTCCGACTTATGCGCGGGCGGTGGCGTATGTGATTGACGTGAAGGTGCGTGAGGTGGCTAAGCCGGAGGATTATCTGATGATGTCGCGAATGGCGCGATATCGCTTTGCGGTGGATAATGGCTTGTTTGCCGATTTTGAACGAGTATTGGACCAAGTTTATAAAGTGGAGGGTTGAGATGGAGACGAAAGTCTTTCTTTTGACCCGATATTTTAATATTGGCTGGCTTTCGAGAAGGTATTATGACGGCAAGGTTTATCATCAGCCGTTTAGTGCTGAGGATCGGTTATTGGCAGGAGAGCTGCTGTATGCTGATTTTCTTTCGTGGAATCGCAATTTCGGGGCGCTTAAAGCTGTGGACTGGGAGAAACCGCGGGTGGATGGCGGGAGTGGCGGCGTTTATGTGCCGGTTTCG
Source organism: uncultured Alphaproteobacteria bacterium (assembly GCA_910580155.1). Lineage (GTDB taxonomy): Bacteria > Pseudomonadota > Alphaproteobacteria > RF32 > CAG-239 > CAG-267. Next base: position 2,782 of record CAJTWX010000099.1, read on the forward strand.
CCTGAGGCGGAGCGCTTTCGGCGGGCAATCCGGCTTATTTCCAAGTCTTCGATGCCGGTTATTTATAAGATTGTGCTTGAGGAGCGCGAAATCAGGCCGCCGACGTCATTATCAACACGCGAAAGGCTTTATTTTAACGATGAGATTAAGGGGTTGTTGTGTCGGGGGCTGGATCAACTTGTTTCTTATTACCGGAAGATTTTGTGATGATATGTGGGGGGATGTTTTTCCCCTCATCTGTCCTCCCCCTCCGAGGGGGGGGAGGGACGCTTGAGGAGGGAGTGTGCTTGCCGATTGAGTTTGCCACGGTGGCAGCGCCACGTGCAGGCGGACAGAGAGGAGGCTCTTGGAGTGGGGAGATTGCTTCGTCGCTTTGCTCCTCGCAATGACTAGAGAAAGGGGATGCTCCTCGCAATGACTAGAGAAAGAGGATGCTCCTCGCAATGACTAGAGAAAGAGGATGCTCCTCGCAATGACTAGAGAAAGG
>CAJTWX010000100.1 GCA_910580155.1 uncultured Alphaproteobacteria bacterium
ACAGGTTGAACCCGAAGATTTAGAGTTGATGGTTACAAAGAACGACGTGTTCGGAGTCGAAGTATATGAACCACCCGCAATGTAGCAATTTTGACCGCGATAGCAGGTTGAACCCGACGATTTAGAGTTGATGGTTACAAAGAACGATGTATTCGGAACGGAAGAGTATGAACCGCCGGCAATGTAGCAGTTTTGACCACGGTAACAGGTTGAACCGGATGCAAGAGATTTAATGGTTACAAAGAACGATGTGTTCGGTGTAGAACTGTATGAACCGCCGGCAATATAACATTCTTGACCACGGTAACAAGTTGACGCGGTTGCAAGAGAGTGAATTGTTGCAAAGAACGACGTATTTGGTGTTGATGTATATGAACCAGCGACCGTATGGCATTCAGAGCCGCGATAACACGTTGAACTTGTTGCAACAGAATGTGCCGTTAAGAAGAACGATGTATTCGGAGTTGAAGAATATGACCCGACAGCCAATTCGCAAGACGAAGCCTGATAGCAGCGAGAATTATCGTTGCAGAGCGCGCGAATCTCACTAAACCAGTCTGACCAATCATCCATAATTTCCGGATGATCGCGTAAGTCTTCAAAGTTTTCAGCACACCCCACCTTACGATAGCAACCAGTTGCATCATTACATTCGTTTACCTGATATTTACAAGCAGGATAAATTTCTTTTGTTTTCAGCCCTGTATACCAGACATTATACAACGGATTATTCAATGAGCTGTTGTACAAAGACAGATCCGTTGCGTTAATAAACGAATGATAGAATCGGTTTTCTTCCGTACAGGAAATTTTTTTGTAACAGTCTTTTTTGCCGTGACAATTTTGCTTGATATATGTACAGCCATAGCTTGCTTCTTTTTCATTATATTTATCAAACTCGCCATTTGCTTTATAGACAATTGCCGTTCCAGGCGCCATATTTTTGCAATAACCGTTGCCAGCACCGCAAGTTGAGCCGTTTTTACCATCTGTTGCATTTATTTTTGTATATACACCATAACCAGGGTTAATGTTCTTTAAAAATGCGGTATGATACCCTCTGTATGCCGGAGAGTAGATTGTATTTGCATCACTAAACGGATAATTTACATCGTGCTCAACATAATCCAGCCATTTCAAATATGCTGACGGATCATATAATACACCCATATTTTCAAGAGTTCCATACCAGCGGCGAACATTATTACATCCGGTATATTTATAACAATAGTTTGGCGTTGTTGCACCACAGCCAAAACCATACCCTTTATCCCAACCACGGTTATCGTGTAACCCTACTACCGGATCACCTTCATAAGCACAAACAATCTTGTTAGTCAGATTATATGCCGTACTGCCTGTTCCGGTCAACAACGTACGATTTCCCTTCTCATCCAACTCATTACTCATAACGTCTGCCGAAGAGTGGGCAATAAAGTTTACATAGCCGCCTTTCTTTTCTCGAGCCCAGTCACTATCTTCAGCAACACTTCCATCCAAGAAATAACTATCGTTTCTATAGTAGTTCGCATCATTATCGCAATCATACGCCTGCATACAGCCGAAACCACCACAACGTGTCATTTCACGGAATTTGCACCATTCACCGGGATTTTCATAATAGAAATGCCGCCCCTCATTACATTGAGCGAGTCGACATTCAATATCCAAATCATCATCACCAAAAACACCACCATCTTTATCCCAGCCGCAGCGAGCCGTGTATAAAACAGAACTTCCATCCGGATTAACAATCAGGTTACCACTATCATCCACTAACTCAGGTTCTTTATAGTCGCCATTTTCATCCTTCTTAACTTCCGCGAAACCATAAGAACACCCACAACCCTGAAAATATTCGACATTATCCGTACCTACGCATTTATCACCATATCCGACCAGCGCCTTATCAGCCGGACACGGCGCATATCCCAGCGCCGAGCAGCAATCTTGCTTTTTATACTTTCGCCCGTCTTTATCTTCACAATATATGGAGCCTGCACGTGGCACCTGGCAGTTTTTGACATCAAATTCTTTACCGCATTCATCTACGCCATCCCACGGATACGTCTCACAACTCTTGTCACCAGTACGACAAATCTTAGCCTCCGCCACGCCAGAGAGCAAGATTGAGAATGCTGCAATTGCAATAAATACTAACTTTTTAGTCATCGCATACCTACCACGTAATAGAATAATATCTTGGTTAAGATACCATTATTTTAGATAAATGTCAACCATTTTATATATGCGAATCGTAAAAAAACATTTAATAAAAAGATATTTTTTAATTTTTTTATGCACCGTTTTTATAAGAAACCGAATTATTTTTGCGCAATTTTCGCACGCAAATGTTCCAATAATCCTTCAATTCCTTTAGGTGATTTGGCTATAAAAGAAGTATATTCATTTCGCGCAGTCTGCGCCAAACTGACATTTTCAATAATAATGTCAATAATCTTCAATTTACCATTATGATCATAAACACGCCATTTCACACCGGCCGGCTTTCCTTCTTTCATCGGAACACTAGTATTCACAAATATCTGGTTTGGATTATTTGCAGCCGAAGTCCCATCAAAAACAAACTTTTTACCGCGAAACTCATCAAAACGTTTTGACCATATTTTCACATTAAATTCTCTGTACAGGTTGATAAATTCACGCCGTTGCTGTGCATTCGCAGTACGCCAATAACGTCCTAAAACATATTTACCAATAAAGTCCAAATCAAGATTTTGCGTAAATAACCGTTCAAACCGTTTATTCTTCTCTTCCGCAGATGCCGATGTATCAACTAATTGTTCTATTCCCTCCTTTGTGAGGGCTTTAACCATATCCACCGCTTCATCTTTGTTAATATTTGCCATAGCCAAAGGCGAAAAACCTAAAAAAAGTGTTAAAAACATACAAATCTTTTTCATTACTTTATCCTTTACTCAAAACACCTATTCTTCGTCCATATCGTCCATATCAAAATCATATTCAGGAGCTTTTTCCTCGCGCAACTCACTGCAGCGTTTTATTTTCCCGCGATTCTGCAAATATGCGGACTTAACTGCCTCGTAATAATCTACAGAACCCTCTTCTAAACTTTCAAGCATTTTGATATTTTCCGCCATTAAATTAAGATATTTCAATCCGGCAGCACTGTAGTACACCGTCCGCGCATCTTCACCATTGCTTTCTTGCGCCACCCAATACATCGGTGAGCTATAACCATCTACAACAAAGCC
>CAJTWX010000101.1 GCA_910580155.1 uncultured Alphaproteobacteria bacterium
GAGCATAACTCCCGTTGCGCAGAGCGAAACGTCCACGTCTGCCGATTCTTCCCAAGCCGCACCGGATATCATCCGGGAGGATATTGAGGGCGGCTATGTTGAAAAACTGATGTCTCCCGAAGGGCAGGTGATAGCCGAAAAGACCGTAAAAGATGATAAAATCGTAAAAAAAGTTTTGAATTATTATACGCCCGAGGGAGTATTGCAACGCCGCATAACAGCCAAAGACGGCGCGAGCGGTTTTTATGCCGAAGATTTTTACTCAAACGGCAACATCGCCTCACAAGCACATTATCTTAACGAAGATAACAAAATCGGCAAAGAGCGGAAGTATGATATAAACGGCGTCTTGCGTCAGGAGCTGGTTTGGGTATTGCCTAAGAGCGATAATGAAACCGAACCGCAAAACATTCGTACCATACGTTATGGCAAAATCGTGACATATTATCCGAGCGGCGCAAAAGCTGCAGAGTTTTCTGTAGGCAAAGCCGGAAAAAATATTTTCTATCGCGAAGACGGTTCGGTCATAAAAGAAATTAACGACAGCGAAATCTTAACCTTTGCCCGCGAACTGACTCCGATGGATTGTCAGGAAACGGCCGTCCGCTTAAGTCTGGAGGATTTGGTTGAGCTGTATGAAGACGAGGGGGATATTTCATATAACAAATGCGGTTTGCCATATCGCGAGGCCTTTGTTTATGAAGTGGTGGATAACGCCGGTGGTGCGGGAATAAAAGCCAGTTATGACGAAACGGGGATGATACGCCGCATAACGCCTTATCAAAACGGAGTAAAAGAGGGAATACAGCAAAAATTTGATGCCTCCGGCAATGTCACCGCCGAAATCTCATATCATAACGATATGAAAGATGGAGAGGCAAACGGCTATTTTCCGACTGGTGCCCGTGCATTTCACAAAAAATACGAGGCAGGCAAAGTCATTGATACGCTGGTCTGCTATTTTCCGACCGGCGAAATAGCAGCCGAATTCCGTTATGAAAATGGCTTGAAAGAGGGAACGGCAACCATCAGCAGTCCCGTATCGCGTGAGTTGCAGTTTACAAAAGGTAAAATGCAGAATGCCGAACAGGAAGAAACGCGGCAGCTGGCATCGCGTTTGGGCGGATTGGAAGTATTGGACGAGCGCTGCCTGAATGTAACAGACAAAAGCAAAGAACTGCTGGCTCAAATAGAAGAAAAAGCCGCCGCCGCGGAAAATATTTATATAACAGAAGATGCTGAAGAGTGCCGTGATTTAAATGCCTATAAGCAAGAAGACGGGCAGAATGTGTGTTATGATGCACAAAACCGCTTGCGTGCGGAGTTTCCGGCCGGTACTGATACAACAGGTTTTCTGATAGTCAAAATCTATGGCACAGACGGTATACACCAATATGATATGCCGTATGTCAACCAAAAGCGTCAGGGGTGGGCAAAACAATATGATTTTGAGGGCAACACCGTCGCCGAGATGTATTACCATAACGGTGAAGCGGCAGAAAGCGCCCGTCGTTATTATCCGAATGGCGTTGTTAAGGAACTGGTGTCACAGGCAGAAGGGGCAGACCGTAAAGTTATTGCCGCATATAATCAAGATGGCAGCCTGAACTTTAACTTAAATTATAAAGGCGGGCATAAACCACCGGCGTTTATCGCCGATGCTGCAAAGAACAAAGATATATATATCCGTTTTTACAACGGCGCATTAGATAACATCCGCGAAACCAACGCCGGCAAACCGCAAAACTATATTGAATATAATCTGGCGCTGGGTGAATATACGGTCAACCGCGAGGGTGAGCTGATAAAAGGAGGTCATATCTGCAGCGATAGGCCGGAACAGCCCGTAAAAGAGGAATTAACACCGATTGGCGAAAACGAGTTAAAAGCGCTCGATGAAGCCGCTCTGAAAGCTGCCGCGGAATATAACCTCGAAAATGCGCTTATCCCTACGGCCGCAGAAAAGAAACAAGCCGAGCTGGCTGCAAAAAATATCGGGCCGAATGCCAAACCGGATTTAGAAACTCTGACCGATTCGGTGGAAAAGGAAAGCTTGCAGCCCAATCAGGAAAGTGCAGCAGCTGATGGTTTGTCCAAAACCGAAAAGTTTTATTATCCGAACGGCAATCTGCGCAAAACCGTTAAAGCCAAAAACGGGCGTACCGAAGAAGTCAAAGAATATTCCAAAAGCGGGCTACTTTTAACCGATACGATGTATAATAAAGACAATGTTGTGGTTGAAAAATATTTCGGTTCGGGTGCTCTCCGTCGCAAAACAGTTAAAAATTATGATGATAATGCGGTAATGGCGTTTGTGTCACGAGAAGATTTTTATGACAGCGGCAACCCGCGTTATGCTGTTTCGCGAACGTCCGAGGTACTGCTTTTTGCCGAAAAGGTGTATACGCCGAAAGGCAGCTTAAAACAGGAAACCGAACAAAAAGCGCCGCTTTCCGTGATAATAAAAGACTATAGTAAAGACGAAAAGCTGCAAAAACAAACCGAAACACTGGGGGCAAACACGATAGTAAAAGAATATGGCGAAGATGGAAAACTTAAATCTTTCAGCTTAAACGGCAAAACAATGCCGCCGGCAATGGCTGAAAAAAGCACTGACGTCTTAAAAGAAAATACCAAAATTTATGACAAGGGCGTTTTAAAAGCCGAGATTAAAGCCGACAAACGGCAAAATACGCTTGTGGAATATTATACCGGCAAGGTTATCAAAACCGAGATAGTCTTTTTTAACAATGGAGAAATTACCATCAAAGGTTATGAAAAAGACGGGACGCTGAGCAAGTTTGCATATCTCGCACCGGATGGCAAGCTGCATATCCAAAAGCCCGCCGTCCGCACCATTCCGAATTATCGCGAACGCTACTGGATAGATTATAATAATCCGAACTGGGTAGAAAATCAGGATAAATATTCTGTCAAACAAGTCAGTCGGCTTTATCTTGACACCGCTGCCCGCATCTTGGCGGAGCTTGATTGGAAAGTTCCCGAAATAATGCAAAAGCTCTATGAGGTTTATTAAAAACTTGACAAAATAATAAATAAGATTATACTCCGCCCATAATAAAGGTATCATTATGTCTAACAATTAAAAAATGAACAATTATGAACGAAGAAAAAATGAGCTTGGCGGAAATTGCCAAATTGC
>CAJTWX010000102.1 GCA_910580155.1 uncultured Alphaproteobacteria bacterium
GGGCAATGATTTGGGAAAAGAGTGGGGGGAGGGTGTTTATTTTGCAAACATAAATGACAGCGGTTTGCGGAGTTCGCGGCGGGTGTGGCGGTTTTTGACGAGCATATATTTGTCATAGTCGAACCCGTCGGGGATAATCAGGACGGTTTGCCCATTAGCAGCGCCGCTTAAGGTTTGTCGCTCGTTTATTTTGAAGAAAAAGCAGTTTTTGGCATAAAAGGCTGCAAGGTTTTCCTCTTCTTTGGTGGTAAGGGATTTTTGATTATATGAAGCGCCGGCGCTTAAAAAGAGTTTCTCGCGGCGGCTTAGTGCTTCGCGCAGCTCGGCAACACTTAGAAGAATGCCGTTTTCGTCTGAAATACAACAATTATATGTCGGGTCAAACATTACCCATTTTTGCTGTTCTTCAAGCCAAGCCTCGGTGACAACGTGGCTGTCGGAATCGTAGGGTGAAAACGGAAACATATAAACCATGCGGGCGGTGATGTTTTGGCTTAAGAAAAATGAGCGGAGAATATAAGCTAAACACACGCTGTTCAGGCTCTCTTTTTTCTCACCGTCCCACGCAAATTCAAGCAGGTCTGCAAGACCGGTTTTGATATGGTTGTCGTATGCGGGGTTGTGCGAAAGATGGGCGGAAAGATAAGCTATGAGGCTTACGCATTTATTGTATGTTGTTCCCTCGGTAACGATGTCGTTCAGGCGATAGAGGGCGCAGATGTCGGCGTATTCCTGCGCGGTGTCATATTTTAACGTTATCGGCGCGTCGTCTTTTGAGTATGTGTTAAATGAAAACAGCGCGCCGCGGAAGATGTTATAAAGGTTTGAGCCGTCGGAAGCTTCCTTTTCTTCTTGTGCGGTTTGCTGTTTGTTTTGGTATGCGGTGCTTTCGGCTGCAGCAAGGTCAGGGTTTGCCTCGCGGTAAGAGTTAATGATGCGCAACACATCCGCGCCATAAGTTTCAATCTTTTTGGCGGCAAAGCCGTTGACTTTGGCTAGTTCTTCGGCGTTTTGCGGGAGTTTGGCGACTAAATCTTCAAGGCTTTTGTTGCTGAAAACCATAAAAAGGGCGAGGTCGCGCTGTTCGGCGATTTGGCGGCGGTATTGGCGGAGTTGGTCATAGAGCGTGAGGGAGGTCATTCGTTACAGTCTTATATATTTTCAAAAGTTTCCTTAATTTGAGTGATGGATTGACAGAGTCCGTTCGGTGCGGTTTCAATCATCACACCCCAGAGGGTCAGCTCTTTGCCGTTTGCGGGGGTCAGGCGGTTTTGGAGGGTGAGTTTGTCGGCCAGCCGCTCTACCGGCGTTTGCGGTTCAAAGCCCAAAACGGACTCGAAGTCGCCGCACATCCCGACATCGGTAATATAGCCGGTTTGTTGAGGGAGGATGCGCGCATCTGCAGTGGGGACGTGCGTGTGTGTGCCGGCAACAAGGCTTACTTTGCCGTCCAGATAATAGCCGAGAGCCAGTTTTTCGGATGTTGCTTCGGCGTGAATATCGACTAAAATCGCATCCACATTTTTGCCTAAAATAAAGCGTCTTAAAAGCTCATCCAACGGGTCGGTGATACTGTTGATTGGTGGCATAAACAAACGTCCGAGCACTTGGGCTATCAGGAGTTTTTTGCCGTTGATATTCAAAAGTTGCCAGCCTTTACCGGGGAGAGTTTCCGGATAATTCAGTGGGCGGATAATCTGCGAGGAGCTATCCAAAAAGGGGTAAATTTCTCGTTGTTGCCAGATATGGTTGCCGGTGGTGATACCGTCTACGCCGGCGGTGAGCAAGTCTTGGGCGATACTTGGGCTTAATCCGAAACCGTGCGCGGCGTTTTCGCCATTAACAATCACGGCGTCGAGGGTGTATTTCTCTCTTATATCTTTGATGTGTTTGGTGATGGTGTTTCTGCCGGCACGCCCGACGATATCTCCGCAATATAAAATCTTCAAATTATTATTCCTTTATTGTTGAGGAGGACCGCCCAGACCGTGCCGTTATCATTCTATCCGATACCCGCAAGATAAGGTGGGCGCCATATAACAAGACCACGATCTTGACAGTGACAGCTCCCTGATAAGTAGTGTTGGCCCGGAAGACATGCGGTCAGACACGCGAAGGGCAGTCCGTTTATTTATATAATCCATATTATACGGATTTTATCTTACTTGCAACAGATTTTATTGTTTGGGTTAAAGATTCTAGATTTTTTAAAAATGGGGAGATGTTTTATTAAGTTTTTTGAAAAAAACTTGATATGTGGCGGCAATAGGGGAGATGATGAATCCTATAACATAAACATATTCTAATATTGTTTGGGTGTTTATGAGGATTATGCGGATGTTATCGTCTTGTGTCAGCATATCGATACCGACAAGAATTGCGCTACATAAAGTTGTAATGTATGGCAGCCAGCCAATGTATGTCAAGTAGACTGAAAAACGCGGGAATCGTTGTTTAAAATTATTAAGCGGTTGAAGATTTTTCGTCCAGATTAACTTTATGAGACAGATAATAAATGTTATAAACCACAAATAGTCCAGAGTAGAAATAATATCATTTTGCGGCATATAAGCCAAGGCGGAACTAATTAAGGTGCTTACTCCTCCTAATAAGAGTATATCTTTAATATGTGATGTCATAGAGTTCTCCTTGGCTTATATTGAAATTAGCTATTTTTTCTTTTTACATTCATCATAAATAGCTTTAGCTCGTGCTATGTTTGCTCCAGTTTGATAAGTTTTGTTAAAAGTATCAACGCCTTTTACAAAATGACTAACATAGGGCATACTTTTAGTTACACTATTAATTAACGCCTTGTCAACAGCTTTATTTCCTGATGTGATAGGGTTATTAACTTCAGTGCTTTTATATGTGCTATAGAATTTTTTTGCAAGACCTAAACCATAGCAATCATCTTTTTTATTTGGTATATTACCTCCTTAATGTTAAAATTATAATATACTAGAGTAATTTTATTCTAGTATATTTTTATATAGTTTGAGATTTTAAACCATACAATAGTAAATATAATATATTTTTTAAAATTTTCTATTATTTATACGGATTTTATCTTACTTGCAACAGATTTTATTGTTTGGGTTAAAGATTCT
>CAJTWX010000103.1 GCA_910580155.1 uncultured Alphaproteobacteria bacterium
AGCAAATAAATCTGCGGCGGGGGCGGCCTGCACCACGGGAATATAAAACGCGCGAGCGTTCTCAAGGCTTATTGAAAGTCCGATAAAGTCTTCTTTGGCGGTATGGGCTTTGAAGGCGAATTGATTTTCGGCTTTGATGGTTTCGGCAAGGGCTGCCAGCTCTTGTTCTGAGGTGAGAAGTTTATATTCGGCAGATAGTTCTTGCGGGGCGGGAGCCGGCTCTTCGGGCAGGGCGGCACATTTTTGCTTAAGCCAGTTGATGGATTTGTTTTTAAGGCTCTTGAATGCGTGGCGGTCAAGCAAATTGAGCAAAATATCTTGATGCGGAGCCATACAGCGCAGGTCTTTAAGTGGCAGTTCGACCGGAACATCGGGCTTTAAGGTGACGAGCTTTTGCGAGAGGAGCGCGTCTTCTTTATGCGTCATAATCAGCTCGCGGCGTTTGTTTTGCTTAATCTCGGCGGCGTGTTCGAGTACACCCTCCAGAGAGCCGAACTGGTTTACAAGCTCGGCGGCGGTTTTCAGCCCAATTCCGGGGACGCCGGGGATGTTATCCGTGCTGTCGCCGGCAAGTGCCTGAACGTCGGTTACTTTGTCGGGGTAAACGCCGAATTTTTCCTTAACGTCTTCGGGGGTGAAAAATTTGTTTTTCATACTGTCATAAAAGGTCACGCCGGGGCGGATAAGCTGCATCAGGTCTTTATCTGCCGAAACAATCGTTACTTCTTTGCCTTCTTTTAAGGCCATATCGGCGTAAGTTGCAATCAGGTCGTCGGCTTCATAACCTTCCATCTGGAGCCAGTTGAGGTTCAGGGCTTCGACCACCTCGTGAATGAGGGCAAACTGGGGTTTGAGGTCTTCGGGCAGCTCAGGGCGGGTAGCTTTATAGTCGGCAAAAAACTCGTTGCGGAAGTTTTGGCGTTTGGCATCAAACAGCACAAGGCAGTAATCGCATTTGATATTGGCGGTCAGGCTTAAAAACATATTTAAAAAGCCATATACGGCATTGACCGGCAGCCCCTCGGGGTTGGTCATTCTGGGGCTGGCGAAAAAGGCGCGGAAGATATAGCCCGAGCCGTCTATCAAACATACTTTTTCTGTCATTTTCATATCCTTTGCTGTTTGCTACAATATAGCGGTTAATTTCGGTTTGGCAAAGGGAAATTGCAGGTTTTGCGGTAGTTTTTTTGGGGGTGGGGGAAGGGGAGGGAATGATTTTAATGTATGGTTTAGATGTTGCCCTAACTTATCCCTCCCTGCAAGAGAGTTAGAAACTATCTCTCAAAACACTCAACTTTTCCGTTGCGGTCAACGTGACAATTTTTGTCGCGGTCTGTATCATAAACGTTATGTCCATCTGTTGTGTAGTGACTGCCGTCACTGCCGGTGATGGTGTTGCCCGAAACCGTATAGTTTACGCCATTATTGCCATAAATGGTGTTTCCACGCTTTTCATACACGTTTCCTCTGCCGTCTGTATAAACGCCATCATCGTCGTTATTGTTCCAAGCATAAACATCTTGCGGCGCACATATGCCGAGGTTTAACATCAGACAGGTTAATGTTAAAATCTTTTTATTTTCAATCATTTGATTTCTCCTAAAATATAAGTTGATTTAATTACGTTAGATTTTAGGCAATCTGCCGACATTGATTGCGCTCCGGAAAATTGCCCAAACCCCGCAAGCCCGTCAGCCGGCGGGGAAACTTCTTGCGTTATTTGGGGGTATTTTCCTTATCCGGATTTGTTTTTGCCGCTTTAGATGGTGTATTAAAAAAAGCGAGCATAATGTTTGTATCTGTTGCGATGATTTCGAGAAAGCGGCGGTTGCGTTCAGCATCTGTCGGTGCGCTTAAGCAATAAAGCTTTTCTTCTTCAGAAAAAAGCTCAAATATTCGCTGATTGATGGTGTTTAAAGAATTGTCAGATTTTATTTTTTCTTCTTTATTTGTTTTTAAGCGATTTATGAGCCAATGCCAGAGTTTGATTAAACCTCCGGTTAGCAACCATCCTAGAGTAAAAGAAATCCAGTATATGGCAATCCAAGCCAATATAATATATAAAAGCCACATTGTTTGACGTCCTTCTTGAGGAGAGCTATTCTTTAGAAGGCGTCAGGGTGCTCGAGAAATTGGTCGTTAGATAACAACTCCTTTTTGTATAAACGCAAAGGACACCCTGACATAAACAAAGAGGCGCCAGGGTGCTCGAAAAATCACTGACTAGGTAGCGACCTCCTCTTTGTTTGAATAAACGCAGAGGACACCCTGACACATATAAAGAGGCGTCAGGACGTCAACATTTTCGCCTACTGGAAGCTAGCTAATGCTTTTATATATATGCACAGCACGTCCTGACATAAACAAAGAGGCGCCAGGGTGTTCAACAATTACTCGCTAGGACGTAACCTTTATACCTTGGTTATAGTATAAAGCACCCTGACACATATAAAGAAACAATGTCAAGGAAACAGTTGTTTATTAATATAACAAACAATAAGCGCTGCTTCAACGCTCCTAACGAATAAAATAAGGTTGTTGACACCTTCGCATCTTTTTTTGATGCTAAATCACTTCATAAAGAAATAACTAAGTTACACGATATATAATAATATATAGGGTGTCAAGCTTTTTTATAAAAACAGAACAGTTAAATAGGAGGACGGGTGCGGGAAGTTCAACAGTCACCTTTGCTAGGCTTTACGACTCTTCCGGCCTTTAAACCGGAGTTCTGGACATACGCCGGAAGCTTCCCGACCCGAGGTGTAATACAAATCGGTTTCCCGACACAGCCATACAAGCTGCTACCGGGAATGTCCTAGCAAAGGAAAGGTGTTGAATACCCGCGCCACCTCTGGCGCTAACCAATGATTAGAATATTCAAATCATTGCCCTACTGATAGTATATAAACAAAAGTATTAAAATCAAGTTAAAAATGTGATATTTTTACGAGAAAGAGATTGCCACGGGCTAAAGCCCTCGCAATGACGCGGGAAAAGGGAGGAGATTGTCACGGGCTAAAGCCCTCGCAATGACTCGCGTTTAAATAGTCATTGCGAAGTGCGCCGTAAGGCAGCTACTGAAGCAATCCATAACTTATGC
>CAJTWX010000104.1 GCA_910580155.1 uncultured Alphaproteobacteria bacterium
CATATTTAGACATTACTTTTCTCCTTAAATTACAATTTAAAAACAAAAAGAGCCGTCGCCCTCAAAGCCGACAGCCCCAAAACAAAAAAATTCCCAAAAGATTGTTTAATTGCATTTATTTAACCAGTATAACGTATGTAGGCCAAAACGCAGGTTTCCGTGTATAACCAAAGTTCTTGTTTCGTCATTGGAATATCCTTGAAATTCTATTTTTGTTCACTCCACACAGTACTAATGAAATGTCAAGGAAAATTATGCCCCGGACACCATTCCCCTAAACCTAAGACATCAATATAAATAAAGCTTCCTATTGCAATATAAACTAAAAAGGCCAAAATCCATAGCGCGCCTTTTTTCTTTTTATACAAACGATAATTTCCCCAAATCATACATAGTATAGTCGGGATAAATATTTTAAGATATTCAAGTTTAGATGCTAATGATGTCGGAATTTCCACTTTAACATCAGGATACATTGTAAAATTGTCTCGCCAATACACGGGATCAAAAATTTCGTAATAAAGTTCAGTACTGTATATGATTAAAATAAAAACATTTAGTCCCATCAGCGCTGTGTATGTGAGCCAAAATAAAGTCTTTTTTGTGTATTGCCAAAGTTCTTGTTTTGTCATCGGAGCGCCCTTAAAGTTCTACTTTTGTTCATAATACACAGCACTGATGAAATGTCAAGAAAAATTATTGCAATTTTTCTTTATCATAATGAACATTTAAAATAATATCTTTGCCATATTTACGTAATACGTTAAAAAACTCCTTTGTATGCCTGGGAATATCAATACAACCGGCAGATCCCATTGTGGCACCGCCATGAATGGTAAAATTATTTCTTCCGTGCATATTATTTGAAGAAAACGGTTCAAGCCAAACACGTGTTTTTCCCCAAGCTGGGTAACCACCATATGCTTGCCCCCTTTTAAAAGGAGTTAGCTTAATAATAGCTCCTCCTATACCTTGTTTAAGGTCTATATCCTGAATCCTATCCTGCTTAACTCTATAACTACCTTCTGGCAAAGGTCCCTTATTTTGCACATCTTGATAGTTTCGGTTCTGATAATCAGGATTACCACTCATCGCATTTAACACAAGAACAAGCTTGCCATCTTGGATAAAACGTAAATATTTTCCATCAAAATCAAGTCTTGCAGGTGTTTTAACTGATTTTAATTTCTCGGTAATACCATCTATGCTTTTGCTTATAGTCTGCTCATTTATTTGATGGTCTTGTGCAAAATCATTCATAGCTTTTGTTAGTCCTGGCGTTGTCATATTATCAATTTTGCCACGATAATACCCAAGATTAGCCAACGTTGTTTTGGCTTGTTGGATATCATTTGATTCTTTGGGTTTTGAATTGTTTTCTTCCGCTCTCTCTTGTTCCTCGCGGATTTTTTTTAATGCCGCGGCTTGTTCATCTTCTGCGTTGTTGTTGGCAGTTGATGTTTGAGTGGAAGATGTGGCATACGGATTTTGCTCTTTCAGTTTTTCGGCATTTCTCTTCATATCCTCATCATCCAAAGACGAACCGCGCGATGCAGATTTAGAGGAAAGCCTGCTGTCTTCCATCTTTGCCAAATCATCCTTCAGAAAATCATACTCAGTATATCTTAACCTCAAATAAATCAGTTGACAAACCACCAAATTCTCCCTATATAAAAAGTGTCCTCAGCTACCGAGAATGAGAGAGAGGCAATCGCTCGGTCAGTATCTATTCATTAGGGTGCAACTTTTAAATAGGAACCGAGGACACCTTGTTTATTTTAGCAGTTCACGAATTGGCGTTTTTATATCATCTAACCACTAATCGGAGATAACAACTTATCTAAACTTACCGTTGATTTCCTTAAGAGCCGTGGCTATTCATCTAATCTTGCGTCTTTTTTTGCCATAATTTAGTAACAATAGCTAATACAAAAAAAGGAGCAAAGAAAAGCAACGTACCTAATAATGATGTTCTAATCATTACTAAATTAAGAGTGCCATACTCTGTTTGGGTTAGCCATAAAAGGTATCCCCAGTTAAGAATAAACCATATACAAACTTCAATACATCGCCAACCGATAGAGATGTTAAACCCTAATATCAGTTGGCGTATATAATTGAATATCAAATATAAGGTAAAATAAAACAAATACCCAATCAAAAAACCCCCGGTAAAAACACACGGCTGACTATCCCACACCCATTGATATATCATTCCAATTTGCCACTCATCAGGCATACACCGCCCGCCTTGCGTATTGGTATCAAGCCCCGCTTGATAAATATTTATCGCAAGAAAAGTGACAGTAATGTACCATAAGGCATATAAAAAAAGCCTTATACCTGTATGTTTGAAAAGAATTTTTTGATATAGTTTCATATCTATTTTATCTCTCTTAACCAAAGTTTATTTCTATATGCCATCCCCCCCTATAGCCAAAAGAACTGATTTTGTTTTTTCCAGCACTATTCCATATAGTTATTATTTTCTCAGCCGTTGGGTTAACAATAGAATTAGAAATTTGCTTAATTAGTAAAGTTGCTAATTCTATATTTTGAGCCGGATTACGTGTGTCATAATGCTTACCTTGAAAATTACTCCATATATTACTTCTAATATTCATTGGCATTTGGCTTTTGGATATTCCTATATAATCTGCAATAGCATTACCACCATAATAATGACCGCAGGCGTTTTCAGTATACATAATAGCTTTAACAAGATTTGAATCAACATTATATCGTTGAGTATATTTTTCAATAAGATTATTATATTTACGAACAGCTTCAGCTCCAATATTATGATTACACCACCATTTCCATTCTCCATTTTCTTTAGGGTTATCATCTATATCTAAAAGTAGTTCTTGATTGTTACGTAACATTTCTTCTCGCTGTTTGGCATTTAAGTTATTATCGTATTTTTTGGATTTGTTGCTTTTCTCCCGAATTCTTTTCAAGAGTTCAGCATCCGCATCTGTTTGAGACGTGGTATCTTTCTGCACCTTACCCCTTTCGGCATTCCACTCCATATCCTCATCATCCAAAGACGAACCGCGCGGTTGAGATTGATATGCATAATAG
>CAJTWX010000105.1 GCA_910580155.1 uncultured Alphaproteobacteria bacterium
ATAGAGGCAAAGGACTTGAGCGCGGAGCTAGAAGATACATAAGAGTTATTATACGACAGCGGTTAAAAATTAAGTTAAATCAAATATTTATTCAAATTCAACTGAGCGGTATCGATTCGGGTGATGAGATTGCTTTAATTATTCAATTAAATATTGAATAATTATAAGATATAAACCAAACAGAGTTAGACAATTTTTACGCTCATTTTAGAATTCAATTCAGCCATAAAAAAAGGACATCTCGGGCCTTAAAAGGTTAAAGATGTCCTAACGACTGAATTTTACTAAATATGAGAGTTCAACCAAGCCTCAATAGACGACTGCGAATTGAACCCGACTTTCGAATCAATTTTCTCCCCGTCTTTAAAAAGAAACATAGTCGGGATACTTCTGATTTCAAAGCTGGCAGCAGTTGCCGGAGCTTCATCTACATTCATTTTACAAATTTTTACTTTTTCGCCGTATTCTTTATTAACTTCTTCCAAAACCGGCCCGAGTTGGCGGCAGGGGCCACACCATTCAGCCCAAAAATCAACTAAAACCAACCCCTTAGATTTCAATACTTCATCTTCAAACTGACTGTCATTAATCGCTCTCATTTTGTTTCCCTTTCGTTTAATGTTGTGCTAATAATATAGTAGTATCTTTGAACTATTAAAGATTAACACTCATATTAACCCGAAAGTTTTATACTTTCATCATATTACAGGTATTAGTCCACAAAATGTATGTTTCTATCTCTTTATCCGGATAGATTTTTTGTAACAATTTTTTATAAGTTTGCAGCTGATTTAAATATAATAAAGGAATATCGCTTATTTTTTTAGCTGCCGGACGATTCGTTTTATAGTCAACAACAAGAACTTTATCTGCTGTAACAATTAGCCTGTCAACTTTAGCAGAAATAATTTTACCGTCAACTTCGCCGATAATCGGGACTTCGGCCATAGATTGCGCCGAAAATAAATCTGGATAAGCATAACACAGCGTTAAAACTTCCTTGACAATAGAATTTTGTTCTAAAACAGATATTTCCGGAAGCTGCTTTTGGATAAATTCTAAAGAGGCCGGTTCGCGTTTGTCCGCAGCCAGAGTACAAATATATTGCAACAGTCTATGAATAGCCGTACCACGTTTATAAAAATGACCATTATCTGCAAGCGGTGATGCAGCAACATCTTCTTCATCTAAAATATCTCTTGAAGGAGCGTATGGACGTGCAAGCGGATTCTCAATCGGCGCCGGCGTAAATAAATAGCTGTAATCAGGGATTCTCTGGCAATGTTCAGGCTTAATGTTGTTTTCTTCAAAAGAATTTTCTTGCGGGATTTCATAAACGATTCTCTTATCATCTGCATTAAGGGAAACATTTGATTTTAAATTGTTTTCCAACAGTTTGTACCACGATTCTTCATCCGCTTCAGCTGTTTTGGTAAACCCTGCAATGTAAAGCCTGTCTTCAGCTCGGGTCAAGGCAACGTATAAGAGGCGGCGGTATTCTTCAAAATCAGCTTCAAACTTTTGTTCTTTCACAGCCTTGCAATTTGTATCATAATTTGCAGCTGCAGTAGGGAAATAAACTAACTCATTATCCCATAATAACTCGCTTTTAGACGCTTTGCTTTTAATCCTTGTTGTGTCCGCTAAAATAACCACAGGGGCTTGCAAACCTTTAGAACCGTGAACTGTCATAATCTTAACCGTATCGTTTTCACCCTGTTCCATTTCTTTTTGTACAATAACTTCGTCTTCAACAATCCAGTTAATAAAAGCCTCAAGCGAAGGCGTATGTTTTTGTTCAAACGTAAGCGTAAGGTTCAAAAACTCGTCTAAAACATCTTCAACTTCATTTCCCATACGGGCAATAAAGTTTTTTCGCCCCTCAAGATTGACCAAAACATAATTAAACAGTTCATATGGACGGGCAAAACCGCTCAAATTTGTTAACAGTTTCAATTTTTCTGCAGTATTTTTATATTGCGGCAGGCTCAATATATTATTAAAGACAGTTCCGCGGCGTTGATAACAAAGTTCAAATAAATCGTCATCGTTTAACATAAATAACGGTGATTTTAAAACTTCGGCCAGAGCAAGGTCATCAGATGGCAAAAGTAGAAATTTGCCGAGTGAAATTAAATCCTGTACGGCGATTTGCTCAAGCAATTTTAATTTATCAACACCGGAAACACTAACGCCAATATCTTTACAAGCACGAACAAACTCTTCAACAAATGAATTGCGCTGTTGCACCAAAAACATAAAATCGCCATAGCGAAGCGGACGATTCTTGGAAACCAACAATTCATTAGATGTGACCATATTTTTTATATTTTGTGCAATAAGTCTGGCTAATTGATTGGAAAGAGACGTCTTTTGCACTCTTGTTACCGGCAAATGCCATTGATAGTCTTCAGCTTGTTCGTCTTTATCAGGGTGGAGCAAAGGCATAATCTCGACTTTTCCGCCATCACCCAAACGAAACGGTCGGTGGTTAATGTGTTCTTCTGCCGGAATAACACCTTTTTTAGCGTGTGCATCTTCAAATAGTGTATTGACGCAGTCCATAATTGCTTTTGTAGAACGGAAAGATACATCCAGCTGAACTTTAGAAAAATCTTGTGCTTTTTCCTTAAAATAATGATACATCTTGTCAAATTCTTTCGGGTCTGCCCCCTGAAAACTGTAAATGGACTGCTTTCTGTCACCTACCACAAACACGGTGCGCGGTTTCTCATCTTCTCTGCTGCCCAAGCCTGCAAAAAACTCTTCTGTCAGCGCGCGGATAATTGCCCATTGATTGGGAGAGGTATCTTGCGCTTCATCAATCAAAATATGCTCTATACCGCCATCAAGCTTAAACAAAACCCAATCTGCAACATCATTATTTTCTAAAAGTTGGCGTG
>CAJTWX010000106.1 GCA_910580155.1 uncultured Alphaproteobacteria bacterium
CGCAGCCGGAGCATACACCTCTGCGCCGAATAACAAGTTCTTTAACGTGATTTCGTCCAAAGCGTCTGGTTCAACCTCATACCGTGGCGAAAGCGTGAACACAAAAATCGGAGCATACAGCTCAACGCCGAACACATCGTTCTTTATCGTGATTAGCTCGTCTGCATCTGGTTCAACGGCATATCGTGGTGAAAAATCCCACATCGCAGCCGGAGCATACACCTCTGCGCCAAACACTTCGTTCTTTAGAGTAATTTCTTCTAAAGCGTCCGGCTCTACGTCTTATCGCGGCGAAAGTGTAAATACAGCAGCCGGTGCATACTCTTCAACTCCGAATACGAAGTTCTTCGAGGTCATCAGTTCTTCTGCATCTGGTTCAACGTGTTACCGCGGTCAGAAATGTAGTTCGCAAGCCGTCAGCGGTAAGAGCGAAGCCGAACAGCTCAATATGCATAAAAAGATTAACACATCGTTCTTTATGACCACGCGTTCCTCTGCATCCGGTTCAATCTGTTACCGTGGTGACAGCTGCCACTATGCATCGGGTTCGTATGATAGTGCCCCAAGTACAACATACTTCATAACAATTTCTTCTGCATCTCCCTCAAGCAAGCCCTGTTATCGTGCGCAAAGTTGTAACTTTGATGGTGGTTCATACAGCTCCATTCCAAACACATCATTCTTCAAGATGACAACGGTTTCGGCATCAGGTTCAAAATGCTATCGTGGTGCAGGGTGTCATATTGAAATCGGTGCATACACCTCAACACCGAATACATCATACTTCATAACTGTGTCATCATCTGCAACTGGCACAACGTGTTGGCGTCCAAATGGTACAACAGCCTCTAGCGCTTGTCGCTTAGCAGCCGGTGCGTATGTATCATCGCCAAGTACTAATTTCTTCAATGTATCATCAGATACTAAAGCAAGCATCACTTGTTATCGGGCAACTGGCTGTGCAACCACCCGTGGGGCGTATGCGTTCAGTCCGAATACTTTGTTCTTCAACGTGAGCAACGATACAAAATCCGGCAGTAAATGCTATCGTGGTACAAGTTGTAATACAGCTACCGGATATAATGCAAGCACAGAATTTAATAATTCTTACTTTGCCGTAACACAATCTGCTGCATCAGGACGAACCTGCTACCGTGCAGATAGCTGTGCATCCGGTGCATATCCGGCATCTCCGACAACCGACTACTTTAAGGTTAACTCTTTAACATCCAAAAAACCGACCACTTGTTGGCGTGCAACAAGTTGTATGAGCGGGCTGCCGTCTTCTGCAACAAATAACGTAGAATGCTACTTTAATAATGTAAAATCATCTTCGGCATCCGGCTTAACCTGCTGGCGTGGTTGGGGCTGTACATATGGCTCAGGTCCAAATACACAGTACTTCTATACCAAAAACGCAACTCGCGGTCAGACTTGTGCAATTGTTGATGCAGGACAAGGCTACAGTGGTGCTAAATGTACAAACAGCAATACAGGTGTCTTCACATACACACCTTACGGTACAAATGCAAGAGCAGGTTGTACAACATTAAATGCTTACTATCCGACTGGCTGTAACACCACTAATGGGTACTATGTATCAACTCCGAGCACCCAATACTTCAATACAACCAGCACCTCTGCATCAGGTTGCGGACATAGCAAAACTTGTTACTATGCAACAAGCGTAAAATGTTCAGGGTCATATCCGGGCTTTACAACAGGTTCAGTTACAATCAAAGCCGGTGGCGGTTCTAACATAACAGCTGTATACCCGACAGGATGTAACAGTAGTTCGCACTATTGCACAGCACAAGGCAATACAACATACTTTAACTCTGCATATAAGAGCACCTCAGGCTGCGGACATAGTGCATCGTGTTACTACATTACGCAAAAAACTTGCGCGGCTGGCAGTTGGAATACTAGTGTATTCACACGCGAAGCAGTATCAAACTGCGGTGTCGGCGGATATAAATTAACCGGTTGTAGCAGTGCAAACGGTTGGTATACAACTCATCCGAATGATGGCGTATACTTTGGGTATGCATCTTCTTCAGCTACGGATTGTACACATACTGTAACGTGTTATAAAGCTACAAGTTGTATAGTCAGACCGACACAGGCAGAGATTCCGTGTTATTTCAACAAAACATCACAGACCGCTCCTAATGGAATGAGCTGTGCACGCGGAACATCTTGTAAATACACCAATATTAATACAACATATTTCAACACAAGATCGACAACTTATGGTTCAACTTGTAAATACATATCTGGTGCAAAATGTAATGTATCTAGCGCTGCATTCACCAAAAACAGCTATACAGCAACTGCAAGCACATCAAGCGGCGGTAGCTCTGGCTGCGGTAATGTAACTGCCACTTGGGCAACCGGTTGCGCTTCTGGATATAGCGCATCAGCTCCAGATAGTACTTATTTCAAGAATACGTCAACCTATACTGTTTCAAATGCAGAGAACTGTAGTCAAGGTACTAAAACCTGCTACAAAGCTGGCGGTTGCGTATACAGCTGTGATAGTGATTACTATAATGTAAATTACACTTCTACAACTGGAGTAAGCTGTCCAACAGGTGGTAGCTGCAAAAATAATGGGCAATATGTGGGTAGTAAATCGCTTTATTGTTCAACATCTGGTGTACAGAATAGCTGTGGTGGTAAGAGTGTTTCTTGCTATAAAATAAGTGGCTGCGATAACAGCGCCGGGTCGTATAATAACTCTTATGAAGATAGCTCA
>CAJTWX010000107.1 GCA_910580155.1 uncultured Alphaproteobacteria bacterium
AGACGGCAGAGAAAATTGCTGCAATTAGGGGCTTGACGATTGAAGAAATCGCCCGTATAACTACGGATAACTTTTATAATTTGTATCATAAAGCACAAAGACGTAACGAAAGGTGAGATTGTGTCTAAAGTCATTATTTTAGGGGCGGGGGCTGCACCGGGGGTACCGGCGCTGGCTAACGGGTTTGGCAATTGTGACCCGAAGAACCCGAAAAACATCAGATTGCGCAGCGGAACATATATGGAATTGAGCGGGGTGAAGTTTTTGATTGATACTTCACCGGATTTGCGGATGCAGCTCATTCTCTCGGATATCCGTCATATTGACGCGGTGTTTTATACGCATACGCACGCCGACCATTTGCACGGTATTGACGACCTGCGCGAGATTAACCGTATTTCAGGTAAAGCTGTGGAGCTTTTTGCTTCTAAGGATAATCTTGCCGTTATCCGGACACGCTTTCCTTATCTGATTGCTGATGATACGGCAAAAATTGACCCGGTTTAC
Organism: uncultured Alphaproteobacteria bacterium; assembly: GCA_910580155.1. Classification (GTDB taxonomy): domain Bacteria; phylum Pseudomonadota; class Alphaproteobacteria; order RF32; family CAG-239; genus CAG-267. The sequence goes on from CAJTWX010000107.1 coordinate 508, forward strand.
CGTGCGGCGCTACATCCGAATGTGTTTGAGTATGAACAGAGTTTTCATTTTAAGGCGCTTAAGGTGACGCCAATCCGTTTGCAGGGGCATAATGTGGAATGTTCGGGCTATATCTTTAACGATGGCGAAGTGGTGCATATCTCCGATTTCCGCGAGATTCCCGAAAGCGCCCTCAAGCTTATCAAGCGGCAGCCCGAGTTGTTGATTATGCCGCTTACCACGCCTTCCGGCACACGGTTTCACGCCGGTCTTGAGGACTTGCTTGACTATGCGGAAAAGATTGAACCTAAGCGGGTGCTGATTAACCATATGGCGGTAGAGAGCGACTATGCGGAAGTATATTCCCACTGTCCGAGCAATGTGCAGCCGGCATACGACGGTTTGACTGTTTGTTGGGAATAATTATTGTGAATTAACTCGCGGATGGAAGCCCCGCGTCAGTCGGGTCACGTACTTTTATGTACGCTCCCCTCCTTTGGGGGACATCCACGGTTACTTCGCAAAATTATTCTCCAACAAAAAGCCAAACTACGGCAGATTTGGGAAAACGCTGCGCCTTTTTATTTTTATGGAACTTGTTGAAAAATAACGAAAGGATAAAATAAAATGTTATGTATTTATCACATTGCTGACCACGACGGAAAAGGCTCGGCCGCGATTGTTAAATATGCGCACAAAGAGTGCGAGCTTTTGGGGTATAATTATGACCAAGAGATACCATATGAGGAGATTGATAAGCACGATAAAATTGTGATTTGTGATATATCCTTTCCGATGGAATATATGTTTAAGTTGCACGCGGAAAAAGACGTGACGTGGATTGACCATCACGCTTCGGCGATTGCACAGTATGATGCATATCTTGAAAAAGCCGGCGGACTGGGCATTAAAGGGTTGCGTGAAATCGGCAAGGCGGCAATTGAGCTGACGTGGAATTATTTTTTTCCTGATGTTCAGGTGCCTGAAGGTGTGCATTTATTGGCGCTTAATGACCTTTTTGACCTGCGTGATAAGCGGGTGCGCCCGTTTGAATTTGCGTTTCAATCCCAAGGGGTGAACCGTCCGTATGACCGCGTGTGGAAAGACTTGTTTGAGGGTAAGACTGATATCGACCTGATGGTTGAGAAAGGCAACGCGATTTTATCTTATATCAAACATCGTGATTACCGTCTTGTGCGCAATATGGCGTTTGAGGGAACGTATAACGGGCTTCGGTATATTGCCGCAAATATGCCGCAGGCCGGTTCGGACTTTTTTGAATCACTTGATAATATTAAGAACTATAATTTTATGGTCAGCTTTTCCTTAAACAAGCGCAACCGGTGGAATTTGTCTTTCCGCTCCACAACCGATGACGTGGATGTTTCCAAAATTGCGGCGACGTTTGGCGGTGGTGGACACCGGCGGGCAGCCGGGGCTTCGGGGTTGGCTGAGCTGCCGGAGTTTTTGAGGGTTGGTATTCGCGAGTGGACGAAATTCAATTAAAGGGGGCGCGCAAAAGCACAATCATTGAGGCAAATTCCCTCCTTTATGTACGCCCTTTGTACACCGCAGTCGGGAATTTGCACTCAAGCATTGCACTTTATCGCACCCTTGGAAACGGCTGCGCCTTTTTGTTTGAGAGGATAAAAATGCAAGATGATAGCTACTATATGACCCTTGCCTTTAAGGAGGCAAAGTTGGCGGCGGCGGAAGACGAAGTGCCGGTCGGGGCGGTGTTGGTTTCAGCAGACGGCGAGGTGCTGGCGGCAACACATAATACCTCCGAGCACGGGCTGCACGCAATGGCGCACGCCGAAACGGTGGCGATGAGCATCGGAGCCATTACTCTTGAGCAAAAGCGTTTGTGGGACTGCACGCTTTATGTGACGCTTGAGCCGTGTACGATGTGTGCGGCGGCGTTGTCGATGATGCGTATCAAGCGGTTGGTTTACGGTGCGGCAAATCCGAAAGGCGGTGCGGTTGAAAACGGTGTAAAGTTTTTTGAATCTCCTGCCTGCAACCACAAGCCTGAGATTGTTTCTGGCGTGATGGCAGAGGAATGCGGCGCGCTGTTGAGTGCGTTTTTTAAGAAAAAAAGGGTATGATAGGATTAGGCCGGTTCTATCGGTTTTTAGTTTTGCGGTTTGAGATTGCCACGTCGCTTCGCTCCTCGCAATGACTCACGAAAAAGGGAGGTGCTCCTCGCAATGACTCACGAAAAAGGGAGGTGCT
>CAJTWX010000108.1 GCA_910580155.1 uncultured Alphaproteobacteria bacterium
GCATATCGTATGCCCGTATTTCATCATAATACGATTTTGCCAACTTAAATCGCACTGACTCATCCAGCGGTTTACCGTCCAAAAAATGCGCTACAGTCACCTGCCGGATAAATTCCATAATCAAAATCGGTGAAAATAACGCCTCACTGCTGTTTTCTTCCGTCATCTCAATACCTCATTAAATTTACCATTATTTTAAACCGCACTTTATCAAGAGTAAAGCAAAATCAACACCCATAAACAAAAAGCGCCCGCAACAGCGGACGCCTTTATAAAAATCATTAGCTAACAGCTTATTTGCCGCAAGGAGCAACGATTTCAGAAAGTGACAATACACCCAGTAAATAGTCATTGGTGCAAACTTTCTGACCACCGATTGTACCACGGGTACCCGTGCAAGCCGACAAAGCCAACAAAACAACAAGAACAGCTAATTTTTTCATTTTAAAAGTCCTTTCTATAAGTTCATTACAAATATAACATTTTATAGATTACATCCGGTTCCGCAAAAGTCAAAAATAAATTTCATAAAATATGATTCGGAGCATAACTTAAAAAATACTCTGTTATTTCAATAAACTATTTCTTCGCAAGCTGATAACTTTCATCTATACGCCGATAAATTTCTGCAATATTTACCCTGCCGTCAAGGCAAATTGTCAACCAGCTTTTTTTGTTCATATGGTAAGCCGGAAAATATCTCTCACCATCCACAATTTGCGCAATTTCTTCCGGTTTTCCCCGCAAATCAAGAACTTCTATTTTTTCCTCCCCCTTAAGACCGATTCTATCCCGCTTGACGGTCAATACCGCCCCATACCATTTTTGATTGTCTTTGCGCCGAAATACAGCATTTTCAGGCGTTTTCTCCCACAAATATTCAAATTCATCACCATATCTTTCCCGCACATAATTCTTAATAAGCAAAGCTTGTTTACTTTTAAAAACATCGCTCCTCCCACATTGTTCTACAATCTCCCGAAAAACTTCATCACACGCCATCCGCACCTTGCCGACAAACGCCCCGCACACCGTTGTAATCTTCACAAGCGGATATGTGTCTTCCGTTTCCACATCCCAAACATCCCATTTAATTTTACCCGCATCATTAATCATAATCCGCAGCTCGAACCTCCCCTGCATTATCCGGTGCGCATAATAAAACGCCCCATCCTGCACAGCAAAACCGAATTGCAAAAGCTTTTCAGACTCAAACACACATTTATCCAACACCGTATCCATACCGAACTGCCTACTCTTCCTGCCATCCTTTAGCCGCTCTGTTGATGCAATCATCATATTTTCCGCCCCTTTGCTTCGGTTTGGCAATTCTGCCGCAAACAACAGATTTACCAGCCTGCACAATCTCAGGAATCTCCCAAACACGATTCTCTAGTTTATATCGCGCCAAGTCTGCAAAGAGCCTTGCCTCCATATAATCGCCCAATGCCGAATTGCGAACAACCGGTTTATTGGCAAAGCGCCTGCGCAAACGTTCAAACTGCACAATATGCTCCGGCAGCACATATCCGTCACCATTTAACAACCGTTCGAAACTCTCTTTAACCACCGGATTTTTCCATCCGCCGCCAAATAACACCATATCTTTCGGCATATGGATACCTTCCGGAACTAATGACAACGCCTGTACGGCAACATATGCTGCAAAATATTCAAACGTATGCACCACATCTTCAACATCTATTCCCTTTTGCTCAACATATTCAAAAATTTCTTTTTTATAATAATATGCAGGGTCGCCGGATTTCGGCACCGGCGCTTCATAATATTGCCGCCCGAAATTAAACAATTCTTGCAAAAGGGTTTTATCAAGCAGCCCTTTGCGCCCGTATTTACCGTTTGTATCAAAAATATCCTCCGTATGCTGCCGGATATAATTGTCTGTATATTCATTAAAAGGTCCTGCATCCGCACCAATCTGCGCAACACCATCGGCAATTATAGCAAAATTCGATGTATTACCACCATTATAATAGCACCCGCTCCCCTCTGAAATTGACAAATGCGCATTATGAGGCGGCACCAGCGGCGCACCATCAAACCCCGCCATCAACGGATCCGAACGGAAATCATACACCACCGGAATCCCCGTCAAATCCGCCAACATCTGCCCCGACCCGATTTGCAGCGTGTAGGGCATTGAGCCCTCCTTACCTGCTTTTGAAGGCGGATTATGATCAAGCGTTTTACCGTGAAAACCTATTGCATCAATTGATATTTTATCAATCCCGTTTTGCTCACACATCTCGTTAATACATTCGGCAATCTGCCTGATATAATCATCGTGAACTGATATAAACTCGGGTAATCTTTCTATTTCACTGCGTGTTTTATTAAACACTTTTTCACGCAGCCCTTCAATCCTCTCCTGCATATCTTTCGTATAAGGTTTAGTAAAACTGCAAATATCCGTCATTACATCGCCGTCAAACTCGGTTAACACCAAATCTACCGCATCCATAGAATTTCCGGTCATATTACCGATAATCCGATACTTACTCATATGCATCGTTCCTGTTTGAATTAAATTTATAATATTTTACCGCCCAAACCTTAACATATCATAAAAAAACTCTTGCAATTTAGTCATTATTCGTGTATATAAACTAATAGAGCAACATATTTACATATATGTTGTTTTAGCGCCGGAGACGGCGCGGGGCGTGCAAACCTTTCACAGTACGGT
>CAJTWX010000109.1 GCA_910580155.1 uncultured Alphaproteobacteria bacterium
TAATCAGCTTTTCGGGTGTATGACTTAGCGTATCAATAATAAAGCCGCGCAGGTCTTCGGGGTTTAGCATCGGCACAGCGGCGATAGCGGTTTTGATTTTGCCGTTATCGTCAAGGGTGATTTGGGTTTTGATATCTAGTCCGAGGTTACCCGACTTTAAGGCTTTGGCATAAAGGGCGTGATTGAGCTTTTGCGCGAGGTACAGCTCTTGGTTTATCAGTCCGTTGCCTTTTTCGGCATAGCCTACAAATACGCCTTGGTCACCCCAGCCGTCTGCCTCTACGCCTTGTCCGATTTCAGCTGACTGGGCGCTAATGAGGTTTGTGATTTTTAAGCTGTTAATATCAATGGCGTTTTCTTGCCAGATTTGATGATATTTTTCGTCGTAGCCGATTTGGCGCATGGCTTTTTTGACTATGGCGCGCAGATGGTTTAGCTTCATATTTCCAGTGACTTCGCCACCTAATGTGATATGGTTATTTTTAACCATAACTTCTACGGCATAACGCACGGATGCGTCTTGTTTGATGCATTCGTCCAAGAGGGCGCAGGAAATGTAATCTGCAATTTTATCGGGGTGTCCTAAAGACACATATTCAGCTGTTTTGTTCATAAAAGTTCTCCGTTTTAGTCCTATCAGGTGTCGGACAAGTAAGGTTAAATCCACACTAAAGCGATTATCGCTTTACAAAATTATTAGACGCTTGTCTGAGCCGATTGTCAATCAGTTTTTGAGGATTTTTTCTGTTTCTTTGCTTTTTCGGGGGTGACGATGCCGCAAGAAACAGTGTATTTTAAGGCATCCTCAACGCTCATATCCAGTTTGGTGATATCGGTTTCAGGAACCATTATCAAAAAGCCCGAAGTTGGGTTCGGTGTGGTGGGGATGAAAACGCTGACCATCCGGTGCGGGGTTAATATCTCTTGCAGTTCGTTTGTGGTTTCACCGGCGAGAAAGCCGATTATCCATAAGCCTTTGCGCGGATATTCCAATAACACTGCTTCTTTGAATGATTGTGATTTGGGGGAGAAGATAGTTTCAAATAATTGCTTTAAAAGCGAGTAAATGCTTGAAATTAACGGCATTTTAGAAACAATGAAATCTCCCAGACGGACAAAGAACTTGCCGATAAAACCGGTGGTGAACATCCCAATCAAGATGAGGACAGCTAGTAAGACTGCTACGCCAATTCCGGGGATGTAGGGCAGAACACCCTGTGCCATTTGCGGCGGGATGAGAGCACGGCTCCATTTATCTGTCCATATAAACAAATTATATGCCATATAAAAAGTAATGGCGACAGGGGCGGTTACGAGAATGCCCGTAAATAAATAAGTTTTCAGCTTAGAGATGACATAGCCGAAAAAACTGGGTTTTTTTTGCTTTTGTTCAACGACTTTACGCAGTTTCCTGATATGTTTCTTTTTCATTTGACCTCTTAATATCTGTTATCATAAATTGAAGGGATGTATTGTTGTTCCAGCGGTTAAAACGCAGGTTGCCGACAACGTCGTAGCAATCCTGCCGGCTACTTAAAATTTCTTTGCCGATTTCGGTATCGGCAATTTTGAATGCGATAGCGGGCAGACGTTCTTTAGTGAAAGTTGTCAGTTCGCATTTGATGTGTCCGGCGCCGATGATACAAGCGCGTTTGAAATAAATATTGCGGATTAAAATTGTTGGTTCGGGGTTTCCGGTGCCGAAAGGTTTTAGTTGTTCCAATTCGCTGCAAAGGTCAAAACTGGCGGCGGGCAGGGCTATGCTTAAATCAATGTTTATGACGGGATGCGGCGTGGTGTTGTTCAGACATTTGTTGACATAGTCACCGGCAAATTCTTTGAAAGCGGGAATTTGTTCTTCGGTTAAGGAGAAACCGGCAGCCATTGTGTGGCCGCCGCCTTTGGTGATGACGCCTTTTTCTTTGGCAGCAATAATCAGCGCCCCCAAATCAATGCCGTCAATAGAACGGGCGGAGCCTTTAACTTCGTCTTCTTCAATACTCATCACAAATGCGGGGAGATTGTAGCGCTCTTTGAGTTTGCCTGCAACAATGCCGATAACGCCCTGATGCCAGCCTTTGCTTGCGACAAACGCCATAGGATAGGTTTGTGGTGTGCTCTCAAGCTGTTCAATGGACTGTTCCAAAACGAAACATTCAATGTCTTTGCGCTCTTGGTTATAGGTGTTCATTTCTTCGGCGAGGTGCTCGGCTTCGAGTGGGTTTTGCGAGCAGAGCAGGTGGCTGCCGATATAGGCTTTGCCGACGCGTCCGCAGGCATTTATGCGCGGTCCTAATACGAAACCAAGGTGATAGGCGTCCGGCTTTTCGGTGATTTTGGCTGCGTCTATTAGGGTTTTCAGCCCGAGGTTTTGGCGGTTAGCCATAATTTTCAGTCCTTGTGTGACGAAAGCGCGGTTTAACCCAAGCAGCGGCACAACATCGCAGACACTGCCTAAGGCTACCAAATCAAGCCATTGCATAAGGTTTGGTTCGGGTAAGGTTTCATTATAAAAACCTTTTTGCCGTAGCAGACGGTTCGTGGCAACAACGGTCATAAATACAACCCCGACGGC
>CAJTWX010000110.1 GCA_910580155.1 uncultured Alphaproteobacteria bacterium
ATCGTATGCCAACGCCCCGATAATTAAGTGCTCCCGCCAAAAAGGCACTTTCAAATCCATCAGATTTGCCCCTGTATCCGGATGAATTAAAACCGGTTTATTATGCATAACAGCATTGAGCGTCCTGCCGGTTTGCACATCTAACCCGACACCGACAGCCCCTTGGTGCAGATTCGCTCGTCCGCCGGATTCTTTAGTTGCAAGCCTCATCATTACCATCGCCGGAAAACCTTTATATACAATAACCCGTACATCCGGTACACCGTGATAGCTGAAATTTTTAAACACATCGCTGAAATTAACCGCCTCTTCAATCAGCGCCACATCATACTTACCGCCCAAACTAAACAAACCGCTTAACGTATTTGAAATATGCTGGTAAACATCTTTAAAGCTCAACACATCGCCCGACGCCGCATAAAATTTTTCGCCGTCATATTTCTTAATCACCAGCACACCTTTGCCTCCGCTGCCGTGCGCCGGTTTAATCACAAAGGTTTCATACCCTTTAACAATATCCAAAATATTTTTGACCTGATATTGATATTCAATAATACCAATCATCTTAGGCGTATTGATATGAATACTGTTTGCAAGCCGTTTAGTCTTAACTTTATCATCCACAAGAGTATAAAGCGAGCGCTTATTGCATTTGGCAATCACCGAATAATTCCGGTCATTCATCCCCAAAACACCGCACTCTTTTAAGGCTCGTGCTGTTTCCAACCATTTAAACATTGGTCTCATCCTTGCGAATAAGCGGAGCAAAACGTGTCAGTTCCGTTAAACGATACCCCGTATAAGTTCCCAAAAGCATCACAATAAACATTATCACCAAATTTAACTCATTAAAGGCAAACATAATATGCCGCACATACTCATTGCTGATAACAAAATAAGTTACAATTGCCGTCAATAGCGTAAAGAAGATTTCCTTAATCGTATTTCTTGCGCCGTCCTCTTCCCAAGTAATTGACGCACGTTCAATAATCCACGCCGTAATAATAATCGGAAAAAAGATTGCCGAGCTGACAATGTTATAATTCATCCGATAACCTATAATCGTCAACAATTGAATAAGCAAAATCACAAAAATAACTACAAATGAAATTCTCGGCACAAGCAACAAATTAAGCTTTGCCACCAACGCGCGCATAATTAACCCAAAAAATATCATAACCGAAAAACACACAAGCCCCGGAACAAATCCTGTTTTCACAAGCGACATTGCTAACAACATCGGCGTAAACGTTCCCATTGTTGTAACCCCGATAACATTACGCATAATCACCACCACCAAAATCGCCAGCGGAAAAATCATCAGCCACTTTAACGTATTTTGCTCTAAAATGGGTAATGCATAAATAGAATACTGATATGGCATAAATTCACTGTTAGCTTTTGCACGATATTCCGCCATTTTAAGCGGCGATGAAACAGATTTTAGCACCGAAAACATCACTTTGGAATCCTCTCCGCCGCGTACATCCAAAAGCGATACACCGCCACGCTGGAAAACAATCCAGTTTTTCGGCAGTCCCACTTGTCCAGAATCCAAATCATAAAGTGTCCATTTATTATTCAAATATGCTTCCAGCATAATCCCCGGCTTTTCAGTCTTTTTTCCTTCCTCCAACTTAATTGCGCGCACAATTCTCGAAGGAACGCGTTTATATGCCAAAATCTGCATAATACGCTCGGCAAATTCCTTAGACGTATGGTTAAGCGGCAAAACCAAACTCATCGTCGGACTCGCCATTTCCTGATTAACCGTAGAAATTATTTTCTGAACTTTATCTCCTTCCTGTAGCTCTGCCAATTCCCAAATTTTACTCATCTGCAGATTTTCTTCTTCAGACAAAATCGGTCGTTCAACCTTTGTCGGAATCTGTTTGCTAAGCCGGCTGTTTTGTACATCGTCATATATACTCAATCGATAATACAAATTTTGTTTGCCGCTTTTATTCTTTCCCTTAAAAGATATACGGTTATTTTCGTTGTCATCAATAACCTTATACCCTTTGGCAACAATCTCCTCGCTCAAAATCTTAAAACTGTCGTTGCTGCTCGGTACCGTCAAGGTTACATCCACATCTTCCCCAACAGCATCAAAACTAACTTTCGCGTCAATCGTCCATACATCCGTCACCTGTTTGGGTGAAACCGTAAATCCCCAATATTTTATTTTATAATACATACTGTACCACGCATACACGATTGATAATAACAGCAACAAAGTTAAAACCTTGCGTACCGTAAAAAAATCAGACAGTTTTAATTTCATAGTTCCCTCATTTAATTCAATGTATACGATGTCGATGTATCCACAATAAACCTGCCGGTTAAAATATTGCGGCCAATCAATCCTTGATAGTCAAAGTTTTTTCTGTCAGCAATAGAAAAGACGGCACTAAAC
>CAJTWX010000111.1 GCA_910580155.1 uncultured Alphaproteobacteria bacterium
CGACATCAACCTTGGCAAGGTTGCGCTCTACCCCTGAGCTATACCCGCATCATTTAACGAAAATGGTTTATAACATACTTTTTTATTATTGCAAGAAAAAATTTTACTCTTTTGGGATTTTTTATCTAACCTTTTGTATTTACGCCGATAAAATTATTTACAGCAAATTTTGTATAATAGAGATTCTTTAACAAATTATATAGAATTTTCGACGTATATAATATGTATTGATACTTTAGGAGCAAATTATGGAAAAGAAAACGAAAGAAAATAAAGACATCCGTTTTGAAAAAGAAGCAAAAGCTTTGAAAAAAAATCTGGAAAAACGGAAAAAACAGGAACAAGAATTAAAAACAGCAAAAGAAAACAAAAAATCTTAATTACAAAACCATCAGACTAATACCCGAAAGGAACGACAATGGATAAAATCAAAATTATCGGCGGAAATACGCTTAACGGAAAAATTTACATCAGCGGAGCAAAAAACGCTGCCCTGCCTTTAGTTTGTGCTACATTGTTATCTGAAGAGCCGGTTATCCTTCAAAATGTTCCAGCCCTTTCGGATATAACTTTTCTAAACAGTTTACTGCAATATATGGGAATGAAAGTCAGCGAATCGGTGGAACAAGCTGGCAGATACCATTCAAAAACTTATACTTATCAGGCTAATGACATTAAAGAGCTTGTTGCCCCGTATGATTTTGTGAGAAAAATGCGGGCATCTTATTATGTTTTAGGACCATTACTTGCACGTTTCCAACACGCAGAGCTTTCGCTTCCGGGGGGATGTGCTATCGGAGCTCGCCCGATTGATATTCACCTAACCTCTCTTGAGCAGATGGGAGCCAAAATTGAGATTAAAAACGGATATGTGGTCGCAGATGCTCCGAACGGACTTAAAGGTGCTCACGTTATTTTTCACAAAGCATCTGTTGGCGCAACCTGCAATATTTTGATGGCGGCTACTTTGGCAAAAGGAACAACGCGAATCGAAAATGCCGCTAAAGAACCGGAAATAGCAAACTTAATCGATTTATTAAATGCAATGGGCGCCAAAATTGAAGGGCGTGATACGTCAATTTTAACGATTGAGGGTGTTGAAAAATTACACGCGGCAAAAATTGCTGTTGTTCCTGATAGAATTGAGGCCGGCTCATACGCCATTGCTGCGGCAATTACCAAAGGGCGAATCGAGCTTATTAACGCCCAAGCCGAACATCTACAGCAACCTCTACGCACGCTGGAAAAAATGGGAATTGGTGTTGAAGCAACAGAAAATTCCATCATTATTGATGGCAGAAACAAGACCGTTTCCGGCGAAGATATTTACACAGACTACTATCCGGGGTTTCCAACGGATTTACAAGCACAATTTATGGCTTTAATGACTGTTGCCGAAGGCGCATCGCTTGTTACTGAGAGCATTTGGGAGAATCGGTTTATGCACGTTCCCGAGCTTTGCCGAATGGGGGCAAATATCAACATTCACGGACACGCTTCCGCCATTGTTCGCGGTGTTAAAAAACTTTCAGGCGCGCCGGTAATGGCAACAGATTTGCGCGCCTCTTTTGCTCTGATACTAGCCGGACTTGTTGCCGAGGGCGAAACAATTGTTAACCGTGTTTACCATCTTGACCGTGGCTACGAAAAGCTTGAAGAAAAGCTAAAAGGCGTGGGGGCAAATATTGAACGGATTAAAGAGGCAGATTAACGCCTTTTTGCTGCAAAAATGTTTTTAGCCTCATATAATACCGGCAAGATTTCAGTTCTTCCGAATTATATTTATGCATTGATGTGTAAGCTTTGTAAATTTTATCCATTCCGACTGAAAGAGGAAGCCCGCGGCGTTGCAAATTTGCAATACTTACGAACAATGTTCCTAAAAAACAGTCATCAATATACATTTGTACCGAACGAGGCTGTTGATTATATTCCGGCGTCTGCCGCATAAAAGCCATTCGTTCTTCCAAAACATTTAGCGTGGACATACTTTTGGATTCACTGTCAATGCGGTTATAATAATTATAAATCGGTTCGGCAAGAACTGAAATACGCGGATTATATGCGTATGCACGATACATAAATATTAAATCTTCCATATTATCCATTCCGCTCGGAAACTGCATTTTGTGTTTGGTTAAAAACTCTTTTAAGAAAAAACTATGAACAACCCAAGTGCCGCTATAATACAAATCGCTATGTGCACCCTGAGCATTAAACGGAGAAAATAAAACCAGTTTATCCATATCTCTTTTGGGGAATTTAGTTTCTTCTGGAACGCTTAATGCTGCTTCTTCCCCTCTGGTCTGCCGTACCCACTCTTTATCATAT
>CAJTWX010000112.1 GCA_910580155.1 uncultured Alphaproteobacteria bacterium
GTTTGGTGTTGAGGGGGAGCTGATGGTGCAATCTCTTATATATGCGCGGATTTTGCTGCCGTTTGTTCCGGTTTTTATGCTGCAATTTATGTTTCAGAGTTTTATGATTACGGCAGAAAGACCAAAACTCGGGATGATTATTACTGTATCGGCGGGGCTGGTTAATATGGCGCTTGATGCGTTATTCATTATTTATTTTAAGTGGGGGCTGGCAGGTGCTGCGTGGGCGACTGTTGTTGGCGAGATAGTTGGTGGTGTGATTCCTCTGTTGTATTTTTCCTGTCCGAATAAAACGCCGCTGCGGCTTGGCAGGACTAGGTTTTATGCACAAGCTTTGATAAAATCCTGTACAAACGGATTGAGTGAGTTTTTGGGGCAAATATCTGTTTCTGTTGTGAATATATTGTATAATTATCAGCTCTTACGGATAGCCGGCGAAATTGGGGTAGTAGCGTTCGGAGTGATTTCATATGTTAATTTTGTGTTTTTAGCAGTATTTATAGGTTTTTCCATAGGCAGCAATCCGATTGTCAGCTATCATTATGGGGCGCAAGACAGAAAGGAGCTAAAGAGTCTTTTGAAAAAAAATGTGATGTTCATTAGTTTGTCTGCGGTGTTGCTGACTATTTCGGCAGAACTTTCTGCGCGATTTTTAGCGAAAATATTTGTAGGGTTTGATGATACATTACTTAATTTGACGACTTATGGGTTCAGAATTTATGCAATATCGTTTTTGTTAGCCGGATTTAATATTTATGCTTCAGCATTTTTTACCGCACTGAATAACGGGATTGTTTCGGCGGTTATCTCTGTGGTTCGGACACTTATTTGCGAATGTGGGTGTGTGATGATATTGCCGATATTTTTTGGCTTGAATGGCATTTGGAGTGCGATTATTGTTGCGGAAGTTATAGCTTTGAGTGTCAGCATAACTCTGATTTGGAAACTACGGAAAAGATATGGGTATTTATAGGCGAAAATTTTGATTGTTTTTTATTTAAAAATATGATATAAATAAGGTCTAAGCTAAATTATTTATATATGAAGTTAAAAATTTTTGCAGCTATAATTGCGATAGCAATTACCTGCGCAGAAAAGGTCAGTGCCCAATATTTTAATTATGGCGGCGGATTTGAGGATGTTGAGTTTTCGGTAAGTTTTGCCGGCGGTGCAACGCTGGTTAATGAATTTACCTCTCCGGTTGCCAGTGTCCGTTTGGGGGCTGAGTTCAATCGTTTTCTCGGTGAGATAGAATTTTCGTATCTTTCCATCAATGCCGTTAAGGCGTTTGAAGAATGGGAATCCCGGAAGGAAAGGTTATCGACCGTTACTTTCGGGGTGAATCTCGGCGTGAAATTTTTGCAAGGGTATTCCGGATATATGGCTCTGATGTTGCATACCGGATATTCTATGCAAGAGGAGTGGTGTTGCGATGACTATTATCATTATGGACCAATGCGCGACAGGTACTACGGCAAAGGATATTTCGGTCTTGGTGTGAATGGTACTTTAAGAGTATCCCCGCGGTTTGGCGTTTTTGGAGAAGCCCGTTATCAGTCACTGCCAGTTGATGGTTGCGGTGAAGTTAAATGGGGCGGTATTTTCCAAGGCGGCGTCCGCTTTTATTTTTAAGTTTATATGTTTTACTTATGGCGGCAGAGAAATCTGCCGTTTTTTATGTTTAAAAATGGTGTTTATGTTTTTTGTATAGGTATAGTTGACATTATTTAGCGATATGGTAAAAATAAGACAGTTTAAAACAGGGAGATTTGATATGAAAAAAAATTTGTTTTGTGCTGCATTGTTGTTATTGACCGGATGTACGGATACATCCCGATATACGTCTGTTGATGCGAATGCTTCGGTTAAAACGCGGATGCGGGCTTGTTTGGTGAGCGAAGCAACAGCTAAGTTTCAGGCTGGTACGCTGTTTACACAGGGTTTAAGCGCAACATCTGATGAATTAGTTAATATTTGTCTTCGTAAATTGGCTTTGCAATCTGCCGGTATTAGTGAAGAATCGCAATCAACTGCGCAGTCGATTATTCAAAATTTGAGAAATTTCGGTTCTGTAAATTAGAATTCGAATGACTTTTATTTTAAGCGCTCCGGTTTTGGGGCGTTTTTTTGTGGGTTGAATTG
>CAJTWX010000113.1 GCA_910580155.1 uncultured Alphaproteobacteria bacterium
TCCTCGCAATGACTAGAGAAAGGGGATGCTCCTCGCAATGACTAGAAGAGGGGGATGCTCCTCGCAATGACTAGAGAAAGGGGGAAAGGGTTAATTGGAGGTGAGGGTGGACTGGAGGTGGGACAGGGCTGAGGGGGTTAGGGTCAGGATGATGTAATCACCGTATATCCAGATGCTTTCCGGAGCCGGATATGGGCGGGCGCGGGTTAAGATATATTCGCGAATCGCCGGATTGGCTGCGGCCTCGGCTGCCGTAGCGTCGGCACTTAAAAAGTCTGTCTGGTAATAAAAATTATATGCGTCTTTGGCATTGCCGGCGGGATAATAGGATTTTTGCAGCAGGTTGCCGTTCGCTTGCTCTCCGGCTTTTGCAAGGTAATATTTTTTTCTGAGACTCATCTCGCCGATTTGCAGCAATTTGTATTGGCGGTTGATGTCAAACTCTGGCATTTTCTCCAGCCGCGTGATTATCCGCTCGGCGAGTTTGGTTTCGGCATCCCAGCCGAATTTCCACACCTTTTGGGCATATGCCACGCGCACAAAGCCCATTAAGACCAGAATTGTGGTCAGGACATATGCGAATCGGCGCATTTTGTTGCCACCCAGACGGATGAGTGTTATGAACATCAGCGCGTATATTAGCGGCAGGCTGTAAAAATTTATCTGTGCGCTGTATTCGGCTACGTCTGCGGGGGTGGTGCAGAATAAAACCGAGATTTTGCCGGCGATGATGATGAGTGGAACGAGGGATAGACTTCTGGCTGCCGTTTGACCGCTTGGGGTGTTGAATATGACTGTGAACACTGCGCTTAGCAGCAAGACGATAAATAAAAACTGATAACTTACATCTACAAATGGTAAAACCCCGGCGAACTGGCCAACCGCGCTTTTGAACAAAAGCGGGAGGTTAAACCAGCACGCCGTTATGGGAGCTGTTAGGCTGAACGGAGCCGCTAACACGCCGCTGTCTTTTAACAAAGACATAATGAGCAAGTAGACCATTATTGCGGCGGTTAGATTTGCCAGACTTTGACGCACCCGTAAGAATGCGTCTTTCAGGCTGATGTCAGCATAGGCGGTTTTCAGGAAAACCTTGCCTAATATGGCAACAGCGATGAAATTTACCGCCGGCAAATATGACCCCAAGACAAACAGTGTCATCATTACTGATGTAAGATAATTTGCAAAGTTTCGGTTTTGGCTTTGTGTTTTCGTATCCGCAAGAAGGAGCGCGCCTAATGATATGGCGGGGAGCCAAAGGCTGCCTAAGGTGTTTTTGGCGGAATAAAGCCAGCTTAAGGTGTAGGGATTAACTGATAATAACAGACCGGTGAGGACGATGACGGAGGTTTTTTGCGGCAGGTTCCAGTATATTGCAAGGAAAACTCCGGCGAGGCTTAAGCCCAGAAACGCCCAGAGGTTGTTTATGACGGGGAGAATTTTGCCGTTAAACAACAGTTGCTGCAGCCAGAAAGCGGAAAACCGGCCGTCTGCCAAGCTTTCGTTCGGGTCGATGGTGGTGCGCACGGCAGACCAGTCTGTGCCGCCCCACATAAAATTAACGGTATGAAATAAAAAGGCGAGGTTTATCAGTGCGAAGAGAAGCCAAAAGCTTTGGCGGTAAGCTGCGGGGATGCGCTGGTAAGATTGAGCCAGCTCTTCTGCCCAGTCTATATCACAGCAATAGTGTTTTAAGCGTGTGAACACGGAAGGGAGGAGCAAGGCGTAGAAAAACACGGTCGATAACAGCCCGTATGCGACCGAATCGGCGACGGGGGTTTCCTGAAGCAGGAACAGAGCGGCGGTTATCAGGCCGGCAAGGGCTGCTATGAGGATGTTATATATTGTTTTACTCACGTTTTGGCTTTCATATTAAATATTTGATGGTGAGTATAGCGCGGGGATTTTGGGGTGTCAAGCGGTGTGTGGGGGTTATGCACGGAGGGGGGCTCTTGGAGGGGGAGATTGCTTCGTCGCTTTGCTCCTCGCAATGACTAGAGAAAGGGGATGCTC
>CAJTWX010000114.1 GCA_910580155.1 uncultured Alphaproteobacteria bacterium
TATGCCGG
This sequence comes from uncultured Alphaproteobacteria bacterium, assembly GCA_910580155.1. Lineage (GTDB taxonomy): Bacteria > Pseudomonadota > Alphaproteobacteria > RF32 > CAG-239 > CAG-267. Next base: position 9 of record CAJTWX010000114.1, read on the forward strand.
CTCGTTAATTTTGCCGCGATACGGCACCGGCGCCAAATACGGGCTGTCGGTTTCAATCAATATCTTATCTAACGGATATAGCGCAAAAATATTTGCCACATCCGCCCCGCTCTTAAAGGTCACAATCCCCGAAGCGGAGATATAAAACCCAAGCTCGTTTACCGCTTGTGCAAATTCGGGCGTGGAGGTAAAACAATGGATAACTCCTGAAAGCCTGCCAAATTTTACTGCCCCTGCGCGCAAAAGCGCAAGCATATCGTCTTCTGCCTCACGCTGGTGTATCATTAAAGGCAAACCGGTCTGCCCTGCCGCCTCGATATGGCGGGCAAACATCTCTTTTTGCTCCCGTTTAACATCTGCGCCGTAATGATAATCAAGCCCGCACTCGCCGATGGCAATAACTTTCGGATGCGCCGCCGCCCGCACGATATCTTCCACGCCGATGGACGCAAGTTTTTCAGGCGCAGAGTCCGGATGCACACCGGCAGAAGTCCACACATTCGGGTATTTTTCGCACATCTCGAGCTGCCCTGTCGCCTCGTCCAAATCTTTGCCGGCGTTTAAGAGTGTCGTCACGCCCGCCGCAAACGCGCGTTTTAAAGTTTCTTCATCTTCAATATGGCAATGACTGTCCGTAAACATTATTTTTTATCCGCTCCCTTCAATTTTCTCAACTCCGCCTCCATTGCGGCAATCTTTAGCTTTGCCTGTTCGCTAAATTGCCGCGCCATTTCCTTATAATCCGTTTCCGGCAGTTTTTTACATTTCACAGCCGGCTTTTTCGCCGCAATTTCATACTCGGAAAGTGCAGCCTTATGTTTAACGTTTCCTTGTTTCAGTAAATCGCAAATTTCCGTATAATGCCCGCGGGAAGCATAGTCAAAAGCCGTTTCGCCGGTTTCATCTTCCAACAACGCATCCGCTCCAGACTTAAGCAAGAGATTAACCACATCAAGCTGCCCAAATCCCGCGGCTGACATCAACGCCGTTTCGCCCGCATCATCTTTAGCATTAAGCTGAGGCCTTGCCTCAACCAACAACCGCGTGATATCATAATTTTTAACCGCATACATCAACGCCGTTTTGCCGGCATCATCACGAATATTGAGTTTTGCCCCCAACTTGATAAGCATATCGGCAACTTCGGCATTACCGGTTTGCACCGCCTCAATCAACGCGGTCTTACCCTCTTCGTTTTTAAGGTTCAAATTTGCTCCGACCGTCACCAAAAAGCGTACAATTTCCCCGCCGCAATGCCGCGCGGCAAATATCAGCGGCGTATTGCCGTCTTCATCCCGCCAGTTAGCCTGCCCTCCTTTTACCAAAAACAACTTAACACATTCTTCATTTCCGCTGACAAGCGCATCCATCAGCGCAATTCTGCCCTTATCGTCTTCAATCCCCGCATCGGCATTATTTTGCAACAACAGTTGCACAATCTCCGTTTTCCCTGCAAGCGCCGCCTCCATCAAAACCGTACGTCCCCGCTGGTCTGTGGCGTTAATCTCGGCTCCGTTTTGCAGCAGATGTTTAAGCCCCTCCACATCATCGGCCATAACCGGTTTCATCATTTTCTCAAACACATCCGACCCTTTCTTTCACCAAAAGCAATAACGCAAGTTTATACCGTAAGCGTTTAAATTTATTTAAAATCCCTCCCCCCTTTTTTTCGTAATCCATCCCCCTCCTCTTTTCCGCAAGTCACTGCGAGGCCCCCCCCTCTTCCCTTGAATCATTGCGAGCCCCCCTCTTCCCTTGAGTCATTGCGAGGGCTTTCCTTTTTCGTGCGTCATTGCGAGGAGCATAGCGACGTGGCAATCTCCCACTTTTCTCGTCATTGCGAGAAGCAAAGCGACGAAGCAATCTCCCACTTTTCTCGTCATTGCGAGGAGCATAGCGACGTGGCAATCTCCCACTTTTCTCGTCATTGCGAGAAGCAAAGCGACGAAGCAATCTCCCACTTTTCTCGTCATTGCGAGGAGCATAGCGACGTGGCAATCTCAA
>CAJTWX010000115.1 GCA_910580155.1 uncultured Alphaproteobacteria bacterium
TGATTATCTGTCAGGCGTCCGTTACACCCAAACAGGCCTATAACAAGAAAAAATAACGCTACTTTTTTTAACACTTGCATTTATTCCCAAAATATTAAACAATTATGTTGTTCTATTTAAAACAAAAAACCTTTTTTGTAAAGAGTAATAAAATGTCTGATGCAGGTTTATATATTGTGGCCACGCCGATTGGCAATTTGAGTGATCTATCACCACGGGCGAAAGAAGTTTTGACTAACGCTGACGTGATTGCCGCTGAAGATACGCGCGTTGCCAAAAAACTTTTTACCCTTTTGGGGATTCCGCTGCGCAAGACTTTTATTACATACGAAGACCATTCAGAACAAGAACGGTTTCAAGAAATTATTGACTTTATCAATGACGGAAAGATGGTTGCGCTTATCAGCGATGCCGGTTCACCGCTTATATCCGACCCGGGGTTTAAGCTGGTACGCGAATGCAGGCGGCAAGACATTAAAGTAACGACACTTCCGGGGGCGTGCGCCGTTATTTGTGCACTGCAGCTTTCCGGACTACCAACGAATCGTTTTATGTTTGCCGGTTTTGTTCCTAACAAAGATAAAGCCAGATGTGATTTATTTACGGAACTTAAAAATATCAATACAACATTAGTGCTGTATGAAACAGCTTTAAGGCTGGAAAAAACTTTAGTTGCTTTAGAGCAGATTATGCCGCTGCGGGAAATTGCCGTGGTTCGCGAAATCAGCAAGATGTATGAAGAATGTATTTCCGGCTCTATTGCCGAAGTAAGACAGCAGCTTGCAGAACATCCGGTAAAAGGCGAGATTGTGTTGATTATCGCGCCACCGGCTGATAATGAACAAGCATCTCCGGATATTGAGGAGCTGTTACGGGAGGAGCTGGAGCATTCAACAGTTAAAGAAGCTGTTAAAAAAATCGCTGAAACCTATAAGCTTAAAAGAAATGATGTTTATGAAAAAGCATTGGAAATTAAAAATAAGCAATAAACAGAGCGGGGCATTGGCCGAGTTTTTGTGCCGGATGTATATGCGGTTTTCCGGATACAGAATTGTTGCAAAAAATTATATCTGCGGCAGCGGAAAAAAGACTCCATTTGGCGAGCTTGATTTTGTGGCAACCAGAGGGAAACAAATTGTTTTTTGCGAGGTTAAAAAACGGCAGCAAAATGAAGATTTTTTAAAAGCGTTAAGCCATACGCAACAGCAGCGGATTATGCGCGGCGGGCTTTATTTTTTGCGGCAGAATCCGCAATACAAACAGTACACTATTCAATTTGATGTTTTCTTCGTCCGGCTTCCGTTTCATATTGAGCGGATCAAAAATGCTTTATTCTTAAATTAGTACATTACCTTATTTAAGTATAGCCCGCAGGCTGGTGCTGTTGCGCCAGCTACGGCTCGGTTTCGGGCTTCCAAAATCGTTTTAACATCTTCGGGAGTGAATTTACCGTCACCGACAGATTTTAATGTTCCGACTATATTACGGACTTGGTGATATAAAAACGAACGAGCTTCGACAATAAAATCTATTTCATCGCCATTGGTTATAATATCAAGTTTATCAAGCGTTTTTATGGGGGACAATGCTTGGCAGCCAGCCCCTCTAAAAGAGGTAAAATCGTGATGTCCGAGCAGATATTTCGCACCTTCGCGCATTTTTTCGACATCCAACGGATAGCCAACTGTCCACACACGGTCACGCAGCAATACAGTAGGAGCCCGACGGTTTAAGATACGGTAGATATAGCCTCTGCCGGTTGCAGAGAATCGGGCGTGAAACTCGGGTGATACTTCTTCAACTTCAATCACGGAAACCGGAGCTTCGAGAATTCGCAAACGGGCGTTAAACGCCTCGCGGATATGGAATAAATCCATTGATGTTTCCAAATCAAAATGCGCCACCTGCCCTAACGCGTGAACGCCCGTTTGCGAATTCTCGAAG
>CAJTWX010000116.1 GCA_910580155.1 uncultured Alphaproteobacteria bacterium
GTCCTCGTAGTCAAGCGTTGCATAAATTTCTTTGTAAGCGTTATAACTGTCTATAATATGTTTGGCAATATACAAAACAGCGGAAGTGGAATGCAACACATTTAGAGAAATTATTTTGTTTTCAGCGGTCAGTAGAATTTCCGCCTGTTCTGCCATAAAAGCTAAAACATCCGGACAAGCTTTAACCACGGCATTTGTCGCTAGTTTTGCTTTGATAGTATTTTTTTGTGTTAAAAATGCCTGCTTATATATATCGTAAGTTTCATAAGAACATAGCCGTTCACTAACGTTAGCAAAGATTTGCGCACAATTTTGGTCAGTTTTGCCGCCGTTTGCGAGAGCTGCCATTGCTTGTTTCAAAACAATCGGGTTAACTTGTGACATTGCCTTTTTTTTGATATCATTTTCAGATAAAGTCGATGTTACGCCGAGCTTATCTTCAAGTTTGCTGATAAGACGCGAGAGATTGTTCTGATATGTTTGAAATAAGGCACTGATTTTGCTGCGGTTTTCCGTAATCATATTCATAATTTCCGGAAATTTAAATTCGCTGATACTTTGTGTAAGATAAATCACGGCCTTTCTTAAATCAAGGTTATCAGAGCTGTCAGCTTGTTTAAGTAAATCAAGTTTAATATTTTGCAAAATTTCTTTTGCACTGCGATTATCCAAAACTTCAAAATATGGAGATACGCCAGCTTCAAGGGGAAAACGCTTTAATATATCTTGGCAAAAGCTGTGTATCGTCTGGATTTTCATTCCTCCGTGCGTGTCTAAAAGAATTGCAAATAAGGTTCGGGCAAAGTTTAAGATATTAGTTCTGTTTGCTTCATCAAAATCACTGCCTAACAGTTTTCTCAGTTCTTTTTCCAAAGTATGCTCTTTTTCAACAGCCCACGAGCTTAAGCGCTTGGCAATTCGTTCGTTCATCTCGACTGCAGCAGCTTTAGTATAGGTCAGACATAAAATTTTTGCAGGGTCAACACCGGCAAGCAGCAGGCGTAAAACACGGTCAGACAACACTTTTGTTTTGCCTGTTCCTGCGGAAGCTTCTACCCAGATAGATTTATCAGGCGCAGCAGCCGAGAGCTGTTGTTTGGTTGCAAGATCAATAAGCTGTTGTTTTTCTATTGCATAATCAGGCATCGCTTCCCTCACCATCTTCTTGTACTGACCATTCTTTAATACGGGCTAAGTGTTCATAGTCTTTATTTTTCGGGATAAATTTAGGCACAGGGCGCGAATGGTATGGTGTTGTTTCAAATTCAAATGTAGAAACAAGTCGCAACAGGTAATCCTCGCATTTTTCAATAAGGTCTTCTTCTTTTTTAGGGGTAATTTCCAACTTTTTACAGCCCAACTGCCAATAAATTGTTTGGCGGACATCATCGCGTTTAATTCCTGTAAAACCTCCTTTTTGTGCAATCAGCCCTTCAAGCAAAAGCTGTAAAGCGTGTCCGCTGTCAACTTGTTTTGAAGTGGGAATGCGTCCCGTTTTATAGTCTAAAATATTTAATCCTCCGCCTTTCAGCTCATCGATTCTGTCGGCGATTGCCGTAAAGGAAAAGGCGCCTCCGGCTAAATTATAAGTAACCTCTCCGCTAATTTCATTATGCACGGCAGATACATTGTCGCGGTATTCTTTTTCCTGTTCAATAATCCATTCGGCAGTTTTTTCAAACTTCGGCCACCAAAATGTGCGTTTGTCATCATCAATTTGTAGCTTTTCAAAATGTTTTTTACCGATTTCCAACAATATAACAAGCGCATTGTCGGGAAGTTTGGCAGGATAAGTATTATTAAACTCTTCAATAATAGCGTGAATGAGCGTACCATAATCCCGTTGGTCCATCGGCACATCAAGCTCATTGAGCGGATAAAGTTTCAGAATATATTTAGCAAAAACTGAATTCGGATCTGCCACCAACAACT
>CAJTWX010000117.1 GCA_910580155.1 uncultured Alphaproteobacteria bacterium
ATCCCATCAATATCATATGGCAAATCTGCCCGATTCTCCATAAGATTATTATAGCTTTCAAGCAATTCTTTTTCTGAATGGCAAATAGTATTATAGGGGTTAATCGGAAATCCGAGCTTTTTCACATAGTCCAAAAATCCGACTTGGCTGTTCCAAACCACATCCGAAACCTCTCCCCAGGTATAAACCACAAAGCTTAAATTGCGTTCGGCGGTAATCCTTGCATCTAGCTGCCGCAAAGAGCCAGCAGCAGCATTTCGCGGATTCGCAAAAGTCTTTTTATGCTCTTCTTCGTTTTTTTTGTTCAGCGCCAAAAAGTCTGTTTTAGACATAAATACTTCGCCCCGCACTTCAAATACATCGGGAACATCTTTATCAATAAACAGCGGAAACCCTTTAATCGCTTTCAAATTTTCGGTAATATCTTCCCCAATTTTGCCATCGCCGCGCGTTGACCCGCGCATAAATACGCCGTTGAGATAAAGTGCCGAAAAAGACAAACCGTCCATCTTTGGCTCTGCGCTAAAGGTTATATCGTCACTGCTGTTTAAAAAGCGCTTAACGCTCATAATAAACTCGTGTACTTCCGCTTCGTTAAAAATATCGGCAAGCGAGAGCATCGGAACTTGAAGCTCTGCTTTTTTAAATTCGCTCTTAACTTTTGCGCCGATTCGTTTTGAGGGACTGTCTGCACGGATAAGGTGTGGAAATTTTGCCTCAATCGCATCGTTTAAATGTCGCAATTTGTCATATTGTGCATCGTCCAGATACGGATCATCATTTTGATAATAGGCGATATTTGCTTTTTCAATTTCTTTGGCAAGATAGGCAAGCTGTTCTGCCGCTTCCAATTCTGTCATATTTTTAATATCAACCATATCGCCCTCCGAAAACTAACTTAAAAATATTATATATAAAATTAGTTGACAAATTTCTATAAAAATGGCATACTACCCGCAACTTTTTAATGAAAGAAGCAAATGAAAACGAATATGACTACAAAACAGCTCAAGATAAAACGTCCGGAAACAGCTTTCCCGTCGTTGGTTTTATGTTGTTGAATGCATATTCGCAAAATCAAATCATAAGGCGGGAACAAACCCGCTTTTTTTTAATGTTTTAACGCGAGGATAAAATGAATACAGAAATTAACAATTACCAGATAAACGGCGAAATGGTTTGGCAGGGTTCGCTCTCCAAAATCAACGGCGTTCGTCAGGAGAAACTTGTTCATTTTTATATCCGCCCATTAAATGTGAACGATGCTGCTGCAATGGGTCAATTATCGGAAAATATTTATGAAAATCTTCGCGCTGGCGAAGAATGTTTTATTCATAAGCACACAAAAGAATATTACTACAATGTGTTTCAAAACCCGAAAATTAACTATATCGGCGTTTTTGTCGGCAGCCAGTTGGTTGGAATGTCATATCTGAAAATCTGCGATAATGCAGCGGATTTACAAGATGAACTCCCGAATGCTCAATATGACTTTTTCAACGTAGATCGTCATTATGGCAACAGCCGTATTGCCTCGTTTGGAGCCGATTCGGTCTTGCCGTCATATCGCGGTAATGCGCTGAATACGGTAATGATTGAATACCGGATGGAGCAGGCTCGCAAGATGGGATGTACAGATTGCACCTCAATTGTAGACCGAAGCAACCTGTGGAATATGACACCATATTTTGCCTGCCGGTTTAATTTGTTCCAAACGGCAATAGACCCTTCCGATGGTGGTAAAATATCCCTTTTGCATAAGCCGATAGAAAAAGACACGGTACTGTCGTGTTTCAAAACCAGAATTTCTTTGCCGTATGACCGTTTTGAGCTGATTGATAATCTAATTAAAAAAGGATTTATTGGCGTTGAATTT
>CAJTWX010000118.1 GCA_910580155.1 uncultured Alphaproteobacteria bacterium
GATTGGTATAACAGAAATATTTTATGATGTTGGTGATAGAAATTGGCAACCGTTAGAACATCTGGAGTATGCCCTACAAGAGATGGCTGTAATGCTTATATTACCTCTGTGTATACGTTAGATTAAATACAGACTTGGTAATATGTGGCTCGAAAAGATATACTATGTTTATAATCTTTGCTATTGATTTTTTACAAAATATGTGTTATATAATAAATATGGAGGAGCAAAGCGAACGTCTGCCCTGTTGGCAGTGTATTCAGAGGCCAGTCCAGTCTGAATCTAGCTTGCTCCTTTTACTTTTTCTAATGAAATAGGTTTTGATTTATGGTCATAATATTCGCCGTATTTATGATTCCTTTTGTCGTCTAAATCAATTATCAACTTAAAATCATCTTTTAAAAGATTAAAATAAGAATCGTCATTATAACTATAAAAACGGTGTAATGCCCATAAATAATAATCAATAATTTGTAAACCGATATGATGTTGCGGCTGGCTGGAAAAAATATTTGTCTGATGAGTGTTTTCCGTATTATACTGAATGCAAAAATTGCGTTTTGCCCGACCGATTGCTAATTTCAAGCTTTCTTCATTAAAAGTTTTCCCGCGTTGGGAAAAATATATTTTACAGTCATTTTTATGCAGAGAACGCTTAAACAAAGCAGAAACCATTGAATCATAAATATCTTTTTCAGAAATTTTTGTTTTTATCCCTGTTTGTTTATATTGTTCTTTAATTTTATCCAAAATGACTTGTTTGCGGCGCACAATAACCTGAACTGAAAAATCAAATTTTTGAATAAGCTTAAAAACTTCCCGCCGGATAATATCCGCATCATCCTTGGCGTGAAACATTTGGGCTATTTTGTGTGCTGATGGTATTTTTTTAACAAACGGATCTTGCAATAATTCTGCCCGCAGATTGTCAAATGCCTGCGATACTTCGTCAATATCCGATTTAATGCGTACCATTCCAATCATAAAATATTTAGAAACTGTTGCATTATCAAAGTTCGCGGGTTTATTTTTAACAAAAAAGGTCAAGTCACCGCTTTCATCCACATAAAAAGAACTGTAAGTTGCTAACATAGAAGCATCATTTTCCATCTAAATCTCTTGGTTTGGGGTTATAGAGAAAATTCTATATTAAAAATTTTTCTAAGTCAAGAGAGCAACATTGAAGACTACTACCATAAATCAGTTTTGTAAGTAATTTACTATAATAAATTATTCAACATCAACTGAGTTTAGAACGATTGGACTGTTTACCAATGGTAATCAGGTGTTCCGGATATATGACATCTATATATTACAGTTATGTTTGCCTCATTGCTGCCATCCCAGCCCCAGCCTGGTTGTACTTCATATACGAAATCTCTATATGCGCCACGTGTTTTTTCACTTATTATTCTTAATCCGGATGTTGAATATTCACTGTCCTGCTCTTCGCACCAAGTTACATTAGGCGGTAACCTCCCCGCTGCTAAATCAGAGATATTTGGCATATAGCTAAATTCTATTTTAGGCGGGTTATTATTAAACGTTATTGTATCTGTCTTGCAATTCATATGCCTTGGGTCATTTGAACCATCATAGGCAAGACCGTATACATAACCATAATATTTGCCTTCTGCCTTATAATGTAAGTTATCACCAACATAATTAAGCCAAGGTTTTCTGGTACTTCTATCCTGAACATCCAAACATATAGTTACTTTGGCTGTAAAATATTCATCTTCACATTTACCACAGGCGTTTGTTATAGTTTGTGTAGTTGAGGTTTTCGCGGGGCAGGTTGAGACGTTTTGGTCTTTGGTGTAAGTGATAGTTT
>CAJTWX010000119.1 GCA_910580155.1 uncultured Alphaproteobacteria bacterium
GCGCGGGTGGATTGACCAAAATTCTATTGATTGTTATATTTTGAAAGTTGAACCCAACGGGCAGGATTTGGCAACCTGTGTATGGGGCGAATATGACATCGGCGCTGCTCTTGTCGGGGCGGGCTGGGGACTTGCAAACACGCGCGAAACAAATATTTACCAACCATACGAAGTCAAAGCACAAAGCGAATCTTCGGGATTATGGCAAGGCAGCTTTTATACGCCTGAAGACTGGCGGGATATTAAACGCAGACGGAATGATTTTACCATCAAGAAAAAAGTACAACCGAAAAGTGATGGATTTTTTAGTTTTGGTTCAATATTTTAAGTAAGAAAATGAATAGTTTTTCCAGAAAATTTATATGTTCCTCCGAAACAGACACTAAACGTCTGGCTGAATCTTTGGCGGCCATTGTTCAAAAAGGAGACACCTTTGCGCTTTACGGAACTTTGGGTGCCGGAAAAAGTACTTTTTCGCGTTATTTCATCCAATCTTTATGCGGTGCGGAGGATGTTCCCAGTCCAACTTTTACCTTGGTACAAACGTATGAAGCGGCAGATTTTGATATTTACCATTATGATATGTACCGGTTAAAAAGAGCAGATGAGGCATATGAACTGGGGGTGGAAGACGCATTTTACCAAGGTGTCAGTTTAATAGAATGGCCGGAAAAAATTGCAGAGATTTTGCCGCGGAACATTTGGAAAATAGACATTTTTGTTCGTGAAAACGTTCGGCAATTCTCAATTACGGTATCTGATGAAAAAAAAGCAGAACGCTTAAGGGATGTTGCTGATGTTTAATATTCACGCAACGCTTATCAGTTTTCACAATAAAGGCATTCTCTTAACGGGAAAGTCTGGTGTGGGAAAGTCTGATGTTGCCTTAAGAATGATTATGGAAAAAGGCGCTGTTCTTGTTGCAGATGACAGAGTAGACTTAGTTTGTGCCAACGGTAATCTTGTCGGCAGCTGTCCAAAGAATATTCGGGGACTGCTTGAAGTAAGAAACGTTGGTATCGGCCAGTTTAAACATAAAGCTAAAGTAAAAATTTCTTTGTGTGTTGAACTTTGTGAAGATAAGAAAGACTTGGAAAGACTACCGGATAATGAATATGTTGATTTTTTGGGGGTATCCGTCACAAAATTAAAGCTATATGCATTTGATTGTTCTATACTTTGTAAAATTATTGCAAAAATTGACGGTTATATACGGCAAGAAGTATAAGAGGTTATGAGATGATAACGCAAATAATGGAAGCTTTTTTAAGAACTTTGGGCAAGCCTTTGGTAAAATTTTTAGCCTCATTGGGCGAATTAACGGCTTTTGTAGTTAAGGCTATTTACCATTGTGTTGTTCCTCCTTTTTATTTTAAGCTTTTTCTTAAGCAAGTCTTAGATATCGGTTTTTACTCGCTGCCGGTTGTAGGGCTGACAACCCTTTTTGCCGGTATGGTTATTGCCTTGCAGACATATTCCGGATTTTCAGGATTTAAGGCAGAAGGCGTTATCGCTTCTGTGGTGTTAATTTCTGTTACACGAGAACTTGCACCGGTGCTTTCTGCTCTGATGGTTGCAGGCAGAATCGGAGCGGCTATGGCGGCAGAAATAGGCACGATGCGGGTTACCGAACAAATTGATGCTTTGGTGACGCTCTCTACAAACCCATTTAAATACCTTATTGCTCCGCGGCTGTGGGCTGGGTTGTTGACTTTGCCGGTTT
>CAJTWX010000120.1 GCA_910580155.1 uncultured Alphaproteobacteria bacterium
CGCTGGCGTTCGCCGCCCGAGAGTTTGACGCCGCGCTCGCCGACAACGCTGTCATAGCCTTTGGGCATTTTCATAATTGTGTCGTGAATGTGCGCAAGGCGGGCGGCTTCAAAAATCTCTTCTTTGCTTGCTTTGGGGTTGGCAAGTTGCAGGTTTTCAAACAACGAGCGGTTAAACAGCGTGACATCTTGCGGCACATAAGCTATATTTTTGTGTAACGAATATTGGGTGACATCGGCAATGTTTTGCTTGCCGATTAAGATTTCGCCAGACTGCGGAGCATACGAGCGGAGCAGCAAGCTGATAAGCGTAGATTTGCCCGCGCCCGACAGCCCGACCAAGCCGACTTTTTGATTGGCTTTGATGGCAAGGTTAAAATTTTGCAATACGGGTTTCTCTTCTGTGTAGGCAAAGTTGATGTTTTGATAGGTGATGCTGTTGTCTGTTACGTTGAGTTTTGCGGCATTTTCTTTGTCTTTAATCGTGATTGGTTTATAAACCAGTTCCAAGTTGGTGATGAGTTCGCCAAAGGAAGAAGACATATCAATCGTGAAATCATTTAAATCCGAAATGCTTTGTTTGAGCATTTGAATTGAGGAAAAGGCAAAAAACGCGTCTGCTAAAGAGAGGGTATCAAGTGCTGCAAAATACAATATGGCAGTGTAGCAGGAAACAGTGAACAAACTTTCTGCCAAACCGAGAGACATAGAACTTGCGCCGCGTTTAATTTCGCAGGTGTATGTGGTGCTAAGATATGTTTTGAGGAGTTTATAAGCATTCAGGCGTTCGTTGAAAACCGAGCCGGTGTAGCGGACGAGTTTGTAGTTGGTGAGGCTGTCGGCGGTTCTTGTTATATATTCGCGCTCTAAAGTGCCGCGCTGTTTCCACATATTGGCAATTATCGGGACTATCTTTTTATGAACAAAATAAAACGGCACACATAAGACGATAAGAGTTATTCCGAGTTTGGGGCTGGCGTAGGATATTACGCCTAAGGCAAAGAGAAAGTTTATTATCGGGCGGATGAGTCGAAAGAGTAAACCGGTGGTAATGCTTGACACCGTGCCCGAGATTTTGTTCACAGCAGAGGTGATGCGTCCGGTCATCTCATCATCAAAATAGGAAGTTTGGTGGGCGTGAACTGTTTTGAAAAGGTCTTGCAATAGGGCGGAATTCATAACAGACCGCGCCATATTGTTATATATACGCACAACATATTGATTAAGTGCCTGCAATATTTTGGCGATGATGAAAACGATTGTCCAGAAGATAATCCCCTCTAAAACAGCTTCTTTGGTCGGGAGTGAAAAACAGCCGATAAGGCGGGAGGTTACATACGGGGTGATGGAAAGCGCAATTGAGGAGAAAATAAAACTTATGGCGAAGATGAGGTAAAGCGACTTATGTTTGCAGATGGTTTTAATAATAAGGTGGCGAAAATTCATAAATAATGTCCTGAATAGTTTGTGGATTAGCGGGAATATACCATATTTTTTGGGGGTATGCAACAAAAATGTGTGCGGA
>CAJTWX010000121.1 GCA_910580155.1 uncultured Alphaproteobacteria bacterium
ACCCGCGCACCCAGGATGCCGCTTCTTCTCCGCAATTGTATGCACTTCCGGTTGAACTGGAACAAATCTGGTCGGTATCGGGCGCATCCACACCATACAGACGAATGTACCTACCTCCGATATAAAAAATATGTGCGTGAATAACCTGAGCACTGCCGCTGATTTTCGGGTACGCTGCCAGATTAAAGCCTGTCGGCTTTTTTTCTCTCTTGATTATCCGTTTTTTCTGCTCTGTTCTGGGGTTATCGTGGCTTAAAACCATTTTGCTTTTTTCAAGCTCTTTATCCAGTCTTGATGCAATATTTTTTTGTTCTTCATCTGAAACGGGTGCAATACGTACAGAATATAAGGAATAAGCCAGACCAAGAGCAATTAACGTAATCCAAAAGCTGTAATTGGGAAGGTGTTGCTTTATGGCTATATAAGCAAGCGTTATGCCGCCGACAATTAGGCAAAATCCGATGGCCTGCCATAATTGCTGTGCCGCATTTGTAAGCATTGCTCCGCTAACAACCAGAACAAGGGCAATAATGCCGCATATTATTCTTCTGACAAAAAGCATAATTACTCCCACACACAAAGTTTATATCATTAAAAGGCGCATTAGTCGTAAAGATTCGGTAAAATCTCCTGATTTTTCTGCATATTATACTTAATCTTATCAATTTTTTTAAAAATTTCAATAAATTTTGCACTATTAAAAAAATCATCAGTTCCCGAATATAAAAATTTATTCAAAGCCGAAAGCTGTTCGGTAAATTCTTTATTGTTTACCTTTTCCGCGATCATATTAAAATTCGTAATGTCTGTACGTTTAAATTTTATTTTTGCCCATTCGATAAGAGCCCCCCGAACTTCTTTGTAATCCCGTTGCTTCAGATAACTTATAACACGGTTATAGTAGGGATTTTTAGGTTTGCGGAAAAATAAAAACATAATGAATAATAAAAGTGCAGCTAATGCAGCCAGTCCCCAATAATATTTTGAAATAAATACTGATGATTTTGCAGGGTCACGGGGCGCATTTTCTGTTTTTTTTATATGGGCATTTGCCGGTTGAGCATTGTCCTCTTTTATTTTCGGCAAGGGTTGGGACTGTTGTAAATTTGGATTTGCCGCAATAAAAATTTCTTGTTGCGGAATAATTGCTTTTTCCAGACGCCCTGTTTCAACATTAAACCACTCAATTTCTGCTGAAGGAAGGGACTGTTTGCCAGCTTGTACCGGAATATAAACGGTGTTAATTAACGCGGTGGTTACAATATCTCCGTTTATCACCTGTTCTTTTGTTTCCGGCTTTTCTGGATATTGCTTAAAAGCAGCAGATTCGGTAAATTTAATCTGTGGCAGCATATTCTGCTGCAGCCCGACTGCTGTAATGCGTAATTTTCTGCTGATAGCATCACCAACTTTAAAAGTTTTATCTTTTTCAAAGCCATCTTCTATCATAAGATTTTTTAATGGTAACCAATATTTTCCCATATAGCTGTTTGGTATA
>CAJTWX010000122.1 GCA_910580155.1 uncultured Alphaproteobacteria bacterium
TATGCAAGTGCAGTTCATTAGGCTGAAGACTGAGTATGACGAAGCTGCGGAAGTGTTGTCGGTTAAAACCGATGAAACGCTGATAAACCGGTTTAAAGAGCAAAAGTCTTTGGTGGAGATTGCCTGCAAATATCAAGGGCAATATGCCGAGCGGTATAAAAAGTTTATTGAGGTGTTAGACTGATGATAGAAAAATTTGAGTTTGATTCCGGTGTCGTTGGAAAAAGTTTGTTAATTTTGGCGGCAGTTCACGGTAATGAAACGGCTGGAACAAATGCGCTTAAACGGTTGTTGCAGGAAATCAACGAGAAGAAGATTGTTTTGACAAATGGTAAGCTGGTTGTTGTGCCAGTTTGTAATCCGGAGGCATATCAGCGTGATGTACGGCAGATTGAGGAAAACCTGAACCGAGTGATGACAGTTTGCCCTATGGCTAAAACATACGAACAAAAGCTTGCAAATGAGATTTGTCCGTTAATCCAGGCGTGTGATGTTATGCTTGACTTGCATTCCACGCACTGTGAAGGTGATGTTCCGTTTGCGTTTTGTGATTATCCGGATGAAAATAATATGAAGTTGATTGACGGGCTGGCGGTTGATTATGTGTTGGAAGGTTGGCCTGATATTTATGACGAGCAGGGGGAAATTGAGGACTATTCAACCGAACGGTGTGCACACACATTCGGTAAGAGCGGAACAACGGTAGAGTGCGGCTATCATAAATCTGCGGCGGCGGTTGAACTTGCATATTCGGCAATTATCAGCACTTTAGCACAGTTTGGGATGATTTCAGCGGAAAAACCGGAGCAGCGTAATAAAACACATATTTTAATGAAAAACTATGTGGTCAAAGAGCGGGAGGGATGGCTTTGCAAAAGTTATAAACACTTGGATTGTGTTATCAAAGGCGAAGAAATTGCCCGTTATGAAGATGGCGAAGTTTTGACTGCGCCGGCAGACGGGTATATCCTTTTACCGAACCTTAAAGCAGAAATCGGGGCAGAATGGTATTATTTCGGCGTAGCAAAATTATAGGGCTTTTGCTTCCATTGCGTGCTGCTGATATAATGTATAATCCAGTATCCGCAGTGTTTCGTCTTTTTGCCAGATTAAGCTTTTGGTTTCTTTATTTAAGCTGACGCCGTGATACCCTTTGCTGATAAGGTGTTGCATTTTCATAAACAGACTGGGGATTTTGGTATGGATATTATTGCCCAGATACATACTGTAGGTTT